>NZ_JBJHAF010000002.1:0-422204 GCF_054050855.1 Blastococcus sp. SYSU DS0539 | reverse complement strand
GCCCCCTCCCACGTGGGTGGGAGGGGGCGCCGCCGGTACCGCAGGGTCAGCCGGCGATGTCCGCCGCGAACTCGCCCTCGAAGGCGTCCTCGAGGACGGTGGCGCCGCCGGGCACGTCGGCCGGCTGGAGGATGAAGCTCTCCAGGCTGGGCGACTGGCCCACCTCGAAGCCGCGGATCGGGACGACGAGACCGCCGGTGTCGACCTCCTCCAGCTCCTGGAAGGCGGTCAGGACGCCCTCACGGGTTAGGTCGCCGTTCTCGCAGGCGGCGTCGAGCACCTGCTTCATCATCTCGCTCATACCGAACCCGACGACGACGCCCAGGCTCGGGACGGCGTCGGGGTAGGCCTCCTGGTACTGCTGGAGCAGCTCCGGGTGGGCGTCGAAGGACGACACCGGCGAGGCCACGTACAGGTGGGTCTTCAGCCACTCGGCGGCCGGGCCCTCGAGCAGGCCGGGCGCGAAGACCGGGTTGCTGCCCAGGATCGGCACGTCCAGCCCCTGCGCCGCGGCGACGGTCGCGACCGAGGCTGTCTGCCCCGGGGCCACGGTCAGCGCGATGAGGTCGACGCCGGCCGAGTTGAACTGGGTGATCTGGGCGCTCATGTCCTGGTCCGTCGCCTTGATCTGCGCCTCGATCACCTCGAGGCCCTTGGCCTCGGCGACCGCCCGGGTGCCCTCGACCCCGTTGGCGCCGTACTCGCCCTCGAAGTAGATGTGGCCGACGGTGTCGCCCTCCTGGAGGAGCCCCTCCCGGAACAGGTAGTCGTAGCCGTTGGCGATCTCGACGTCGTAGGTGGCGCCCACGACACCCGTGCCCGGGATCTCGGTCAGCGTCTTCGACCAGGCGGAGGGGAAGTTGACGATCTGGTCGGACTCGTACTCCGGTGCCAGCGCGGTGTTGATCGGCGACCCGATCGTCTGCTGCATGGCCAGGATGCTGTCCTGCATCCCGCTGTACAGCGCGACACCCTGCTGCGGGACGTACCCGGTGTCCTGGATGTCGAGGGTGACGTCGTACGTGTCGCAGACCTGGTTGTTCTGCCAGAACAGGCTGTTGGCGTTGGTGATGTCGTTGCCGAGCGCGGCGAAGACACCGGTCAGGTCGGTGAGCACGCCGAGGTTGATCGTCTCGCCCTCGACCCCGACGTCGGTGGCGACGTCGCCGGCGGCCGCTGCCCCGCCGCCCCCCGACGACTCCGGCGCCTTGGTGCTGCAGCCGGTGGCGGCAAGGACGAAGCTGGCGGCCAGCATCGTGGCGCCGGTCGAACGCTTGCTGAGTCTCACGTGGTGCTCCCTTGGGCTGGTGGGTGGGACGGAGTGGGCTCGCTGGAACTGCTGGGTGTGTCGGGGGGGCGCTGGGTGAGGCGTCCCCCCGGTCGGCGGCGGAACCGGCCGAAGATGCGGTTGGCGATGCCGGCGAGGCCGGCGGGCTCGAAGAGGATCACCAGGACGATGGCGGCGCCGAACAGGAACCGGGCCGCCTCGCCGGCCGCCAGCCCTTCGCCCCGGCCCACGAAGGGGATCAGGTCGGCGTACCGCTGGAAGACCAGCGGCAGCGCGCTCACGAAGATCGCCCCCAGCACCGCACCGTTCACCGAGCCGAGCCCGCCCAGGACGATCATGGCGAGGTACAGGATGGAGAGCTCGAGGCCGAAGGACTCCGGCGCGATGCTGCCGATGGACAGGGCGTACATGACCCCGGCCAGCCCGGCGTACATGGAGCTGACCAGGAAGATCCTGGCCTTGTAGCCCTGCACGTTGACGCCCATCACCGACGCCGCGACCTCGCTGTCCCGCTGCGTCTGCAGGGCCCGGCCCGGGCGGCTGCGCAGCAGGTTGCGGGCGAACAGGTAGGCGGCCAGCGCCAGGACGAGCCCGAGGTACCAGAGCCGTTCCGCCTCCCGGAACGGCACGCCCAGGACGTACAGCTCGGGATCCCGGTTGCCGAAGGTGAACCCGAAGAGGGAGAAGCTCGGCGCCGCCCGCCCGTTGAAGCCGCCGGTGACCTCGGTCCAGCTGTTGAGCACGTGGATGCCGATGAAGACCAGCGCCAGCGATGCCACGCCGAGGTAGATCCCCCGCAGCCGGGCCGCCAGCGGGCTGAAGATCAGCCCCGCCAGGCCGGCCAGGAGGACGCCCACGATCATGCCGATGATCGGCGGCAGGCCCAGACCGCCGAGCTCGGCGACGCCGAGCCCGCCCGGCTCGCCGGAGACGTACACGTAGCTGACCGCCCCCACGGCGAGGAAGAAGGCGTGGGCGAGGGAGAGCTGGCCGCTGGTGCCCACGAGCAGGTTCAGGCCGATCGCGCCGACGATCGCGCCGAAGGCGGCGAACCCCGTGCGCAGCCAGAACTCCTCCACGTAGAGCGGCAGCGCCAGCAGGACCACCAGGAACGCGACCAGCAGCAGCGGCCGCAGCAGCGACCGCAACCGGGACCCGCCACCACCGGCCGACTCCGCATCGACGCCCGACCGGTGCGCCCCCTGGGCCGCCGTCATCGTCGACTCAGACACGGGTCAGCTCCTTGGTCCCGAACAGGCCGGAGGGCCGGAACATGAGCACCGCGATCATCACGATGAAGGGCACGACGGCGCTGAAGCCGCGGCCGAGGAAGAGCAGCTGGTCCTGGTACCCGGCCGCCATCGCCTCGGCGATGCCGATGAGGAGCCCGCCCACGAGCGCGCCCCCCGTCGAGTCGAGACCGCCGAGGATCGCCGCCGGGAAGGCCCGCAGCGCGACGGCGTAGGCCGTCGGGCTGACACCCGGGGTGGGCGAACCGACGAGGAACAACGCCGCGACGGCGGCCAGCACGCCGGCGACCACCCAGGCCAGCGCGGAGACCCGCCCCTGCCGGATGCCCATCAGCGCGGCCGTCTCGCCGTCCTCCGCCGACGCCCGCATCGCGATGCCCCAGCTGGAGTACTTGAAGGCCGCGAAGAACAGGGCGATGAGGACCGCCGCGACGAGGAAGGCGATCAGCCGGTTCTGGCTGAGCCCGATGCTCCCGACCCGGAACGACTCCCCGCCCCACGGGTGCGGCACGTTCAGGATGTCCGAGCCGATCCGCCGGATCAGCTCGGTGAGCAGGATGATGTCGACGCCGATGGTGACGATGGCCAGGCTGATCACCGCCGCACCGCGGAGCCGGTTGATGATCAGGCGCTCGATGACGAACGCCGCGACCGCCGTGATCAGGATGCCCACCAGGACGGCCGGCAGGAACCCGATCGAGTCCGACAGCCGCGCGATGGAGTAGGCGCCCAGCAGCAGCAGCGAGCCGTGCGTGAAGCTCACGACCTCGCTGGACTTGAAGATGATCACGAAGCCGAGGGCGATGAGGGCGTAGAGGGCTCCGAGGGAGATCCCGTTCAGGAGCAGGGAGAGGAACTGCGTCACGAGGTCGCCCCAGGTGTGTCGGAGGGGTGGTGGTGAGCGGCGGCTTCGGAGGGGTTCTCCTCGTCACCGGAACCGAGGTAGGCGCGGATCACCTCGGGGTCGGCCTGCACCTCGGCGGGGGTGCCGTCGGCGATCCGGCGACCGAAGTCCAGGACGGTGACTCGGTCGGCCAGCGACATGACCATCCCCATGTCGTGCTCGACGAGGACGACGGAGATCCCGAGCGCCGAACGGATCTCGAGGATGGCGTCGGCCATCCGGTCGGTCTCCTCGGCGTTCATGCCGGCCACCGGCTCGTCGAGCAGGAGCAGCCGCGGCTCGGTGCACAGCGCCCGAGCCACCTCCACCCGCTTCTGGTCGCCGTAGGAGAGGACGCCGACGGGCGTGTGCAGCTTGTCCCCGAGCTCGAGGAAGTCGGCGATCTCGGCCACGCGCGCGCCGTGGATCTTCCCCTCCCGCGTCGCCCGGGGAAGCCGCAGGCCGGCGGCGAGGAAGCCCGCCTTGGTCAGGTGGTGGCGGCCCAGCATCAGGTTCTCGGCCACCGACTGGGTGCCGGAGAGGGCGATGTTCTGGAACGCCCGCGCCACCCCGATGCCGGCGATCTTGTACGGCCGCATCTGATCCAACCGGTGCTCACCGAAGCGCACCTGGCCCTCGGCGGCCTTGTAGACACCGGAGAGGACGTTGAACATCGTCGACTTGCCCGCGCCGTTGGGCCCGATGATCGCGTGGATCGAGCCGGGCACGACCGTGAAGGACACCTCCGACAGCGCGTTGATCGCCCCGAACCGGACGCTCACGTTGTCGACCTCGACCGGTGGGATGTCCGACCGGACCTCCGACCCGGCGGCGTGCGGGGCGCTCATGCCGTCCACCGGGACAGCTTCTTGCCCGACGCCGTGCGCACCCGCTTCTCGCCGGTGTCGCCGCCGTCGTGACCGAGGTACAGCCGCTGCACCTCGTCGGTCTGCGCCAGCTGCCGCGCATCGCCGGAGAGGGACACCTCACCGACGTCGAGCACGTAGGCCAGGTCGGCCACGCCGAGCGCCATGGTCGCGTTCTGCTCGACGAGCAAGACCGAGGTCCCCTGCCGGTTGATCTCGGCGATGACCTCGCCGATCTGCCCGATGATGCGCGGCGCCAGCCCGAGCGAGGGCTCGTCGAGCAGGAGCAGCTTGGGGCTGGCCATCAGCGCCCGGCCGATGGCGAGCATCTGCTGCTCACCACCGGACAGCAGCGCGCCGCGCTGCGAGCTGCGCTCCTTGAGCACGGGGAACATGTCGTAGACGCGGTCCTGGGCCTTCGCCTTGGCCGTCTTGTCCTTGTTGCCCATCCCGCCGGCGCGGAGGTTCTCCTCCACCGTGAGGCGGCCGAAGATGCGCCGCCCCTCCGGCACCTGCACGAGGCCGAGCCGGACGGCCTGGGCCGCGTCCCGGCCGACGAGATCGGTTCCGTCGAAGTGCACGGTCCCGGCCTCCACCTTGCCGCGGTGGAGCCGGAGCGTGCCGGAGATGGTGCGCAGCAGCGTCGTCTTCCCGGCGCCGTTGCTGCCCAGGACGGCGACGACCTTGCCGTCGGGAACCTCCATGGTCACCCCGCGCACGGCCTGGACGGCACCGCCGTAGGTCACGTGGAGGGAGTCGATGTTCAGCACGGGCGGCTCTCCCGCCCGGCGCGGGACGCCGCCGCGGGTGCGGGCCCGGACCGGGGCGCGGGGACTGTCGTCCGGGGAACGAGGGGCCTGCGACTGACCGTCAGCACCCGCGGCCCCCCGCACGGGGGAAAAGTGATCTGGCGCACATGAGCCGGAACTCTAGGGGTAAGTCGTGCACAATCCGCAAGCCCAAACGGTCACGGATTGATCACGCGCAACGGCCCGCTGAGGTGCCGGAACCGGGGCTTTCAGGCCGGGAGGAGCTGGTCGATCTCCACGCGGATGCGGTCGAGCGCGGCGACGGCCCGCCGCCGGGCCTGCTCGGGGGTCTCGCCGATCGCGACGACGCACCCCAGGTGATCCCGGCTGCAGGTCGGCGGCGCGGCGTCGCTGCCCAGGTCGGCGACCACCTCCGCCGCGAGCACCCCCGCGATGCCCCCGGCCTCCCGGACGCCCGACACCGCCCGCACCCGCCCGGCGGTGTGCGAGGACAGGTGCATGAGCGCGCCGGCCCCCACGCGCGACGCCACCGGGCCCGGGGGCTCGCCGAGCAGCCGGGCGACGCCCAGGTCGGCGGTGTCCACGCCGCTCACCTGGTCGACGCACTCGCGGGCACCGGCGACGGCCGGCCGCGGGTGCAGCGCGGCGAACCGGGGGCCGCTCGGACCGACGACGAACTCCAGGTGGAACGGCCCGAAGTCGTACCCCAGGGCGGCCAGCCAGGCGCCGACGTGGTCGGCGGCGTCCGCGGGCGGCGGCCGCGTGGTGACCGTGAGGGCGAGCTCCGTGACGTACGGCGGCGGCGCCATGATCAGCTCGGACCAGGCGAGGACGACGGGGCCGCGCTCGTCGACGAACCCGTCCGCGGCGTAGCGCCGGCCCGGGACGTGCCGCTCCACGACCAGCCGGCGCCCGGACCGCCCGTCACGCCCGTGGCGGCCACCGGTCAGGTGCCGCTCGGCGAGCGCCCGCAGTTCGGCATCGCCGGCGACCAGACCCGCGCCGCAGCCGGCCCCGGCGTCCACCGGCTGGATGACGCACGGGTACCCGACCGGCGAGGTGACCGCCGCCCCGGCCGGGATCTCGGACCAGTCGACGTCGGTCGCGCCGGCCGCCGAAAGCGCGGTGCGCACGGCGGCCGCGTCGTGGGCCAGTGCCGCGGAGCCGGGGGTCGGCCCCCGGAGACCCAGCAGCCGGGCGACCGTGGCGGCCGGGCCGGCGAAGCCGTCGACGGCGCTGGTGACCGCCGCGATCTCCCCGCCCAGCGACCGCACCGCGGCGACGATCGCCGTGGGGTCCTCCGTGTCGCAGCGCAGCCACCGGTCCACCGGCCAGCCGGCGTCGCCCGCACCCCGCTCCGGGTCCCGCGTCAGCACCGCCGTCCGCAGCCCCCGCCGTCCGGCGCGGTCCAGTTGCGCCAGCCCGGGATCGTCCAGTCGCTCCCCGGCGCCGAACTCCGGCCGGGCGGCGCGGCGGGGCTCGTCCACCTCGACCGCGACGAACCACCGTTCGGCCAGCGGCACGGCCGTGTCGTCTGCGCGGTGCGGCCTGGGCATGGTGCAATGTTTCCCGTCGATCGGTGATCGGACGCGCACCATACCGGCCGGTCGGTATGCAGGGAACGGGTACCGACCGGTCCGCGCGAACGACCGCCGCGGAGGCCGGGGAAGGTCGCCGGCCGGCGGCTGGTTGGTGCCGGTGTGACCGGTACGCCCCTCCCCCGCGACGTCGACGTGGTCGTCATCGGCGCGGGACAGGCCGGCCTGTCCACCGCGTGGGCCCTGGCCCGGCAGGGGTTCGAGCGCGGCACCGGCTTCGTGGTGCTCGACGGGGAGCCGGCTCCCGGCGGGGCGTGGCGGCACCGCTGGCCCTCGCTCACCCTCGGCACCACCCACCGGGTGCACGACCTGCCCGGCCTGCCCTTTCCGCGCTCGGACGTCGCCGCGCCGGCCGTGGCGACGGTGCCGGCCTACTTCGCCGAGTACGAGCGCCGGTTCGACCTGCCCGTCGTGCGCCCGGTGACGGTGGCCGCCGTGCGGCGCACCGCGGACGGCCGCTTCGCCGTCGAGACCGACCGCGGGAGCTGGACCGCGCGCGCGATCGTGAACGCCACCGGCACCTGGACCCGCCCGTTCGTCCCGCGCTACCCGGGCCAGGAGCTGTTCCGCGGCCGCCAACTGCACACCGTCGACTACCGGTCCGCCGAGGAGTTCCGCGGGCAGCACGTCGTCGTCGTGGGCGGCGGCGCCTCCGCCACCCAGCTGCTCGCCGAGATCTCCCGCGTCACCTCCACGACCTGGGTCACCCGCCGCCCGCCCGTCTTCCGGGAGGGCCCGTTCGACGAGGACGTCGGCCGCGAGGTCGTCGCGAAGGTCGAGCAGGCGGTGCGCGAGGGACGACGCCCCGGCAGCGTCGTCGGGGTGACCGGGCTGCTGGTCTCCACCCCGTACGTGCGCGACGGCCTGGACCGGGGGGTCCTCGAGCGGCTGCCGATGTTCGACCGCATCACCGCCGACGGCGTGGTCTGGAGCGCCGCGGACGGGCAGGAGGGCCGGTTCCAGCCCGCCGAGGTGATCCTGTGGGCCACCGGCTTCCGCGCGGCAGTCGGCCACCTCGCCCCGCTGCGGCTGCGCGGACCCGGCGAGGGCTTCCGGATGGAGGGCACGCAGGTCGCCGGGGAGCCCCGGCTGCACCTGGTCGGCTACGGCCCCTCGGCCAGCACGATCGGTGCCAACCGGGCCGGCCAGGCGGCCGCCCGGGCGCTGCGTCGCGAGCTGCGGCCGGGAACTTCTCTGCCCCGCAGCGCCTGACGTCCTCGGGGACGGTTCAGGGTCGGGTCAGGGCGCTCCCCGATGTCGCCGGGGACCCGGTGCCGCCAGGGTTGCCGCATGACCTTCCCACCGCTCCCGGGAGCTCCGCGATGATCGAGGCGCGGGAGCTCACCAAGAAATACGGCGACCGCACCGCCGTCGACGCCGTCTCGTTCGCCGTCCACCCCGGCCGGGTCACCGGCTTCCTCGGCCCCAACGGCGCCGGCAAGTCGACGACGATGCGCATGCTCCTCGGCCTGGACCGGCCGACCGCCGGCCGCGTCACCGTCCACGGCCGCAGCTACGCCGACTTCCCCGCGCCGCTGCGGCAGGTCGGGGCGCTGCTGGAGGCCCGGGCGGTGCACCCGGGCCGCTCCGCCCGCGACCACCTGCGCTGGATGGCCGCGAGCAACGGGCTGCCGGTGCGCCGCGTCGACGAGGTGCTCGACCTGGTCGGGCTCACCGACGTCGCCGGACAGCGGGTGGGCCGCTTCTCCCTCGGCATGGGCCAGCGCCTCGGCATCGCCGTCGCCCTGCTGGGCGATCCGCCGGTCGTCGTCCTCGACGAGCCGGTCAACGGCCTGGACCCCGAGGGCATCCGCTGGGTCCGCACGCTGACCCGGGAGCTCGCCGCCGAGGGCCGCACCGTCTTCCTCTCCAGCCACCTGATGAGCGAGATGGCGCTTACCGCCGACCACCTGGTGGTCATCGGCCGCGGTCGCGTGCTGGCCGACTGCTCGATGCCCGACTTCATCGCCGAGCACGCGGCCTCCTACGTGCGGGTGCGCAGTCCCCAGCGGGCCGAGGTGGCCGAGGTGCTGCGCCGCGACGGGCTCGGGGTCGGCACGGTCGACGACGAGCTGCGCGTGCAGGGCCGCGAGGCGGCCGGCATCGGGGAGCTGGTCGGCCGGGAGGGGCTGCTCCTCCACGAGCTGACCCTCGTCCGCTCCTCGCTCGAGGACGCCTTCATGACCCTCACCGCCGCCAGCGTCGAGTACGCCGCGCGCGAGCGGATCCCGACCGGAGCAGCCCGATGACCGACACCGTCGCCCTCGACCCGCACAGCAACGTGCCCGGCGTCCGCCGGCCCGGCTTCAGGGACACCCGGCATGCGGAGTGGCTCAAGTTCTGGTCGGTCCGCTCCACCACCTGGTCGATCGTGGCCCTGGTCGTGCTGGGCGTGGGGCTCACCGTGCTGGTGTGCGCGGTGAGCGCCCGGGAGCTCGCCGACGGCAGCGCAGGCGAGGCCCCCGGCGCGTTCGTCACCTGGGGCATGACCGTCGCCCAGATCACCGCGATCGTCCTCGGTGCGCTCGTCGTCACCGGCGAGTACGGCACCGGCATGATCCGCGCGACCCTCACCGCCACCCCGCACCGCGGCCGGGTGCTCGCGGCGAAGGCCGTCGTCCTCACCGCGACCCTCTTCGTCGTCGGCACGGTCACCGCGGTGCTCGGCTACCTGGGTGGGAACTGGTTCCTGGAGCGGGAGGGCATCGGCCTGGCGCTCACCGACGACGGCGTGCGCCGCTCGCTGCTGGGCAGCGGCCTCTACCTGGCCGGGATCGGGCTGTTCGCCGCCGCGGTCGGCCTGCTCGTCCGGCACACGGCGGCCGCGCTGTCCATCGTGCTCGCGCTGCTGCTGGTGGTCGGCAACATGGTGGTGCTGCTGCCCGGCGCCTGGGGCGAGTGGGCCACGAAGCTGATGCCGGGCAACGCGGGCTCGGTGGTCGCCACCCCGGTGTCGTTCAACCCGAACCTGCTCGAGCCGTGGACCGGCTTCGCGGTCTTCTGCGCCGAGGTCGCCGCCGTCCTCGCCGTCGGCTACCTGGTGCTGCGCCGCCGCGACGCGTGAGTCGTCCACACCCCGCCGTGCCCCGGTCCCCGCGGACGGGGCACAGTGGTGCGGTGACCACGCCCGACCCGGCCGCCGAGGGCCGCCGCCGCGCCGACGAACTGCTCACCGCGCTGACCGCGTCCGACGACGCCGCCGCCGATCGGCTGCTCGGCGGGCTGACGGAGATCCGCGACCTGGTGTTCGTGGGCGCGGGGCTGACCGCCATCGCCCGGGCCGAGGGGCGCGCGCTGCCCACCGCGCAGCGGGCGCAGGCCAGCAGCCGGCAGCTGAAGCTCGGCCAGCTGCGCGACGCGAACCGGGACGACCCGGAGGGGCTGCGGACCTGGTTGCGGCGGTCCGGCGAGGAGATCCTCTTCATCCGGTCGCTGCACGCCGCCCGCCCCCGCTGACCCGGGTCAGCCCCGGACCACCGCGGGCCGGGCGGCGACCCGGGCGAGCGGCAGCACGGCGCCGAGGACGACGGCGCTCAGCACCAGCGTCCAGGGCAGGCCGACGGCACCGAAGGCGAAGCCGAGCAGCAGGGCCCCCGCCCCCGTGCCGGCGTCGAAGGAGGCGTTCCACAACGCGCTGGCCGTCGTCGTCCCCTGCTCGCCGGCCCGGGCGAACGCCCGCAGCAGGGTCAGGTTCTGCGCGCCCCCGAACCCGGCGCCGAAGAGGGTGGCGCCCACGAGCACCCACGCCGGGCCCCACCACAGGCCCACCCCGGCGACCGCCAGCCCCGCCGCGCCGACCAGCAGCGACAGCGGCAGCAGCAGCCGCGCTCCGAGCCGGTCGGCGAGCAGGCCGATCCGCCACCGGGTGACCGCGCCGGCCAGCCCCCACAGCAGCAGGGCCACGGTGGCCACCTGCCCGTCGGGGCGCTCGATGGGGAGGAACGTGAGGAACCCGCCGCCGGCCGTCGTCACCACGAGCAGCACCAGCGACGGCGCCAGGGCGGCGCGCACGGCGGCCCGCGCGTTGCCCGCCGGGCCGCGCTCCTCGCGGGTGTCCACCGACCGCAGCAGCAGCGGCAGGAAGAACAGGCCCAGCACCGGCGACGCCGCCAGCCACGACAGCCAGCCGACGTGCCCGGCCAGCACGAGGGCGACCCCGGCCGGCACCGCCGCCATGTTGGGCAGCGCGATCGCCAACCCGTACAGCCCGATCGACTCGCCGCGCCGCTCCAGCGGTGCCACCCGCGCGGACAGGGTGGCGCCGAGGACCGTGATCACCGCGAACCCGGTGCCCCGCACCGCGGACAGCGCGGCGATCCAGACCACGCCGTCGTCGAGCGCGTAGAAGGGCGCCGGCACCCCGAGGGCCAGCAGCCCGGCGGCGAACACCGGGCCGATGCCGAACCGCGCCGTCAGGCCGGGGATCAGGCCCTGCGCGGCGATGGTGACCCCGAGAAAGACGGCCGTGACCACCCCGGCGGTGCTCTCCGGGGCGCCGCCGGCGACGGCGTAGGTCGGCAGGGACGCCAGGGTGAGGAAGTAGCTGACGAACCCCAGGGCCGTGACGCCGACCAGTGCCTGGACCCCACGGGACCGCCAGAGGGGGCCCTGCACGTCCACCGCTCCCCCGCCCACGTCACTCCGCCCTCGTCGTCGTCTCCCGGTGCCCGTCGAGCATGACCGGCGGGGCACGCCGGGCCGCGCTCGGGTAGGCAGGAGCCGTGCCGCTGCTGACCGTGGGCCACGGCCCCGAGGACCGCTCCCGGCTGGGCGCCCGCCTCACCGCGGCGGGGGTGGACCTCGTCGTCGACGTGCGCCGCTTCCCCGGCAGCCGGACCAACCCCGACGTCCGGCGGGAGGCGCTCGAGCAGTGGCTCCCCACCGCCGGCATCGGCTACCGGTGGGAGGAACGGCTGGGCGGCCGGCGGCGGCTGCCCCCCGAGGAGCCGGTCGCCGACGGCTGGTGGACGGTCGCCCAGTTCGCCGCCTACGCCGCCCACACGCGCACGCCGGAGTTCGCCGCCGCGCTGGACGAGGTGCTCGCCGAGGCGACCGGCGCGACGGTGGCGGTGATGTGCAGCGAGAGCGTCTGGTGGCGCTGCCACCGCCGGCTGGTCGCCGACGTCGCCGTGCTGGCCCGGGACACCCCCGTCGCGCACCTGATGCCCGACGGTCGCCTCGGCCCCCACCGGCCCGCCGCGGGCGCCGTGCTCGCCGACGACGGCCTGGTCCACTGGCCGGCGTCCGCACCCGCCTGAACGCCGTCCTCCCGCACCGCCGCGCGTCCTCCCCCGCCGCCCACCGTGCGGGAGGACACGCCAGGATCAGGTCACCTGATCGTGGCCCGGGGTCAGGCCATGTGCGGGTAGCGGTGGTCGGTCGCGGGCGCGAACGTCTCCTTGATCGACCGGCTGCTGGTCCAGCGCAGCAGGTTCTGCGCGGCGCCGGCCTTGTCGTTGGTGCCCGAGGCCCGCCCGCCGCCGAAGGGCTGCTGGCCGACGACGGCGCCGGTGGGCTTGTCGTTGACGTAGAAGTTGCCCGCCGCCTGCCGCAGGAACCGCTGCGCGTGCGCGATCGCCACCCGGTCCTGCGCGATGACCGCGCCGGTGAGCGCGTACGGCGCCGCGGACTCCATCTGCGCCAGCACCGCGTCGTAGTCGGCGTCGTCGTAGACGTGCACCGCCAGCACCGGGCCGAAGTACTCGGTGGTGAACACCTCGTGGCCGGGGTCGGTGCCCTCGATGATCGTCGGCCGCACGAAGAAGCCCTCGCTGTCGTCGGCCGAGCCGCCGGCGACGATCGACAGCGCCGGGTCGTCGTCCACCCGGTCCAGGACGCCGGAGAGCTTCGAAAAGGACTTCCGGTCGATCACCGCGCCCATGAAGTTCGAGAGGTCGGTGACGTCGCCCATCTCCAGGGACTCCGTCGTCGCGACCAGGTCGTCCCTCAGCCGCGACCAGACCGACCGCGGGACGTAGGCGCGGGAGGCCGCCGAGCACTTCTGGCCCTGGTACTCGAAGGCGCCGCGGACCAGCGCGGTGCGCAGCACGTCGACGTCGGCCGACGGGTGGGCGACGACGAAGTCCTTGCCGCCGGTCTCCCCCACGATCCGCGGGTAGCCGCGGTAGTTCGCGATGTTCTCCCCGACCGTCCGCCACAGGTGCTGGAACACCGGCGTGGAGCCGGTGAAGTGGATGCCGGCGAGGTCGCGGTCGGCGAGCGCCACCTCGGAGACCGGGATCCCGTCGCCGGTCACGAGGTTGATGACGCCCGGCGGGAGCCCGGCCTCCTCGAGCAGCCGCATAAGGAAGTGCGCGGCGAACTGCTGGGTGGGCGCGGGCTTCCAGACGACGGTGTTGCCCATCAGCGCCGGCGCGGTGGGAAGGTTGCCCGCGATCGCGGTGAAGTTGAACGGCGTGATCGCGTAGACGAAGCCCTCGAGCGGCCGGTGGTCGGTGCGGTTCCAGACGCCGGGCGAGGACTCCGGCTGCTCGGCGAGGATCTGCCGCGCGAAGTGCACGTTGTAGCGCCAGAAGTCGATCAGCTCGCAGGCGCTGTCGATCTCGGCCTGCTGCGCGGTCTTGCTCTGGCCGAGCATCGTGGCCGCGTTGAGGGTCTGCCGCCACGGGCCGGCCAGCAGGTCGGCCGCGCGCAGGAAGACCGCCGCGCGGTCGTCGAAGGAGAGGTCCTGCCAGCCCGGCGCCGCCTCCTTGGCGCACCGGAGGGCGTCCTGGGCGTCGCCGTGCGTGGCGTGCGCCGCGGTGCCGAGGACGGCGGCGTGCCGGTGCGGCTGCACGACGTCGAACCGCTCGCCGGCGGCCATCCGCTGCCGGCCGCCGATCGTGCTGGTCAGCTCCACCGGCGCGGCGGCGAGCTCGGCCAGCCGGGCCTGGAGCTGGTCGCGCTCCGGGGTGCCCGGGGCGTAGGTGAGCACCGGCTCGTTGCGCGGAGCCGGGACACGGGTGACGGCGTCCATGGGGAACCTCGTTCTCAGGAGCGGGTGGTGAGCGAGCGGAGGAAGAAGGCGACGTTGGCCGGGCGCTCGGCCAGCCGGCGCATGAAGTACCCGTACCAGTCGGCGCCGTAGGGCACGTAGGCCCGGACCCGGGTGCCGGCGGCGGCCAGCCGGCGCTGCTCGTCGGGGCGGATGCCGTAGAGCATCTGCACCTCCCAGGTGTCCGCGGCCCGCGAGTGCTGCGCCGCCAGCTCGTGCGCCCGCTGCACCATCGCCGGGTCGTGCGAGCCGACCATGGGGTACCCCGGCCCGCTCATCAGGATCTCCAGGCAGCGGGCGTACGCGGCGTCGACGTCCTTCCGGCTCCGGTGGGCGACGGTCTCGGGTTCGTCGTAGGCGCCCTTCACCAGCCGCACCCGGGAGCCGCTCACCGCGAGCGCCTTGGCGTCGTCCTCCGTGCGGTGGAGCATCGACTGCAGGACGGCGCCGGTCTGCGGGTGCTCCTTGCGCAGCTCGGCGACCGTGGCCAGGGTGGCGTCGACGGTGCGGTGGTCCTCCATGTCGAGGGTGACCGTCGTACCGGCGGCCGAGGCCGCCTCGACGACCGGGCGGACCAGCTCGAGGGCGAGGTCGTGCCCGTCGGGCAGCGCCTGGCCGAATGCCGACAGCTTCACCGAGACCTCGGCGGCGGGTCCGAGGCCGAGCGGGGCCAGCGCCTCGAGCGCGGCGAGGTAGGCGTCCCGGGTGCGCCGCGCCTGGGCCCGGTCGGTGACGTCCTCGCCGAGGTGGTCGAGGGTCACCGCGATCCCGTCGGAGGTCAGCGAGCGGACGGCGGCCAGCGCGTCGTCCAGGGACTCCCCGGCCACGAACCGGTCGACCACCCGGCGGGTGGCCGGGGTGCCGGTGACCGCCCGCCGCAGGGCGGGCCGGCGGGAGGCGGCGAGCAGGGCCTTGGAGAGCAGCACGGGACCTCCCCGGGTGCGGACGACGCCGACACGCAGAACGCTAGGCACCTCCCCCCGTCCGGGCCAGGGACAGCTGTCCGGACTTCCGGGATCTGCTCTCACCCCTGTATGAGGAGCTTTTCCGCGGAAACTCCGGGGTGGGTTTCCGCGGAAAGTCGACCGGTGTCCCGCGTGCTCGCGGCGCCGGCCACCCTCGAGGACGCCGGCTTCACGCTGTCACCGCCCCTGATTTCCGGCCGTCGCCTACGCTCGTACGGATGGCTGCGGGAGAGACGGGTGCGCACCGGGACCACCGCAGCGGGGACGACGACGTGCTGCGCGTGCTGCGCACCGGGACCGCCGAGGAGCACCGGACCCTCGAGGACACCCTGGACCTGCTCGACCCGGAGCTGAACCGCGACCGGCTCGCCCTGGTGCTCGGGCTGATGCACGGCTTCTGGACGGCGGCCGAGGCGGGCCTGGACGAGTGGGCCGCCCGCCGCCCCGCCGACGCCCGCACGGTCGGCTGGGCCCGCCGGCGCCGGGCCGGGCTGTTCGCCGCGGACCTCGCCGCGCTGGACGCCCCCGCGACGGTGGCAACGCCCGCGCTGCCCGCCGTCGGCGGCACGGACGAGGCCTTGGGCCGGCTCTACGTGCTGGAGGGCTCCACCCTCGGCGGCACCTTCATCGACCGGCACCTGGCCGGCCTGCCCGGCCTGGCCGGCGTGCGCATCCGCGCCTTCTCGCCGTACGGGCCGGAGACCGGCGCCATGTGGGCGGCCTACCGCCGGGTCGTCCGGGCGCACGTGGCGGCCGGCGGCGACGTCGAGCGCGTCCTCGCTTCCGCCCGCGACACCTTCCGGGAGCTCGCCGCGTGGTGCCGGCCCGCCGGACGCGTCCAGGGGGCGCACGCGTGACCGACCTCGATCGCGGCATCGAGTTCCTGGATCCGGGGGCTCCGGTCGACCTCACCAACTGCGAGCGCGAACCCATCCACATCCCGGGCCGCATCCAGCCGCGCGGCGTCCTCATCGCGGTCAGCGATCCCGACTGGCTGGTCCAGCAGGTGTCGGAGAACCTCGCCGACCTCACCGGCGTGCCCTGGCAGCAGGCGCTCGGCCGACCGCTGTCCGACGTGCTGGGCGGGCCGGCCGCCGACGCGGTGGTCCGGTCGGCGAGCGCCTTCGGCGACCTCCGGGAGCGCAACCCGGTGGAGATCGCCCTGACCGTCGACGGCCGGCCCGTGCCGGTCGACGCCCTGCTGCACCGGGCGGTCATCCAGCCCGGCCGGGCGGAGCCCGACGAGCACGGCGAGCCGGCCGCCGACCCGCCGCTCACCAGCCTGGTGGTGGAACTCGAGCCCGCGTACGGCCCGCGGCCGTTCTCCTTCCCGAACACCTACCAGGCGGTGCGCGGCACGATCGGCGAGCTCGACCGGGCCACCAGCCTGCAGGAGCTCTACGACATCACCGCCCGGGCCGTGCGCACCCTCACCGGCTTCGACCGGGTGATGGTCTACCGCTACGACGCCGACTTCAACGGCGAGGTCGTGGCGGAGGGGAAGGCACCGCGGCTCAACTCGTTCCTGGGCCTGCACTACCCGGCATCGGACATCCCCGCGCAGGCGCGGGCGCTGTACGAGAAGAACTGGATCCGGCTGATCTCCGACGTCGGGTACACGCCGGTGCCGCTGCAGCCGGTCGACCACCCGGTCAGCGGCCGCCCGCTGGACCTCACCTACTCCGCCCTGCGCAGCGTCTCGCCGATCCACGTCGAGTACCTGCACAACATGGGCGTGCACGCCTCGATGTCCATCTCGCTACTGCGCGGGGACAAGCTGTGGGGGCTCATCGCCTGCCACCACTACAGCGGTCCGCACGCCCCGCCGTACGCCACCCGCGCCGCGGCGGAGTTCCTGGGCTCGACGCTGTCGGTGCGGCTCATCGACCGGGCGCAGGAGGACGAGTTCGACCGCGCCCTGCGGGCGCGGTCGACGCTGGCGTGGCTGACCGCTGCGGCCATGGACGAGGACCGGCCGCTCACCGACACGGTGCTGGGTTCGCCCAACCTGCTGGACCTGCTGGACGCCGACGGCGTCGTGGTGCACCTGCAGGGCAACCGGGGCGCCGCCGGGGCCGCGCTCCCCCCGGGCGTGGCAGACCGGATCGCCGAGTGGGCCGCCTCCCGGGGACAGGACGTCGTCGCCACCGACGCGCTGGCGGTGGAGGCGCGCGCGGTCCGGCTGACGGAGCAGACCGCCGGCGTGCTGGTGCTCCCGCTGCCGGAGGGCCAGTACGTCCTCTGGTTCCGCGGCGAGGCGGTGCGGCACATCGACTGGGGCGGCGATCCGCACAACAAGGCGATCGCCGAGCGCGAAGGCAACGGGGTCCGGCTCAGCCCGCGCAAGTCCTTCGAGCGGTGGCGGGAGACCGTCCGCGGCCGGTCGGAGCCGTGGACGACGCAGGAGCTCGCCGAGGCCACCGAGCTTCGCACCCACCTCCTGGAGGCCCTGTACGCCCGCTCGCGCAGCATCGTGCGGGCCGCGGAGACGCTGCAGCGCAGCCTGCTGGTGGACCCGCCCGAGCCCGACCACCTCGACGTCGCGGTCCGGTACGTGCCCGCGGGGCGCGAGGCCCAGGTCGGGGGCGACTGGTACGACGTCTTCCAGCAGCCGGACGGCTCGACCGTGCTCGTCATCGGCGACGTGGTGGGGCACGACACGGAGGCCGCGGCCACCATGGCGCAGCTGCGCGGTCTGCTGCGCGGGATCGCCTACGACGACTCCTCGGGTCCCGCCGCCGTCCTCGCCCGGCTGGACGCCGCGATCGAGGGGCTGGACCTCGGCGCGATGGCGACGGTGCTCGTCGGCCGGCTCGACCCTCCCGGCGACGACCACGCCGGGGAGGGCCACGCCGGGGACGGGCGGCCCGGCGGCGTCCGGCTGCGGTGGGCCAGCGCCGGGCACCTGCCCCCGCTGGTCGTCGCGCCCGACGGCACCCAGCAGCTGCTCGTGCCCGACCGCGCCGGCCTGCTCCTCGGCGTGGACCCCACCCGGCCGCGCGGCGAGCACACGACGGTCATCGCGCCCGGCTCGACGCTGCTGCTCTACACCGACGGGCTGGTCGAGCGCCGGGACCAGGTGTTCGACGACGGCGTCGAGCTCCTCGGCCGGGCGCTGGCCGAGCTGCGCGACCTGCCGGTCGCCGTGATGTGCGACCGGCTGATCGACCGGCTGCTGCCCGAGGGCGCGGAGGACGACGTCGCGCTGGTCGCCGTCCGGCTGCGCCCGCGGGAGCCCTGACCCGGCTGCCGCGTCAGCCGGGCTCGGTGAACCGGGGCGTCAGCCCGTCGTCGGGCGGGCCGCCCTCGGCCGGGAGCGGCGCCTCGTCCTCGGCCGCCCGCACGACGGGGGCCGTCTCCTCCGGGGAACCGGGACCGGCCGCCCGGCCGTCCCGCTCCAGCGCGGCGAGCAGCCGCTCCTCGTCGGGGGCGAGATCACCCGGGCCGAGGTGCCCACCGGGCTCGCCGGCGTCGGAGCCGGAGGCCATCGCGGTGTCCGGGGTCGGGTCGTCCGGCGCGTTCACTCGGCTGTTCCTCATGACCGGTCAGCGGGGGAAGTTGGGCTCGAGCCGGGGCACGATCTGCATCTCCGGGATGAACGCGGCCGGGTGCAGCAGGAGCAGGGTGCGGATCGCCTCGGCGACCGCCGACGGCGGCATCATCAGGTGCCCGGGGATCCCCCACTGCTCCATCATCGGGGTGTCCATCGCGGCCGGGATGACGCTCTGCACGCGGCAGGGGAACGGGCGCTCGCTGCCGTCGTCGAGGCGGACCGCCTTCTCCCGCACCTCCCGCTGGATGCACTTGGTGGCGTTGAGGAAGCCGGCCTTGGAGCCGTTGTAGGCGATCGCGCCGCTGCCGGAGGTGATCGCCGACAGCGAGACGACGTGCACCACGTCGGCGGTGCGCCCCTCCGGCAGGTGCTGCACCCGCTTCATGAACTCGCTGGTGAGGAAGATCGGGCCCTCGCAGTTGACCGCCTGCACCCGCTGGTAGTCGGCGAGGTCGATGTCGGTGATGTAGCCCGGACGGTCGATGCCCGCGACGTTGACCAGCACGTCGAACGCGTCGCCGTGCCGGTCGAACAGGTCGGCGACGACGGCGCGCCGGCTCTCGTCCTGGGTGACGTCGAGGCCCACCACCTCGGCCGAGCCCCCGGCCGCGTTCACCCGGGACAGGGTCTCCTCGCTGCCGGCGGCGTCGATGTCCGCGACCACCACGTGCGCACCGGCCTCGGCCAGGATCAGCGCGGTGGCCCGGCCGAGGCCGCTCGCCCCACCCGTCACGAGTGCGACCCGGCCCTTCAGCGACGTCTCCATGCAGCCCTCCGTCGTCCGTGCGTGTCCGTCGCCGACAGCCTCGCCGAAGATCGCAGGGGCCGCAGGTCGGGCGGCCGGAGCCGGGTCAGACGCGGTGCAGCCCGGCCTCCTCGATCAGCCTGGCCTGCTCCCGGCACCACGGCGACCAGGCATCCCCCTCGGTCTCCTGGCGACGGCGGAACGCGGCCCAGTCGAGCAGTTCCCACTCCCCCACCTCGCTCGGCTCCGGCGCCGGCTCACCGGCGAAGCGACCGACGTAGACCGGGCAGACCTCGTTCTCCACGACGCCGCGGAACTCCGCCCGGTACCGGTACCCGGGCAGCGCCGGGCGCACGTCGGCGACCTGCAGGCCGAGTTCGAAGCCGGCCCGCCGCGCGATCGCCGTGCCGTCGTCCTCCCCCGGGCCGGGGTGCCCGCACACGGTGTTGGTCCACATGCCGGGGAACGTCGCCTTGTCCTCGGCCCGGCGGGTGACCAGCAGGCGGCCCGCGTCGTCGAACAGGTAGGCGGAGAACGCCCGGTGCAGCGGGGTCTCCCCGTGGTGCACCTGCGGCTTGGGCAGCGTGCCGATCTCCCGCCCGTCGTCGTCGACCAGCACGATGAGCTCGACAGGAGGCGCAGTCACCGCACCATGGTCCCCGATCGACGCGGGCACCGCCTCCTTGTGTGCGCGGGAACCGGGCGGGGAAGAGGCGTCGGGTGGACAGCTTTCGCCGGAACGGCCTGACCTTCGACGTGCGGGACGCCGGACCCACCGACGGGGAGCCCGTCGTCCTGCTGCACGGCTTCCCGCAGGACTCCACCGCCTGGGACCGCGTGGCACCCGCGCTCCACCAGCACGGGCTGCGCACCCTGGCCCCCGATCAGCGCGGCTACTCGCCCATGGCGCGGCCGCGCGGGCGGGCGCACTACCGGCTGCGCGAGACGACCGACGACGTCCTCGCGCTGCTCGACGCCGCCGGGCTGGACTCCGCGCACGTGGTGGGCCACGACTGGGGCGGCATCGTCGGCTGGGCGCTCGGCGCCTGGCACCCGGACCGGGTGCGCACGCTGACCGCGCTCTCGGTGCCGCACCCGGGGGCGATGGCCCGCGCGATGGTGACCAGCGACCAGGCGCTCCGGTCCTACTACGTGGGGCTGTTCCAGCTGCCCGTCGTGCCCGAGCAGCTGCTGCTCGCCGGCGACGGCGCGGCGCTGCGCCGGATGCTCGCCCACGGCGGCCTCCCCGACGACGCCGTCGACCGCTACGTGCGGCGGATGCGCGAGCCGGGTGCGCTCACCGCGGCGATCAACTGGTACCGCGCCCTGCCGTGGAGCGGGCGCGACCCGGTCGGGAAGGTCCGCGTGCCCACGCTGCACGTCTGGAGCACCGGCGACGCCTTCCTCGGTCGCGCGGCCACGGAGGACACCGCCCGCTTCGTCGACGCCGCCTACCGGCTCGAGGTCCTCGACGACGTGACGCACTGGATCCCCGAGCTCGCCGCCGAGCGCACCGCCGAGCTGGTCACCGCCCACGTCCGCGGCTGATCCGCGGCATTGCGAGACTGCACGGCATGACGGAGACGACGTCCCCGCTGACCCGCGCCCAGCGCCTCGACCGGCTGCCGTTCACCAACCAGCACGGTCGGCTGGTCGTCGGCTCCGGCATGGGCTGGGCCCTCGACGCGATGGACGTCGGGCTCATCTCGTTCGTGATGGCGGCGCTGATCGCGCAGTGGGACCTCTCGACCACCCAGGCGTCCTGGATCGGCTCCATCGGCTTCGTCGGCATGGCGATCGGCGCGACGCTGGGCGGCCTGCTGGCCGACCGGTTCGGCCGCCGCCAGGTGTTCGCGCTGACCCTGCTGGTCTTCGGGCTGGCCACGGGTGCGGCGGCGCTGTCCTGGTCGGTCGGGGCGCTGCTGGTGTTCCGGTTCCTCATCGGCCTGGGCCTGGGCGCCGAGCTGCCGGTCGCCAGCACCCTGGTCAGCGAGTTCGCGCCCGCCCGCGTGCGCGGCCGGGTGGTCGTGCTGCTCGAGGCGTTCTGGGCGGTGGGCTGGACCCTCGCCGCCCTGATCGGCTACTTCGTCGTCCCCCGCAGCGACGACGGCTGGCGGTGGGCGCTGGCCATCGGCGCGGTGCCCGCGCTGTACGCCGTCGTCGTCCGGCGCGGCCTGCCCGAGTCGGTGCGCTTCCTGGAGCTGCGCGGCCGCACCGAGGAGGCCGAGGCCACGGTGCGCCGCTTCGAGCGGGCCGCCGGGGTCGCACCGGTCGCGTCACCGGCACCCGAGCCGCCGGGGCCCCCGCCCGGACCCGGAGCCCTCTGGGCCGCCGCGACACGGATGCGCACGGCCGCCCTGTGGGTCGTCTGGTTCAGCATCAACTTCTCGTACTACGGCGCCTTCATCTGGCTGCCGACGCTGCTGTTCAACGACGGTTTCTCGCTGGTGAAGTCGTTCCAGTACACGCTGATCATCACGCTGGCCCAGCTGCCCGGGTACGCGGTGGCGGCCTTCCTGATCGAGAAGTGGGGCCGGCGGCCGACGCTGGCCACGTTCCTCGTCGGCTCGGCCGTCGGGGCCGGGCTGTTCGCCACCGCCGACGGCGACACGGCGGTCCTGGTCACCGGCATGGTGCTGTCGTTCTTCAACCTCGGTGCGTGGGGCGCCCTCTACGCGATCACGCCGGAGATCTACCCGACCGCGCTGCGGGCGACCGGCGCCGGAGCCGCGGCCGGGTTCGGCCGGCTGGCCTCGATCGCCGCGCCGCTCAGCGTGCCGCCGCTCGTCGCCGCCGGCGGCACCGGTCTGGTCTTCGGCACCTTCGCCGCCTTCTTCCTGCTCGGGGCGCTGGCCGCCTGGGGGTTGCCCGAGCGCCGCGGCCAGTCCCTCGAGGCGGCTCCCGATCCGGCGACGCCGGCGGCGCCCCGCCGGTGAGCGGCCCTCGCTCGCCGGTTGGCGCGGGACGGGCCGGGTAGCGCCAGGGCATGGCGCACTTCTCCCCCGGTCACCTCGCCGGCCGCACGGTCGCCGTCACCGGTGCCAGCGGCAACGTCGGCACCGCCCTGCTGCGCCGGCTCACCCGCCCCGAGGCGGGGCTGGCCGAGGTGCGCGGCCTCGCCCGCCGGCAGCCACCGGCGATCGCCCCCTACGACGGCGTCCGGTGGCACCTCGCCGACCTCGGCGAAGCGGCCTCCGAGGCCGAGCTCGCCGAGTTCCTGGACGGCGCCGACGCCGTCGTCCACCTCGCCTGGGCGCTGCAGCCCGGGCGGCAGCCCGACCGGCTGCGCCAGGTGAACGTGGCCGGCACCCGGCGGGTGGCCCGCGCGGCCGCCGCGGCCGGGGTCGACCAGTTCGTGCACATGAGCTCCATCGGCGCCTACGCCGGCGGAGCGCGCGGGCAGCGGGTCACCGAGGACTGGCCGACCACCGGCATCCCCAGCGCGCAGTACAGCCGGGACAAGTCCGAGGCCGAGCGGGTGGTCCGCGACGTGTTCGGCCGCCACCGGGACACCGCGCTGACCGTCGTCCGCCCCACGCTGGTGCTGCAGCCGGAGGCCGGCAGCGAGATCGGCCGCTACTTCCTGGGGCCGCTGCTGTTCGGCGCCGCCCGCATGCTGCCCGGCAGCATCGCCCGGCTGCTGCCGCTCCCGCTGCCCGCGCTGGCGATCGCCTTCGTGCACGCCGACGACGTCGCCGACGCCCTCGAGCGGATGCTCGACCGGCGCGCGCCCGGACCGTTCAACCTCGCCGCCGAGCCGGTGATGGACGCCGACGCCCTGGCCAAGGCCCTCGGCAGCGTGCGGGTGCCCACCCCGGCGGCCGTGCTGCGCGCCGGGCTGTCCGCCGCCTTCCACGCGCACCTGGTGCCCACCGAGCCGGGATGGCTGGACATCGGCACCCAGGTGCCGGCGCTGGACACCGCGCGGGCCCGCAAGCTGCTCGACTGGGGGCCCTTCCACACCGGGGACGACGTGCTGCGCCAGTTCGTCGCCGCCGTCGGCGACGGGGTGGGGGCGCCCGGTGCGCTGCTCCGCCCGGCCGGCGGGCCCTCGCTCGACCCGGGCGGCGACCCGGCCAACGCACCCGGCCCGCGGGCGAACTGACCGATCCGCCCGGCGCGCCGCCCAGCCGGGTGCGGGTGGCGGCCGGGCGGTCTCAGGAGCGGCTGGTCCAGGCGCCGACCGCGCGGTCCGTCGCGGCGAAGACGTCGGCGGCCCGCTCGGGGCGCAGCGCGACGAACAGGCCCTCGGCCTCGGCCAGCGTCGTCGCCGGGTCGTCGGCGGCGGCCAGCCGGGCGGTGGCGGTGGTCCGCCGGCCCTCGGTGGTGCCCAGCTCCGCCGTCGCCACCAGCGGCACGCCCAGCCGCACCGGCCGCCGGTAGGTGACCGTCAGCGTGGCCGTGAGCCCGCCGTGCCCGGCCGCCCGCACGGCGCGGGCGAGGACGTGGTCGAGCAGCGTGGCCACCACGCCCCCGTGCACCAGCCCGGGCGGCCCCTCGTGCGCCTTGCCGAGGGTGACCCGGCCGGTCGCCCGTCCGTCGGGGGTGCTCGACGCCTCGATCGGCGGCGCCACCGGATTGCCCGGCCCGTAGACCGGGCTGTACCAGCGCTCTCCCGTCGCCGGGTCGTCGACCGCGGCGATCTCGTGCAGCCCCCGGCCGTCGGCACGCAGCCGGCCGGCGAGCTGCCGGACGACGTCCGCGACGTCGGCCAGCTCGGCCGTCGGCACCTCGGTGAGCACCGCCGCGTCCACCAGCTCGCGCAGCGCCGACCCGAGGTCACCGACGGCGTCCCGCCGGACGTCGCGCTCCTGGACGGAGAGTTCCGGCCGCTCAGCCACGCGACATGCCGGCCTCGCGCAGCAGCGCGCCGCCGATGATGACGCGCTGCACCTCGCTGGTGCCCTCGTAGAGCCGGAAGAGGCGGGCGTCGCGGTAGAAGCGCTCGACCGGCGTCGTCCGCAGGTAGCCCATGCCCCCGTGCACCTGCACGGCCTTGTCGACGGCGCGGCCGACCATCTCGGTGCAGTAGAGCTTCGCCGACGACGGGCCGACGGAGGTGTCCTCGCCGGAGTCGTAGCGGGTGGCGACGTCGCGCACCAGGCTGCGGCCGGCGAGCAGCTCGGCGTGCATGTCGGCGAGCATCGCCTGCACCAGCTGGAAGCGGCCGATCGGCGCCCCGCCCTGCTTGGCGGTGGCCGCGTAGGCGACCGACTCGTCGAGCACCCGCTGGGCCATGCCGACGCAGAGGGCGGCGATGTGCAGCCGGCCGCGGGAGAGCACGGTGAGCGCCTTCGCGTAGCCGCGCCCCTCCTCGCCGATCAGCGCGTCGGCGGGCACGCGCACGTCGTCGAAGAACACCTCACTGGTCCAGGCGCCGGACTGGCCCATCTTCTTGTCCTTGGGCCCGACCGAGACCCCCGGCGTCGTCGTCTCCACGACGAAGCTGGAGATGCCGCGGCCGCCCTTCTGCTCCGGGTCGGTGCGGGCGAAGACGACGAACAGGTCGGCGATCGGCGCGTTCGTGATGTACCGCTTGCTGCCGTTGATGACCCACTCGTCGCCGTCGCGGCGGGCGCTGGTGCGCAGCCCGGCCGGGTCGGAGCCGGCCTCGGCCTCGGTGAGGGCGAAGGAGCCGATCAGCTCCCCGGCGGACAGGCCGGGCAGGTACTTCTTCTTCTGCTCGTCGCTGCCGAACCGGGCGATCACCTGCCCGGAGATGCCGTTGTTGGTGCCGAACAGCGAGCGGAACGCCGGCGTCGTGTAGCCGAACTCGAACGCCAGCTCGACGTCCTCGGTCATGGTGACGCCCAGCCCGCCGTGCTCCTCGGGCAGCGCGTAGCCGAACAGGCCCATCTCCGCGATCCGCGCGCGCAGCTCGTCGGGGATGCGGTCCTCGTCCTCGATCCGTTCCTCGAGCGGGATGACCTCCTCCCGCACGAGCTGACGAACGGCGGCCCTGACCTGACGGAAGTCCTCGGCGTCCATGGGGACATGCTGGCACGGGCCGCCGGCCCTGTGCCGCGCAGCGCGGAGCCCGGAGGGTTCCCGCTGCGCGGCACAGCGGCTCGGCGATGCCGGGACGGCACGTGGTCGCGGTGTCGTCCGGAGGACGACTACGCGATGGCGTCCAGGCGGGCCATGTCCTCGTCGGAGAGCGTCAGGCGCGCCGCACCCAGGTTCTCGGTGAGGTGGTCGACCGACTTGGTGCCCGGGATCGGGAGGATGACCGGCGACTTCTGCAGCAGCCAGGCCAGCGCCACCTGCGACGGGGTGGCGTCCAGCTCGCGGGCGATGTCGGCGACCGGGCTGTCCGGCGCGGCCAGGTTCCCGGTGGCGATCGGGAACCACGGGATGAAGGCGATGCCCTCGGCGGTCGCGTAGTCGAGCACGTCCTGGCTCTGCCGGGTCGTGAGGTTGTAGAGGTTCTGCACGCTGACGATCTCGGTGATCTCGCGGGCCGCCTTCAGCTGCTCCACCGACACCTCGGAGACGCCGATGTGCCGGACCTTGCCCTGCTCCTTGAGCTCGGCGAACGCGCCGAGCTGGTCGGCCAGCGGCACGTCGGTGTCGATCCGGTGCAGCTGGATGAGGTCGATCCGGTCGACCTTCAGGTGCCGCAGCGACAGCTCGACCTGCTGCTTGAGGTAGGCCGGGCGGCCCACCGGCGTCCAGACGTCGGGCCCCTGGCGGGTCAGCCCGGCCTTGGTGGCGATGACCAGCTGCTCCGGGTAGGGGTGCAGCGCCTCGGCGATGATCCGCTCGCTGATCTCCGGGCCGTAGGAGTCGGCGGTGTCGATGAAGTCGACGCCCTGCTCGACGGCGGCCTGCACCACCCGGACGGCGGCGGCGCGGTCGGCCGGCTCGCCCCACACCCCGGGGCCGGGGAGCTGCATGGCGCCGTAGCCGAGCCGGTGGACGGGCAGGTCCCCGCCGATGGAGAAGATCTCAGTGCTCTGCGCGGTGGTCATGCCGCTGGCCAGCGCGGAACACCGCGCGGGTGTTCCCGTCAGCGTGTTCGATGGTCGGCGTGGGCGAGGTTCTCGGTGGGCGGGTCGGGGAGATCGTCGTGCTGCGGCACGGGCAGACGGAGTGGAGCCGGACCGGCCAGCACACGGGGACCACCGACCTCCCGCTGCTGGCCGAGGGCGAGGACCAGGCCCGTGCGCTGCGCCCGGTCCTCGGGGAGCGGCGCTTCGTCGACGTCCGGACCAGCCCCCTGCTGCGGGCGCGCCGCACGGCGGAGCTCGCCGGGCTGCCGGCCACCGCCGTCGACCCCGACCTGGTGGAGCTCGACTACGGCGGCTACGAGGGGCGCACCACCGCCGAGATCAGCGCGGAGCTGGGCCGGGAATGGTCGATCTGGCGGGAGGGCACGGCCACCGCGGCGGCTCCCGGGGAGTCGCTGGCCGACGTCGGCCGGCGGGTGGACCGGGTGCTCGACCGCGCCCGCGCCCGCCTCGGCGAGGGCGACGTCGCCCTGGTCGCCCACGGGCACGTGCTGCGCGTGCTCACCGCGCGCTGGCTGGGGCTGGCCCCCGAGGCCGGCGCGCTGTTCGCGCTCCCCGCCGGCCGCTACGGCGTCCTCGGCCACGAGCACGGCCGCCCGGTGCTGACCGGCTGGGCCCTCGGCTGATCCGCACGCCCCCCGCCGCGACGACCGTTCGTGCACGAACGGTCCTGTCCGGGGCATGGAGACGACCGTTCGTGCACGAACGGCTCAGCGGATCGGCGTCAGACCGGCTGCCAGCGACCCTCCGGCTCCTCGGCCGGCGACTCGTGCCGGACGGGACGGCCGAACAGCCAGCCCTGACCCAGGTCGGCGCCGATCGCGGTGACCTCCTCGGCCAGCTGCTCGGTCTCGATGCCCTCGGCGACGACGACCGCCCCCAGCTGGTGGGCCAGATCGGTCACCGCCTTGAGCACGGTGCGGGCGCCGTCGTCGGGCAGCCCCTGCACCAGGCCCTTGTCCAGCTTCACCACCTCCGGGCGGACGGCGGCCAGCAGCGACAGGCTCGACCAGCCGGCGCCGACGTCGTCCAGCGCCACCCGCCAGCCGAGCGAGCGGTAGTGCTCGAGCACCGACACCAGGTGGCCGCGGTCGGCGATGGCGTGCGACTCCACCACCTCGAAGACGAGCTGCCGCGGGTCGATGCCCGTCTCGTGGGCGACGCGCTCGGTGCTGGCCAGGCACACCTGCGGCCGGTAGATCGAGGTGGGGTCGAAGTTGATGAACAGGTCGTCGTCACCCAGCCACGGCACCGATCCGGCGATCGCCGACTCCCGGCCGATCCGGTCGAGGCGGTGCAGCCAGCCGGCGGACTCGGCCACGAAGAACAGGTCGCCGCCGCCCACCTCGCGGCCGTCGACCAGCCCCCGCAGGAGCGCCTCGTGGGCGACGACGGAGCGGTCGGCCAGCGACACGATCGGCTGGTAGACCGACCAGAACTCGGCCTCGGCGAGGACGCCGACCTCGACGGTGACCCCGCGCCGGGCCAGCTCGACGGCGAGCGTCGGGGCGGTGAGCAGGCGAGCGGTGCGCGCCGTCTCGTCGGCCGGCGGGTCGGTCGCCACCCGCACCGCCTCGGTCTCGGCCGCGGTCAGCTCGCGGGCCAGCCGGTGGAACAGCCGCTCGAGCCCGCGACCGCCCCGGTCGTCGACCACGTCGACGAGCTGGGGCGCGGAGTTCACGGTGAGGCCGAGGGCCTTGGCGGTGCGGGCGACGTGGGGCAGCACGTGCCCGATCGAGGTGGCGAGCAGCGCCTGGCTCGCCCGCCCGGGCACCTCCCAGTGCCGGCGGCACCCGCAGACCTCACCGCAGATGGTTCCCACGGGTGCCAGGGTGACTCACCGGCACCGACGCGCGGGACAGGCGCGCGGCGGTATCGGAACCCACTTCCGGGGGTACTCGCAGGGGACACTCAGCTTCCTCACAACTTGAATGTCTAAGGTTTGCTCATGGCCGCTCTCCCCACCGCCGACGTCGTCCGTCCCAGCCGCGGCGGCCGTCCGCGCGATCCCAGCCGCGACGGCGTCATCCGCGCCGCGATCCTCCGACTGCTGGCCGACGTGGGCTACGGCGCGCTCACCATGGACGCGGTCGCAGCGGAGGCCGGTGTCGGCAAGGCGACCATCTACCGGCGCTGGCGCACCAAGCAGGACCTGGTCGTCGACACCATCTCCGACCTCAACCGCGACGATGCGCAGAGTCCCGACACCGGCTCCCTCGAGGGCGACCTGCGCCAGCTGCTGCACTCGATGGTGGCCCTGGTGAGCGGCCCCGCCGGGGCGGCGACCCAGGCGCTGCTCTCCTCGATGCCGCACCAGCCCGCGCTCGCCGCGGCTTTCCGCGCAGGCCCGCTCGCCATGTGGCAGAAGGCCTTCCACGACACGTGGGCGCGCGCCGAGCAGCGCGGCGAGCTGCCGCCGGGCCTGGTCGGCACACCGGTCACCGATGCCATCGGCGCTCCGCTCGTGCAGCGCTGGCTGGCCAGCGGTCAGCCGGTCGACGACGCCTACGCCGACTCGGTCGTCGACATGGTGGCACTGCCGCTGCTGCGGGCCCACGGCGCGACCGTCTGACCCGGGCCGCGAACCGGCCCTCCGCGGCTCACCAGCCGAGCGTGCCGGGCCCGCCCGTGACGGGCCCGGCCACCTCGTCGGTGACCCAGCCGCCGTAGCAGCCGCCCGGCTGGGGCCGCGCCTGCTCGCCGTCGACCAGCGCCCCGGTCCACCCTGCCCGGGGAGAACGCGACGGCCGAGCGGAGGTGCTCGTACCCCGGCACCGGGTCCTCCTAGCTAGGAGCAGGTGACACCGGGATGGCGGCGGCCGTCGACGACGACGTGCCGCCCGGTCAGCCGCGCCGGTTGCGGCCGAGGGCCTTGACCGGCTCCTGACCGGGCCGACCGGCTCGCGGCGCTCCGGGACTGTCGTTGCGGTGGCGCACCTTCTGGACGACGACCAGGGTGACCAGCAGCCCGACGGCGCCGATCGTGGCCTTGCCCGCCGGGGTCTGCAGGAACCGCTGCACGGCATCCCTGCCCTGCGCCTTCAGGCGGGTCGGGCTGCTCCGGTAGGCGATCTGGTCCAGGGTGGCGGCCAGCGACTCGCGGGCCGCATCGATCTCGAGCTGGATCTGTCGTGGGTCGCGGGGCACGGCGACAGCCTGCCAGACGCAGCGCAGGTCAGCGCGGTCACGGTCGTCGCGAGCACCCGACCGGGGTGCTCCTAGACTCCGGAGCCACGCGGGAGTGGTGTAACGGCAGCCACGCCAGACTTAGGATCTGGTGCCTTCGGGCGTGGGGGTTCGAGTCCCCCCTCCCGCACTGGGGCGTCTCCCCTGGCCAAAAGCCGAATGGCTCGCCGGGCCGCAAGTCACAGGGGCGTGCTTCGACGGTTTGAGCCAACGCCTGAGCCAACGTCGCTGTGGAAAGCGGTGCTCAAGCGTGCTCTGTCCATCCCCGTCTATCGGTGGCGGGTGCCTGCCTGAGCGCCTGCCCGTGGGTCAATCTGGGCGGGCGACAGGCACACCACGGCGTAAACGACACCCGCTCATCGAGCGGACGACTACCGCCGTGCATCCTCGGATGCGACTAGCCCTGATCGGCTGGCGTGAGCGTCGAGCGGAACCCTCATCACTTGAGTTCTTCGTCCGGCGCTCTTTACGTCGCGCGACACAACCCTCCCTTTCTCGGAGGATTTCCGTGCCCAGCACTCCCAAGCCAGCCCCACGGACCAGCTCTGGTCCGACAAAGAGACCGCCGCCTTCCTTGGTCTCTGTCGTGACCGTGCGCCGTGCGCGGTACGCCGGGACTACACGCCCGACAACTCGGACTGGGGTCATTCGGAGGCGGCAAGCCCCCCGCTCTCCCCGAGCCCTGGCACGCCTCCACGGCGGAAGGGACGGGTCGTCGAGCCGCCGACAAGCCAGCGCGGCCGGCGCGGGGTGACGACGCGCCTCCCCCACCGCGCTATGCGCCCACGGCGTCCGGGCCGACCCCCGGCACCGCCGCTGAGCCGAACGGGACGTATCGGCGTCAGAGCACTTCGCGTCACCCGCCAGCAGCGTCGAACGCTGAACCTTCGGCGTCGACTTCTGTTGGCTGAACAGGTCCGCACACTCGGAGCCCCAGGAGGCCACGTGCACCACCACCCCACGCCCACCCGCGCCGACGTGCGCGGCACCATCCCGAACCAGACGGCCCGACAGGCCCCGGCCGGTGCCGGGCTCGGCCTCGCCGTTCTGGCTCAGCCCGGCGCTCGCCTGGCCCGCACACGGAGCGACGACTAATGCGCGGGGACGAGGCCCGCGTGGTTGATGCTTTCTGCCGAGCCCTGGAAGCCTCTTCCCGCTCTCCGCGACGCTGAACTACGCCCGGAAGCACGGGCTGATCCAGGCCACGACCTCCACGAAGCAAAGCCGCCATAGAGCCTGGCGCACGCCTTGGCCCACGACGAGTCCTGGTGGGAGCCGTTCAAGGCGAGAAGGGAGGGTGCCCCGGGGATGAGCCGCCAAGCTTCCCCGGGGCACCCGGTCTGGAACGGACGCTCGCGAGGGCGGCAGCTAACCTCCCGGGTATCCGGCTCGTGGACCTAGCTGGCCCGCTATTCGTCACGCTGGGCGAACCGCACCGGCAGCCCCAGGCGGTGCGCCACGCGCTCCCGAGTCGTCAGGCCGCCCCACATGCCTGCGCGACTACTCCAGACACTTCATGAGAGTCGGGGCCGACGAGACGATGATCTTCACCGCCCAGTCGATCCGGAAGATGAAGTTGCCGGGGCTGTATGTGGGGGGCGGACAAGTGCTCTCGATGCCCGGTCGCCATTGGGCTGTGCTGGGCTGCGAAAACGGGGCCGACTACAAGATGACCAGCGACTTGGAATCGACGCTGTGCTGCCAAGCCTGCTCGTACCGCATGTTCGAGGCGGGAATGCGGGAATGCTTCTCCCGCCACCGACGACCGTACAGGTCATCACCCACGCATGTCCGACCGCAGTGAGACGCTGCGGTCATGGCAGATGCACTCACGGTCGCGAAGGAGTTGTGCGGCCCACCGGCCGATGCCGACGAAGCGCAGGCGACGTTGCCGCGCGAATCCGGTCTCTACGCCTGGTGGGCTGGGCCGGGCACGCTCCCCGGAGTTTCCGGCCCCGCACATCCGTCCGTCGACGGACTGGAACTGCTCTACATCGGATTGGCGACGAACCTGCGCACCAGGGTCGGCCGGAACCATCTCCGAGGGCCGACCGGGTCCTCTACCCTGCGCCGCGCCCTGGTCGCGCTGCTCATGCCGTCCGAGGGTTACCGAACCCGGTGGACAACGGATCGCGTCGTCCCCATCGACGCAGACGAAGCGCGGCTGTCCGAATGGATGCGCGCGCACCTGCGGGTGACGTGGGCGACCCACGCGGAGCCGAAGGCCGTCGAGGCGGCCGTCATCGCTGAGCTTGCCCCGCCGCTCAACCAGCGGGACAACAAGGCGCACCCGCTGTACGAGACGATCAGGGCCGCGCGGGCTGCCTACCGGGCGTCGGCCGGGCCGGGACCGCAGGCCACCGACTGAGCCACGTCCCGCCCAGGTCCGAGCCAATATTTGGGCCAATGAGCCACGGCGATCAGAGGTGATCAGCGGCTGTCTGGCCGGACATCGAGCCGCGCCGTCTTTGCAGCTCAGAGCCCGAATCCCCAACTCATCGGCATGACTCCTGGCGTCGCCCGAGCATCCTTAGGATCTGGTGCATTCGGGCGTGGGGGTTGGAGTCCCCCCCTCCCGCACGATCCGGCGCGGACGTCAGAGCGCGCTGGCGAGCAGGCCGAGACCCAGGGCGGCCATGACGACGGCGATGCCGGCGTCGAGGACCCGCCACGCCGCCGGGCGGGCGAACAGCGGGCGGAGCAGGCGCGCGCCGTAGCCGAGCGCGCTGAACCACAGCAGGCTGCCGACGACGGCGCCCGCGGCGAACCACCAGCGCCCGCCACCGTGGCTGTCGGCCACGGACCCCAGCAGGAGCACCGTGTCCAGGTACACGTGCGGGTTGAGCCAGGTCAGCGCCACGCACGTCACCACGGTGGCCAGCAGCCCGTTGCGGGTGCCGCCGGCATCGACGTCGAACGACGACGGGCGCAGCGCACGTCTGGCCGCCAGGGCCGCGTAGCCGAGGAGGAAGGCGGCGCCGCCCAGGCGGATGGCGGTGATCGCGTCGGGCAGGCGGGCGCTCAGCCAGGAGTTGCCGGCCACCCCGAGGAGGATGAGGACCGCGTCGGAGACCGCGCACACCGCCACGACCACGGTCACGTGCTCGACGCGCAGGCCCTGCCGGAGCACGAAGGCGTTCTGCGCACCGATGGCCACGATCAGCGAGAGGCCCATCCCGAGCCCGGTCACCGCGGCCAGCAGTCCTGTCGTCACGCGGACCACGCTAGGAGCGTGCCGCTGAACAATCGAGCTCATCTTTCTGCTGGCGCATTAGCGTTGCTTCATGGATGTCGACCTGGGGCAGCTCCGGACACTCGTCGCGGTGATCGACGAGGGCTCGCTGGAGGCGGCCGCGCGTCGGCTGCACGTCACGCCGTCCGCGGTCTCCCAGCGGCTGCGCGCGCTGGAGGTGGCCGCCGGCCGCGTCCTGGTGCAGCGCGGGCGGCCGGCGACCGTGACGGCCGCCGGGGAGCCGGTGCTGCGGCTGGCCCGCCAGGTCGGGCTGCTGGTCGACGACACCAGCCGGCACCTCGATCCGGCCTCCCCCGGCCGGCCACCGCTCGTGCCGATCGCGGTCAACGCCGACTCCCTGGCCACCTGGGCCCTGCCGGCGCTGGCCCCGCTGGCCGGCGAGATCCGCTTCGACCTGCACAGCTCGGACCAGACGCACACCAGCGCGCTGCTGCGGGCGGGCACCGTGATGGGCGCGGTCACCTCCGACGCGGAGCCGGTCGCCGGCTGCCGGGTGACGCCGCTCGGCCGGATGAGCTACCTGCCCTGCGCCGCACCCGGCTTCGCCGACCGCTGGTTCCCGGACGGCCCCGACGCCGCCGCCCTGCAGCGGGCCCCCGTCGTCGTGTTCGACCGCCGCGACGACCTCCAGCACGCCTACCTGCGCCAACACCTCGCGGCGGCGGACCCGCCGATCCACTACGTCCCCTCCTCGGCGGACTTCGTCACCGCCGTCGCGATCGGCTTCGGCTGGGGCATGCTGCCGGAGCTCCAGCAAGCGGACGACCGCTCCGGACCGTCCGCCGGGAGCGGCCCCGCGGTTCCGTCGTTCGACCCGGCCGGCGCCGTCGACGTCCACCTGTACTGGCAGCAGTGGCGGCTGGAGTCCGGCCCGCTGGACCGGGTCGCCCGCGCACTGGTCGACGCCGCGCACGCCCGGCTCCGCCCGTCGCAGTAGGAGCCCCCGGCCCGGCACCTCCCCCTGCGCGCCCGGGATCAGTCGAACTCGACCCGCAGGTCCAGCACGGCCGACGGCGCGGTCGGGTCGTCGTCGTCCACCACGGCGAGCAGCCGGACGACGCCGTCCCCGACGTCCCGCAGGGCGAGCCCCTCGACCTTGTGCACGTGCCCGCCGACCTCCGGGATCTGCGCCACCGCCACCACGGTGTCCCCCTCCACGAGGGCCAGCGCGGTGGCCACCACCGGCCCGTCGTCCACGGCGTTCGGGGTGTCCTCGGCGGCGGCGCTGAGCAGCACCCGGCCGTCGGGCAGCGCGACCGCGTCGGTGATCGCCAGGCCCACACCTTCGACCTCGCCGAGCTCGTACTCCTGCGGCCGGTCCACCGGCACCTCGGCAGGCTCTCGTCGGCCCAGGACGGCGGCGACCAGGGCCTCCAGCGGGACGTCCACGCCGGCCGAGCGGACGCCCGCCCGCAGGTTGCCGCGGTTGAACCACCGGATCACGTCCCCGGAGCGGCTCGCGCCCTCGAGGTTGACCGCGTCCATCGGCAGGCCCAGCCGCTCGGCCACCCGCTCGTAGAGCTCGGTCAGCTCGGCGGACCGGACGACCGGCTCCCCGTCCTCCAGCCGCACGACCACCCCGCGCATGCGACGCGGCGAGGAGCCGGACCCGAGCAGCAGCGCCGCGGGTTCACCGTCCACCTCGGCGGGGCAGGCGACCTCCAGATCCGGCTTGAGGTGCTTGGTGCCCTCGGACTCCCGGAACACGTCCAGCCCGTCGACCGGCGGCAGCACCCGCAGCCGGGTGACCGTGTCCGGCCGGCACCAGGCGGCGAACGTGCCGTCGTCCTGGACCACGAGCCAGCCGTCGCCGAGCGGCCCCACCCCGGAGGCCGCGGTGACCGGCGTCCCGTCGTCGAAGCGCAGCGCCCTGGTGCCGTCCACGAAGACCCGCATCGCTGCGGTGTGCCCGCGTCGACCGCCGCTCACGCCCCGGCATCAGCAACGGCCCCGGATCCGTCAGCCGGGATGCGGTGCGGTCAGGTCCAGAGGACGGCGATGAAGACGTTCAGGATCGCCAGCGCACCGGTGGAGTGGAAGAAGGGCAGCGGCGACTTCGGGGCGGCCCGGCCGGCATCGGCGGCCTTCTGCTTGCGGGCGGCCAGGAACACCGTGACCACGGCGAGGACGGTGACGACGAGCTTGACGCCGATCTTCACGTGGTCGACCGCGAGGTCGTCGGCCTCCCGCACCCCCACGAGGGCCAGGCCGGTGACCAGCTGGGTGAGCGCGCCGATCTGCATGAGCTTCGTGTCGAAGTGCGCCTTCCGGCTCACCTGGAACAGGAACGGGCCGATGATCAGGGACAGCCCGATGATGTGGGCGACGACGAGCAGAAGGCGCACGAGCTCCATGGCCAGCAGGCTAACGAGCAGCCGGCCGTGCACCGCGTCACAGCTCGGCTGCAGCCGGTTCCCCGGTTCACCCACCCGGGTGTCGCCGGCCCCCGGCCCTCGAGCCGGGAGCCCCGGCGGCCGATCAGGCACCCATGACCTCGAGCGCCACCCCCACCACGACCCGGCCGCCCGCCATGGTGCGCGCCGCCGCCGTCCACTCCCCCGCCACCGCGGCCGCCCGCGGCCGGCACCGCGCCCCGGAGCTCGGCAGCGAGGCGCCGGTGGCCGGCGACGAGCAGCTGCACCGGCGCGGCCGGCACGCCGACCCCGAGGAAGCCGACTCCCCGGACCGGCCGGGGTTCAGCCGGCGACGCGACTGAGCGGGACCGTCAGCGGGCGCCCAGCACCTCGGCGAGGACGGGGACCAGCGCGGCGAACGCCTGCCCCCGGTGGCTGCGGGCGTCCTTCTCCGCCGGCGTGAGTTCCGCGGAGGTCTGCGACAGCCCGCCGGGCACGAAGACCGGGTCGTAGCCGAAGCCGTTGCTCCCCCGCTTCTCCCGGACGACGGTGCCGCGCCACTCGCGCTCGAGCACCCGCTCGATGCCGTCCGGGGTGACCAGCGCCGCCGCGCACACGAACGCCGCCCCGCGCCGCTCGTCCGGGACGTCGGCGAGCTGACCCAGCAGCAGCGCGGTGTTGGCGTCGTCGTCGCCGTGCCGGCCCGACCAGCGCGCCGAGAGCACGCCGGGCATCCCGTTGAGCGCATCCACGGTGAGCCCCGAGTCGTCGGCCACCGCGGGCAGACCGGTGTGCCGGACCGCCTCGCGCGCCTTGAGCAGTGCGTTCTCCGCGAACGTCGCACCGGTCTCCGGCGCCTCGGGGTACTCCTCGACATCGCGCAGGCCCACGACCTCCACGCCGGGCACGGCGCTCTCCAGCAGCCGCTGCAGCTCGGCGAGCTTGCCGGCGTTGCGGGTGGCCAGCAGGAGCCGGGTGCTCATCGGGCCAGCGCCTCGGCCTGGATGCGGGTGAGCTCGGCGCAGCCGGCCATCGCCAGGTCCAGCAGCGCGTCGAGGGTCGGCCGGTCGAACACCGCACCCTCGGCCGTTCCCTGCACCTCGACGAAGTTCCCGTCGCCGGTGCACACCACGTTCATGTCCGTGCCGGCGCGCACGTCCTCCTCGTAGGGGAGGTCCAGCCGCGGTTCGCCGTCGATGACACCGACGCTCACCGCGGCGACGGACTGGACGATCGCCTTCGGGCGGGCCAGCTTCTTCCGCTCGCCGAGCCACGAGACGGCGTCGGCCAGCGCCACGTAGGCGCCGGTGATGGCCGCCGTCCGCGTGCCGCCGTCGGCCTGCAGGACGTCGCAGTCGATCGCGATGCTGTTCTCCCCCAGCGCACCGAGGTCGACGGCGGCGCGCAGCGAGCGGCCGATGAGCCGGCTGATCTCGTGCGTGCGGCCACCGATCTTCCCTCTGACCGACTCGCGGTCGCCGCGGGTGTGCGTGGCGCGCGGCAGCATCGCGTACTCGGCGGTCACCCAGCCCAGGCCCGAGCCCTTGCGCCAGCGCGGCACGCCCTCGGTGACGCTGGCGGCGCACAGCACCCGGGTGCGGCCGAACTCCACGAGCACCGAGCCCTCGGCGTGGTCGAGCCAGTTGCGGGTGATGGTCACCGGACGGAGCTGGTCGGCCGCACGGCCGTCGGGGCGGGTCACGGCCACCGAGGGTAGTGCGCAGCCCCCGCCACCCCGCCGCGTCCCCGGGCCGGTGCGGCGTTAGCGTCGGCAACCATGGCGTCGTCGACCCTGCCGGATCCGCGACGCGACCGGTGGGAGCGGTCCACCGACTGGATCCTCACCACCGCCGCACTGCTGTTCCTGGTCGCCTACGCCTGGCCGATCCTCGATCCGGACCTCCCCCGGCCGTGGCCGACCGTCTGCCGCTGGGTCACCTGGGCCACCTGGCTGTGGTTCGCCGTCGACTACGGGGTCCGCCTCCGGCTCTCGCGCCACCGGCGGCGGTTCCTCCGGCGCAACCTGTTCGACCTGGCCGTCATCGTCCTCCCTCTGCTGCGGCCGCTGCGGCTGCTCCGCCTGGTCACCCTGCTCAACGCGCTGAACCGGCACGCCGGGCGTTCGCTGCGCGGCCGGGTCGCGGTCTTCGTCGTGGGCGCCACGGCGCTGCTGATGTTCGTCGCCGCCCTCGCCGTGCTCGATGCCGAGCGGGGCCATCCCGACGCGAACGTCGACGGCTTCGGGGAGGCGCTGTGGTGGGCGTTCGCGACCGTCACCACCGTCGGGTACGGCGACCGCTACCCGGTGACGGCCGAGGGGCGGGTGATCGCCGCCGGCCTGATGCTCACCGGCATCGCCCTGCTCGGAGTGATCACCGCGACCTTCGCCTCGTGGCTGGTCGAGCGCGTGCAGCAGGTGGGCGAGGAGTCCGAGGCCATCACCCGTCGCGACCTGCAGGCGCTCACCGAGGAGGTCGCCCGGCTGCGCTCGCTGCTGGCGGCGGGCCCAGCCGCCGACGGGTCCGGCCCGGTCCCGGTGACGTCCCGGCCCGGTTCACCGCACGCCGGACCGGAACACCGGGCAGGATCGCCGCCATGAGATCGGAGCTGCGCGCCGTCCGGACCGGGGGCGTCCCCGTCGTCGTCGACCTGACCGACGACTGCGCCGAGTTCGTGCAGTCGGAGGGTGACGGGCTGCTGCACGTCTTCGTACCGCACGCCACCGCCGGGCTGGCGATCCTGGAGACCGGCTCGGGCAGCGACGACGACCTGCTCGCCCAGCTCGACGAGCTGCTCCCCCGCGACGACCGGTGGCGGCACCGGCACGGCAGCCCCGGGCACGGCCGCGACCACGTGCTGCCCGCCTTCGTCCCACCGCACGCCAGCGTGCCGGTGCTCGAGGGCCGGCTGATGCTGGGCACCTGGCAACGGATCTGCCTGGTGGACACCAACACCGACAACCACCAGCGGCAGGTGCGCTTCTCCTTCCTGCCCGGCTGAGCCGCCCGCCCCCTTGCGAGCGGGGCGCCCCCTTGCGAGCGGGGCGCCCGGACACGGCAGGATGCGCGGCATGACCGAGACCGACGCCACCCCCGTCCGCCTGACCGCCGGCGACCCGGCGCCGGACTTCACGCTGCCCGACGCCGACGGGAACCCGGTGTCGCTGGCCTCCTACCGCGGTCGGCGCGTGATCGTCTACTGCTACCCCGCGGCGCTGACGCCCGGCTGCACCACCCAGGCGATCGACTTCACCGCCGCCGCCGGCGACCTCGCCGAGGCGGGGCTCGACATCATCGGTGTCTCCCCCGACCCGGTGGAGAAGCTGGCCAGGTTCCGGGAGAAGGAGAACCTCCGGATCACGCTGGTCTCCGACCCGGACAAGCAGGTGATGCAGGCCTACGGCGCCTACGGACCGAAGAAGCTGTACGGCAAGGAGGTCGTCGGCGTGATCCGGTCGACGTTCGTGATCGATCCCGAGGGCCGGATCGAGCGCGCCTCCTACAACGTGAAGGCGACCGGGCACGTCGCCAAGCTCCGCCGCGACCTCGGTCTGGACTGACCGGTCACGCCCGCCAGGTGCCCGGCCGCGGCTGGCACTCCGGTGGGCAGGGGTATCCCGGGTCCCAGGGGAAGCCGCCGTCCGGGTGCGCCCAGGTGAGCTGGTAGGCGGGCACGGAGTACTCGTCCGGGCGCTGGTAGAAGCGGTTGGCGCTGAACAGCACCTCTCCCGGGTTGGGCAGCTGCTCGACGGCGAGCAGCTCCCGGCCGCCGGCGATCACCTCGCCGGGGAGCAGGTCGCGGCCCGCGAGGACCAGGCCGGCCACCTCGTTCAGCATGCCGCAGGCCGTCTCGTGCCCCACCCCCACCACGACCAGCTCCGGGTGGCCGACCCCGAACAGGCCGACGGTGTAGCCGAACGGCGGTTCGTCGGACTCCTCCCCCCGCATCACGTACTGCACGGCGACCCGGTGGGCGCGGATCGTCTGTGCCAGCCGGCTGTCCTCCTGGTCGAGCCAGGCGAGCATCTGCGGGTCGGTCGTCATGCCGGCCAGCCTGCGGGGCGGTACCGACATCCGGCCCGTGACGGGGCGGATCTGTGGACGGGCCGCGCACCTGGGGACGGCGCCCCGCCCCTGGACTGCTGCTCAGCCGTCCTCGGCGGCCCGGCGGGCGCGGGCCCTGCGCCGCCCCTCGTGCATCGCCTGCACCCGCGCCACCGGGATCTCGTGCCCCTCGGCCACCAGCGCGGCCGGGAGCCGTTGGGGTGCGGGCAGCAGGGCCGCCCAGTCCCCGAGCCGCTCCGCGCCCGAGGTCACGGTGACGTCGCCCGGGCGCACGGCGTCCAGATCGGCCCAGTCGACGGGCGCGGACACCGGGAGCCCGGGCCGCACCCGGGGGCTGTAGGCGGCGACGACCGTGCCCGTGCCCGACCGGGTGGAGTCGACGAACACCCGGCCCGCCCGCTCCTCCTTGAGGAACGCCGTCGTCGCGATGCCGGGATCCAGCTGCGCCGCCCGCTGCGCGAGCGCCCGCGTGGCCGCGGCGACGTCCTCGACCGGCGAGCCGTGCACCGGTACGACCACGTGCAGCCCCGTGGAGCCGCTGGTCTTCACCGCGCCGGCCAGGCCGGCCTCCGCCAGCGCCCGCCGGGCCAGCCCGGCGACGGCGACGACGGTGGCGAAGTCGGCACCGTCGGGCGGGTCGAGGTCGAGCACAAGGCCGGTGGGCTCGTGGGAGCCGGCCGGGAGGAACGGCACGTGGAACTCCACCGCGCGCTGGTTGGCCAGCCACAGCAGGGTGCGGCGGTCGTCGCAGAGGACCTGGTGCACCTCGCGGTGCGCGGACTCGGCCCAGACCGGCACGGTGCGCACCCAGTCGGGCGCCCCCTTGGCGACGTTGCGCTGCATGAACGGGGCCTGGCCGGGCCGCACCCGCACCACCGACAGCGGACGGCCGGCGAGGAGCGGGACCAGCCGGTCGGCGACGGCGTCGAGGTGGTCGACCAGGGCCCGCTTGGGCACGCCCAGCCCGTCGCCCAGGGGCGAGTCGAGACTGCTCAGCGCCACACCGTCACGTTCCTCGTCGGCCACGCCGGTCACGCTGCCCGGCCGCTGACACCGCGGCAACCGTTCGCCCCCCGGCAACCGGCCCTCTAGAACTCGTAGACCGCTCCGGGGCGCACCAGCTCGGTCTCCGGGAAGACCGCGCTCGCCGCGAACAGCTGCCCGATGTGGTCCACCCAGGCGGGGATGTGGGTCAGCAGCAGGCGCCCGACCCCGGCCGCGGCCGCGTGCTGCGCGGCCTGCCGCCCGGTGAGGTGCAACCCCGGCGGCTGCTCGGGAACGTTGTCGGGGTGCGCCGCCTCGGCGAGCAGGACGTCGGCGCCCCGGGCCAGCTCGACCACCCGGTCGCACGGGCCGGTGTCCCCGGTGTAGACCAGGGACCGCCCGCCCGCGGAGAGCCGGATGGCGTAGGTCTCGACCGGGTGCGCCGTGCGCGCCAGCGCCACCTCGAACGGGCCGATCGTGAGCGCGCCGGGACCGACGGGCACGAAGTCGAAGACGTCGGTGAGCCCGTCGCCGTCCATGTCGTAGGCCAGCGCCAGCCGGCGCTCGGCCCCCACCGGCGCGTACAGCGGCACGAGCGAGCCGGGTGAGCGGCCGGAGTAGCGGTGCCACACCACCAACGGCGCCACGTCGAGGCAGTGGTCGGCGTGCAGGTGGGACAGGAAGACCGCGTCGATGCTCCCCGGGTCGACCAGACCCTGCAGGGCACCGAACGAGCCGTTGCCCAGGTCGAGCACCAGCCGGAAGCCGTCGTGCTCGACGAGGTAGCAGGAGGCGGGCGAGTCCGGGCCGGGGCCGCTGCCGCAGCACCCCACGACGGTCAGCTTCACGCGATGCCCACGCGTCCGGCGCTGAGCACCGCGCCGACCTCGGGACCCAGGAACCGCCGGCCCAGGCGGGCGAACGGCTCCGGGTCGCCGGTGGCCAGGAAGACGTGCTCCGGCGGTGCCGCGCCGGGATCGCGCAGGAGGTCGGTGCGGGTGAGCACCCGGTAGACGTCCTTGGCCGTCTCCTCGGCGCTGGAGACCAGCGTGACGTCGTCCCCGAGGACGACGGACAGCACGCCGGTGAGCAGCGGGTAGTGGGTGCAGCCGAGGACGACGGTGTCCACGCCGGCCGCGAGCAGCGGGTCGAGGTAGGACTGCGCGAGGCCGAGCAGCTGGCGGCCGCTGGTGACCCCCCGCTCGACGAAGTCGACGAAGCTGGGGCAGGCCGCCGAGGTGACCGACACGTGCGGCGCCGCGGCGAACGCGTCGTCGTAGGCGCCGCTGGTGACGGTGGCCTGGGTGCCGATCACGCCGATCCGGCCGTTGCGGGTGGCGGCGATGGCCCGGCGCGCGGCGGGCAGGACGACCTCCACCACCGGGAGGTCGTAGCGCTCGCGGGCGTCGCGCAGCGAGGCGGCGCTGGCCGAGTTGCACGCGACGACGAGCATCTTGACGCCGCTGTCGACGAGTTCGTCCATCACCGCGAGCGAGTGCCGGCGCACCTCGGCGATCGGCAGCGGGCCGTACGGACCGTTCGCGGTGTCGCCGATGTAGCGGACCGCCTCGTTCGGCAACTGGTCCAGCACGGCACGGGCGACGGTGAGCCCGCCGACGCCCGAGTCGAAGATCCCGATCGGCGCGTCTGCTCCGCGCCCGGCTGTGGTCGTCCCCATGTCGCCGGTCAGGCTAGCCGCCGCCTCCGACGGCCGCCCGGACGGCCGGGGGTGATGGTCGTCGCCGTGCACCGCCGGCGCCCGAAAAGCGCCGAGCGCCCCCTCCCGGCGGGGAGGGGGCGCTCGGCGCGGGTCCGTCCGGCAGCTCAGGCCCAGAGCTGCCCTTCGAGGGCGGAGGTGGCCTCCTCGAGGGTGCCGGCGTAGGCGCCGGTCGAGAGGTACTTCCAGCCGCCGTCGCAGACGATGAAGACGATGTCGGCCGCACGTCCCGCCGCGACCTCCTTGTCGGCGATCCCCAGGGCCGCGTGCAGGATCGCGCCGGTGGAGATGCCGGCGAAGATGCCCTCGCGCTCCACCAGCTGGCGGGTGCGGTGGATGGCGTCCTCCGGGCCCACGGAGAACCGGGAGTCCAGCAGCGAGGCGTCGTACAGCTCGGGGATGAACCCCTCGTCGATGTTGCGCAGCCCGTAGACCAGCTCGCCGTAGCGGGGCTCGGCGGCGATCACCTGCACCCCCGGCTTGTGCTCCCGCAGGTACCGGGAGACACCCATGAGCGTGCCGGTGGTGCCCAGGCCCGCGACGAAGTGGGTGATCGACGGGAGGTCGGCCACGATCTCGGGGCCGGTCCCCTCGTAGTGCGCCAGCGCGTTCGCCGGGTTGCCGTACTGGTAGAGCATCACCCAGTCGTCGTGCTCCGCGGCCAGCTCCTTGGCCATGGCGACGGCCTGGTTGGAGCCGCCCGCCGCCGGCGAGGAGATGATCTGCGCCCCGTACATCTCCAGCAGCTGACGGCGCTCGACCGAGGTGTTCTCCGGCATGACGCAGATCAGCTGGTAGCCGCGCTGGCGGGCCACCATGGCCAGCGAGATGCCGGTGTTGCCGCTGGTGGGCTCGAGGATGGTCGACCCGGGCTGCAGGAGCCCCTCCTTCTCGGCCGCCTCGATCATCTTGATCGCGGCGCGGTCCTTGATGGAGCCGGTGGGGTTGTGGTCCTCGAGCTTGGCCCACAGGCGCACGTCGGAGGTCGGCGAGAGGTTCGGCAGCCCCACGAGCGGGGTGCCGCCGAGCGAGTCGACGAGTGAGGCGAAGCGGGCCATGGGAACTCTTCCGGGAGCGGGGCGGGAGACGGGGAGCGGGAGCCGCTCAGCAGCCGCCCGCGACCGCCGGGAGGATCGTCACCGAGTCGCCGTCCTTGACCTGGGTGTCCAGGGCGCCGGTGAAGCGGACGTCCTCGTCGTTGACGTAGACGTTGACGAAGCGGTGCAGCTTGCCCTCCTCGGTGACGAGGCGGTTCTTCAGACCCGAGTGCTTGCTGTCGAGGTCGTCGATGAGCGCGGCCAGCGTGTCCCCGCTGCCCTCGACGGTCTTGTTGCCGCCGGTGTGGGTGCGCAGGATGGTCGGGATCCGGACCTCGATGGCCATGGCGTGCTTCTCCTCGGGAACGTCGATGTGAGGGGGGCGCTGCGCGCGGCAGCGGTGGTGCGTCTGAACCGGGGCAACACCCGGGGGCCGCCGTCGATTCCGGACGGCGGCGGAGGTTCCCCGTCAGTCGTAGACGACGGTCGTCGGCGAGTGCCCGAAGAGGTAGGACTCGACGATCTCGACCTCCTCCTCCGACACCTCCCCGTCGACGATGCGGTAGCTGCGGAACTCCACCTCGTCGCCGGCCAGGCCGGTCTCCGGACCGTGGTGGCGGGTGGACACCAGCACGTAGTGCGTGCGGGGGTCGGCGGCCGGTCCGGAGGCGTACCCGATGTCGGTGCGGGACGGGTAGGCCTCGGTGGCGGTGTGCGAGTGGTAGACGACGACGGGCCACTCGTCCCGGTCGTCGAGGTCGCGGTACAGCGCGAGCAGGTCGGCGCTGTCGAACTCGTAGAACGTCGGCGACCGCGCCGCGTTCAGCATCGGGACGAAGCGTTCGGGGCGCTCGGTCCCCTCGGGCCCGGCGACGACGCCGCAGGCCTCGTCCGGATGGTCCTTCCGGGCGTGGGCCACGATGGCGTCGTAGGTCGCGCGGTCGATGCGCAGCACGGGGTCAGTCTAGGCGTGCCCGTCCGGCCGGTCCGGCGTCGCCCCCGGAGGGCACCCGCGGGCGGCCGTCCGGAGACCGGTGCGGACCGATACGGTCGCTCCCGTGTGGGTCCCGTCGCTCCTGATCGCCGGCGTCGTGCTGCTGGCCCTGCCTGCGCTGTTCCTGGGTGCCCGGGGGCTGTTCGCGCACCGGGGCTACAGCTCGGCGCACCCCGGCGACCGGGCCCCTGTCGTGGTCATCGTGGCGCTGCGCGCGCTGCTCCTGCTGCTGCTGTTCAGCATCTCCGCCCTGGTGCTGGTCTCCACGATCGGCGCGCTGGCCGCCGACGTCGAGCTCCACGGCATGGTCCACGTCCTCTTCGTCCTGGACCTGCTGGTGGCCGCGCTGGTGCTGCTCACCTTCGGCCGGCGCGAACGTCGACCAGCGCGTCGACGAGCGAGCCCTGCAGCGCGGTGAGCCAGTAGTAGACCGCCAGCTGGTGGTCGCCCTCGTCGACGATCTCCTCGGGCGGCTCGGACTCCTCGCTGATGTCCAGGCGCGTGCCCAGCGCCAGCCGCAGGTCGTTGCTGGTGCGCAGCCAGGCCCCCGCCTGGTCGGTGTCCAGCCGCACCTCTCCCCCGTCGGCCGGCAGGGTGGCGCGCACGGTGGCGAGGTCGTCGGCCTTGCCGCCGCGCAGCGACTGCTCGGTCAGGTCGCGGTAGTCCTCGGCCAGCGCGGGGTCCGAGCGGTGGCCGGCCGGGAACAGCCGGGCGATCACCGGGTCGCCGGTGCTGTCGGCCGGGTCGGCGCCCAGCAGCTGGTCCAACTGGTCGAGCAGCAGCCCGACGATGCCGGCCTCCGCCCGGTCCAGACGGGCGACCAGCCGGCCGCCACGGGCCCGGAACGGCTTCACGCGTCCTCCTCGGCGCTCGTCACGGGCTCGCTCACGAGTCGCGCTGGTAGCTGGCCCACAGCCCGTAGGCGTGCAACCGGCTGGTGTCGTGCTCCATCCGCTCCCGCGGGCCCGAGCTGACGATCGCCCGGCCGTCGTGGTGCACCTGCAGCATCAGCGCGGTCGCCGTCGGCTCGTCGTAGCCGAACAGCTCCTGCAGCACGAACGTCACGTACGTCATGAGGTTGACCGGGTCGTTCCAGACGATGGTCACCCACGGGCGGTCGAGATCGCCGAGCTCCTCCTCGGTCGTCTCGGGGGCCCGGGTCGGGGCGAGCGGTCCGGCCACGGGTCCACCTTAGGACGTGGCGCGGCCGGGGGCGGCGGGTCCGCTTACGCTCCGGACCCATGCCGACGGCTACCGCGCTGCTCACCGACCGCTACGAGCTCACGATGCTGGCCGCGGCGCTGGCCGACGGCACGGCCGACCGGGACTGCGTGTTCGAGGTGTTCGCCCGCCGGCTCCCACACGGCCGCCGCTACGGGGTGGTCGCCGGCACCGGGCGGCTGCTCGAGGCCCTGCCGGCGTTCCGGTTCGGCGACGACGAGCTGGCGGCCCTCCGGGCCCAGGGGCTGACCGACGCCCGGCTGCTGGACCGGCTGGCCGATTTCCGCTTCAGCGGGGAGATCGACGGCTACGCGGAGGGTGAGCTGTTCTTCCCGGGCTCGCCGGTGCTGACCGTGCGCGCGCCGTTCGGCGAGGGGGTGCTGCTGGAGACGCTGGCCCTGTCGATCCTCAACCACGACTCCGCCATCGCCTCGGCGGCCGCCCGCATGGTGGCCGCCGCCTGCGAGCGGCCGTGCATCGAGATGGGGTCGCGGCGCACCCACGAGGAGGCCGCCGTCGCCGCCGCCCGCGCCGCGCACCTGGTCGGCTTCGGGGCCAGCTCGAGCCTCGAGGCCGGCCGGCGCTACGGCGTCCCCACGACCGGTACGAGCGCGCACGCCTTCACGCTGCTGCACGACGACGAGCGCGCGGCCTTCCGCGCCCAGGTGGACGCCCTCGGGGTGGGGACGACGCTGCTGGTGGACACCTACGACGTGGAGCAGGGCATCCGGACGGCGATCGAGGTCGCCGGCCCGGGGCTCGGTGCGATCCGGCTCGACTCCGGTGACCTGCCGACCCTGGCGACCCGCGCCCGGCAACTGCTCGACGAGCTCGGCGCGACCGGCACCCGGGTGATCGTCACCAGCGACCTCGACGAGTACGCCATCGCCGGGCTCATGGCCGCGCCGGTGGACGGCTACGGCGTCGGGACGTCGCTGGTCACCGGTTCGGGGGCGCCCACCGCCGGGATGGTCTACAAGCTGGTGGAGCGGGACGGCGTCCCGGTCGCGAAGCGATCGGAGGGCAAGAATTCCGTGGGTGGCCGCAAGTACGCGGTGCGCCGGCACGCGCCCGACGGGACGGCCACGGCCGAGGTGGTCAGCAGTGCTGCGGTCGAGCCCCGCCCGGGTGACCGCGACCTGGTGGTGCCGCTCGTCCGCGACGGGGAGCTCTGCGATCCCGCCTCCCCCGGCGAGGCCCTGCAGCGCGCCCGGCAGCACCACGCGCGGGTGCGCGAGGCCCTGCCCGCCGAGGCCTGGGCGCTGTCCCGCGGCGAGGCCGCCCTGGAGACGCTGACCGCCTGAACCGGGAGGATGGACCCATGACCCGCGCGCTGATCGTCGTGGACGTGCAGAACGACTTCTGCGAGGGCGGCAGCCTGGCCGTGGCCGGTGGCGCCGCGGTCGCGGCCGCCGTCACCGAGCACGTGCGGACGGCGGGCTACGACCACGTCGTGGCCACCCGCGACCACCACATCGACCCCGGGGACCACTTCGCCGCCGCACCGGACTTCGTCGAGACCTGGCCGGAGCACTGCGTCGTCGGCACCGGCGGGGTGGAGCTGCACCCCGCACTGGACCGCGGCCCGATCGAAGCGGTGTTCGACAAGGGCGAGTACGCCGCGGCCTACTCGGGCTTCGAGGGTTCCGCGGACGGCGTCGGGCTGGCCGACTGGCTGCGCGGCCGGGGGGTCGAGGCGGTCGACGTCGTCGGCATCGCCACCGACCACTGCGTCCGGGCCACCGCGCTCGACGCCGTCGCCGCGGGGTTCGCCACGCGCGTGCTGCTCCCGCTCACCGCCGGCGTCTCCGCGGCGACCACCGAGGCAGCCCTCGACCAGCTCCGCACCGCCGGCGTCGAGGTGACGGGGTCGCCCCGCACGGCGTGAGCGCCGCCGCGATGACGTCCACCCTCACGGCGAGGTGTCCTCCCACGGCGCCCCCGGTGAGGGAGGACACGCCACGATCAGGCGAACTGATCATGGCGGCGGGAACGAGCGCTAGACCGCGTCCATCACCTCGTCTCGGGTGAAGCCGAGCACCTGCAGCACGGCGTCCAGGTAGGGCTGGTTCAGCGCGGTGTGCGCCTGCTCGCGCACGAACGGCTTGGCGTTGAACGCGATGCCCAGGCCCGCGGTGTTGAGCATGTCGAGGTCGTTCGCGCCGTCGCCGACGGCCACGGTCTGGTCCAGCGGGATGCCGTACTGGGCGGCGAACCGCTCCAGCGCCCGCGCCTTGCCCGGCCGGTCGACGATCTCCCCGACCAGGCCGCCGGTGAGCCGGCCGTCGACGACCTCCAGCGTGTTGGCCGCCGCGAAGTCCAGCCCGAGGCTCTCGGCGAGCGGATCGGTGATCTGGGTGAACCCGCCGCTGACGATGCCGCACCGGAACCCGAGACGCTGCAGGGTGCGGATGAGGGTGCGCGCGCCCGGGGTCAGGACCAGGTGCTCCCGCACCTCGTCGAGGACCTCCTCGGGCAGCCCGGCCAGCACGGCCACGCGGGCCCGCAGCGACTCGGCGAAGTCGAGCTCGCCGTTCATCGCGGCGGCGGTGATGCGGGCGACCTCCGCGGCCCGGCCGGCCCGCGCGGCCAGCTCGTCGATCACCTCGCCGCGGACCAGCGTGGAGTCGACGTCGAGCACGATCAGCCGCTTGCTGCGCCGCGCGACCCCCACCTGCTCGACGGCGATGTCCGCCCCGGTGGACGCCGCCACGGAGGCCAGGGCGGTGCGCAGCGCGGTCGCCTCGGCACCGGAGACGGTGAGCTCGAAGCTGGTGACCGGGTAGTCCGACAGCCGCCGGATGGCGTCGATGTTGCCGCCGATGCCCGCCACGGCCTGGGCGGCTCCGGCCACCGCCTCGGGGGGCACCGGGCGGCCCAGCACGATGACGTGGTGCGGCCGGCCCGCGGCGTCGCCGACGGCGGCCGCACCGGACGCCGGTTCCACGGTGACGTCGAGCCCGACCGCCGCGGCGACGACGCCGGCCGTGCGGCGCAGATGGGCCAGGAAGGCCGCGCCGTCCACGGCGGGCCCGCCGTCGCGGGGCAGCGCGCCGACGACGACGCCGAGCACCAGGTGCCCGTGCACCACCACCTGCTCGACGTCGAGCACCTCCACCGCGGGCACGCCCCCGGCGGCGCCGGCCAGCGCCGAGAACAGCCGGGCGGTGACCCCGGGCCGATCGGCGCCGGTGACGGTGAGCACCGCCCGAGGTGTCGGGGCGTCCTGGACCGGGAGGGCTTCGAGCGGCACGCCGTCATCGTGCCGCACCTGCTGGACGGCCCCGGGCACTCCCCCCGGCGCCTGCCCGGCCGGGCCCGGAACGGCCGAACGCCCCGCGGGCCGGAGGGCCTGCGGGGCGTTCGGGCTCGTTCCCCTCGAGGAAAGGAAGCGTGCCTTACGTCGGGTCGGGGTCGTTGGGGCCCTGACGCGGGCCGCTGTCCCCGACCAGCTCGCTCACGCCGCCGTACGGCTCGTGCCGCTTGCCGGCGTGGGCCTCGGCCTGCAGCCGCTCGGCAAGGTGCGGGTAGTGCGCCTCGAACGCCGGGCGCTCGGACCGGATCCGCGGGATCTCCACGAAGTTGTGCCGCGGCGGCGGCGATGAGGTGGCCCACTCGAGGCTGTTGCCGGCGCCCCACGGGTCGTCGCGCAGGGCCAGCTGACCGTACTTCCAGGACTTCACCACGTTGTAGAGGAACGGGATGATCGAGGCGCCGAGGATGAAGGACCCGATCGTGGAGACCGTGTTCAGCACCGTGAAGGCGTCGGTGTCCAGGTAGTCGACGTACCGGCGCGGCATGCCCTCGTTGCCCAGCCAGTGCTGGACGAGGAACGTGGCGTGGAAGCCGATGAAGGTGAGCCAGAACTGCAGCTTGCCCAGCCGCTCGTCCATCATCCGGCCGCACATCTTGGGGAACCAGAAGTAGATGCCGGCGTAGGCGGCGAACACCACGGTGCCGAAGACGACGTAGTGGAAGTGGGCGACGACGAAGTAGCTGTCGTTGACGTGCCAGTCCAGCGGCGGGCTGGCCAGCAGCACACCGGTCAGCCCACCCAGCAGGAACGTGACCATGAAGCCGATCGAGAACAGCATCGGCGTCTCGAAGGTCATCTGACCGCGCCACATGGTGCCGATCCAGTTGAAGAACTTGATGCCGGTCGGCACGGCGATCAGGTAGGTCAGGAAGGCGAAGAAGGGCAGCAGCACCGCGCCGGTGGCGAACATGTGGTGCGCCCAGACCGCCAGCGAGAGGGCGCCGATGGCGATCGTCGCGAAGACCATGCCCTTGTAACCGAACAGCGGCTTGCGGGCGAAGACCGGGATGATCTCGGTGACGATGCCGAAGAACGGCAGCGCGATGATGTAGACCTCGGGGTGCCCGAAGAACCAGAACAGGTGCTGCCACAGCATCGGGCCGCCGTTCTCATCCGAGTAGATGAGCCCACCGAGGTTGCGGTCGTACAGCATGCCCATGATGGCGGCGGTCAGGATCGGGAAGGCCAGCAGGACCAGCATGCTGGTGACCAGCGTGTTCCAGGTGAAGATCGGCATCCGGAACAACGTCATGCCCGGCGCGCGCAGGCAGACGATCGTGGCGATGAAGTTGACGCCACCGAGGATCGTGCCCAGACCGCTGACCGCCAGGCCGGCGAACCACATGTTGGCGCCCGGGCCCGGGGAGTTCACCACGTTCGACAGCGGGGCGTAGGCGTACCAGCCGAAGTCGGCCGCCCCGCCCGGCGTCAGGAAGCCCGAGACCGCGATCAGGCTACCGAAGAGGAACAGCCAGTAGGAGAAGGCGTTCAGCCGCGGGAAGGCGACGTCGGGGGCGCCGATCTGCAGCGGCATGATCAGGTTCGAGAACGCGAAGAACAGCGGCGTCGCGAACATCAGCAGCATGATCGTGCCGTGCATCGTGACCAGCTGGTTGTACTGCTCCGGCGACAGGAACTGCAGACCCGGCCGCGCCAGCTCGCCCCGCATCAGCAGGGCCATGAGGCCACCGCCGATGAAGAAGGCGAACGACGTGGTCAGGTACATCAGACCGATGGTCTTGTGGTCGGTGGTCCGCAGCAGGTTCGAGAGCCGCGAGCCCTTTTCGACCACGTGAGCCGGGCTGGGCCGGCTCACGATGGGCGCCGGTGCAATCGTCACGGCTCGCAGCTTAGACCGTGCCGTGCGGCACCTCAGTTCGGGCGGGTCGGGCGCGCCGGAGGGATCACCGGACCCGCCGGTAGGAGGCGACGTCGACCGAGACCGTGACCTCCAGGAAGGGCGGCCGGCCGGCCAGCGACGACGCGATCCCGGCGGCCGTGAGGTGCCGCGCGTGCGGCCCCATCCCGACCAGGGTCGTCACCGCCGCGTGGTCCAGCCGCAGGGTCCGCCGGTGGCTCGCGGCGGCCTCGCGCACCAGGTGCGGTTCCAGGGTCGCGGTGAGCCGCTCGGCCTTGCCGGGGTCCACCCGCAGCAGCCCGAGCGGCCCGACGATCTCGGCCAGGTGGTCCTGTCCCGGCGTCACGACCACCAGCCGCCCGTCCGGGCGGAGCACCCGGGCGATCTCCGGGCCGTTGCGCGGCGCGAAAACCACGAGCACCCGGTCGACGGCGCCGTCGCGCACCGGCAGCCGCGCCCAGGTGTCGGCGACCACCGCGACGGACCGCGGGTGCGCCCGCGCCGCCCGGCGGGCGGCGTAGCGGCTGGCGTCCAGCACGACCCCGACCGCGTCGGGGAGCCCGTCGAGCAGCCGGGCCAGGTGGTGGCCGGTGCCGCCACCGAGGTCGAGCAGGGTGCCCGGCTCCCCCGGCGCGGTGACCGCCTCGGCCAGCGCGGAGGTGACCGGGTCGTAGTGACCGGCGGAGAGGAAGGACACCCGGTCGGCGACCATCTCGGCCGAGTCCCCGGTGGCCGGCCGGCGTCCCGGCGGCAGCAGCGTGAGGTGCCCCTGCCGGGCGCGGTCGACGGCGTGCCCCTCGGCGCAGCGCAGCCCGGTGCCCCCCGGCGCGATGGCGAACGGGGCGGCGCAGACCGGGCAGGCGAGCAGCGCGACGGCCCGCGGGTCCAGCGGCGGGGCGCTCACCGGCGGGGCGGCACCGGGTGGAAGGTCACGTCCCGCAGCCGCCCGGCGTCGGCGACCGCGGTGACGTAGGTGCCGTGCGGCTGGCGGCGCCGGTCCGTGGGCGAGCCCGGGTTGAGCAGCCGCAGGCCGGACGGCGCGGTGGTGTCCCAGGGGATGTGGCTGTGCCCGAAGACCAGCACGTCGACGTCGGGGAACCGGGCGGCGCAGCGCGCCTCGCGCCCCTTCGCGTCGCCGGTCTCGTGGACGACGGCGAAGCGGATGCCCTCGATCTCTGCCCGGGCCACCTCGGGGAGGCGCTCCCGCAGCGGGCCGTGGTCGTTGTTGCCGTACACCGCGACCAGCCGCCGGGACCGCTCCTCGAACCGGTCGAGCAGGGCCGCCTCGACCCAGTCCCCCGCGTGCACCACGACGTCGGCCGCATCGATCGCCGACCACAGCGGATGAGGTAGGTCACGCGCCCGCTTCGGGACGTGCGTGTCCGAGGTGACCACCAGGGAGACCGGCACGACCCCATCGTCGCAGGCGGCTACCGTCCGGCCGCGGCCGATCGACCGGCCGCACCCCGTACGACCACGACGCCGGCGCGGCCGGCGCGACGCTGGACGCCACGCAGCAGGTGGGCGCCTCGATCGGCACCGCGGTGCTGGCCTCGCTCTCGGTGGCCGCGATCAGCGCCTACACCGCCGACGCGCTCACCTCGGGCGGCGACCAGGGAGGGCCTGCCGGCCGACGGGGACGCCGTCGTCCACGTGGGGTAGCGCCTCGTCGTGGACCCGGCGCGGGGGCCGGGGGCCTCCCCGCCGGGTCCATCTCGGGAGCTCAGCGGGCGTCGGGCACGGTCTCCGGTCGCGGTGCCGTCCGGGCGGACGCCGCCGCCATGGCGCGCAGCCGGGCGTTGTAGGCCTCGAGCTCCGCGCCGCCGTCGCGGTCGGCGGTCCGGTCGAGCGTGCGCGCCCGCCGGTCGTCCGACCGGGCCCAGGAGAAGAAGACGACGGCCATGACCAGCACCGTGGGCAGCTCCCCGAAGGCCCAGACGATGCCGCCGGCCACGCCCTGGTCGCGGAGCGGATCGATCCCCCAGCCGGCCGGCGGATCGGCGAACGTGTCGACCACCAGCGACCCGGCCATCATGATCGCGACGCCGAAGAAGGCGTGGAAGGGCACCGGCAGGAACAGCTCGAGCATCCGGCCGGGGTGGCTCAGCGTCCGGGGCCAGGGGTCGTGGGCCACGATCGGGCCGAAGAACAGCAGCCCGGTGACGACGAAGTGGGCGAGCATGAACTGGTGCCCGGCGGGGCTGGACATCAGCGCGTCGAACAGCGGCGTGAAGTAGACGCCGTAGAGGCTGGCGATGAACAGCGGCACGGTGAACAGCGGGTGCGCGACGAACCGCGCCGCCCGGCTGTGCAGGGCCTCCAGCAGCAGCGCGCGGGGCGCACCGGCCGGACCGCGGCCGCGCGGCAGGGTGCGCAGGGCGAGGGTCACCGGGGCGGCGAGGAGCAGCAGCAGCGGCGTGATCAGCGACAGCACCATGTGCTGGGCCATGTGGACGCTGAAGATCACCATGCTGTAGCCGTTGAGCCAGGTGCCGGTGACGGCGAACAGGGACGCGACGCCACCGATCCAGGCGAGGGTGCGCCACCACGGCCAGCTCACCCCGGAGCGGCGCAGCCGGGCCACCGCGGCGAGGTAGACCACCAGGCCGACGATGCTGAGCATCGCGAGGACCGACCAGCCCTCAAGGTGCGGCAGGAACATCCGCCCCCACGTCGGCGGTTCCGCCGGGACCCACATGCCCGAGTGGTGCCCGTGCTCCACCGCGATCTCCTCCTGCCGGCCGGTCGTGCACCGTCCACTGTCCCACTCGGGGAGGCCGCCCGGCCGACCCCGTCCCGGCGGCGGGGCCGCTCAGTCGTGGACGGGGGCCTCGTGGGTGGCGTGCGTCTCGGCCTCCAGCTGGAAGGTGCAGTGCTCCATGTCGAAGTGGCTCCCGAGGCAGGCGCAGAGCGCGTCGAGCACCCGGCCGCCGTGGCCGTCGGCCAGCGCCTCGTCGGAGACGACGACGTGCGCGGAGAGCACGGGCAGGCCGGAGGTGATCGTCCAGGCGTGCAGGTCGTGCACGCCGAGGACGCCGTCGACGGCGACGATGTGCGCCCGCACCTCGTCGAGGTCGACCCCCCGCGGTGCGGCCTCCAGCAGGACGTCGAGCGCGTCCCGGAGCAGGTGCCAGGCGCGGGGCAGGACCAGGCAGCCGATGACCAGCGAGGCGACGGTGTCGGCGGGCGTCCAGCCGGTGGCGGTGATGACCACGGCGGCGACGATGACCGCGACCGAGCCGAGCGCGTCGGCCAGCACCTCGAGGTAGGCCCCCCGCACGTTGAGCGACTCGCCGCGGCCGCGGTGCAGCACCGCGAGACCGATCAGGTTCACCACCAGCCCGACCACCGCGATGGCGAGCATCAGGCCCGAGCCGATCTCGGGCGGGTCGCCGATCCGCCGGACCGCCTCGACGAGCACGTAGCCGGCCACCCCGAGCAGCAGGACGCCGTTGGCGACCGCCGCCAGGATCTCCGCGCGCTGCCAGCCGAAGGTCCGCCGCCCCCGGGCCGGGCGCTGGGCGAGCGTCACCGCCCCCAGCGCGAGCGCGATGCCGGCGGCGTCCGTGGCCATGTGCCCGGCATCGGCCAGGAGGGCGAGGGACCCCGAGAGCACCGCACCGACCACCTCGGCGGCGAGCACCCCGACGGTGAGCACCAGAACGACGCCGAGCCGGCGGCGCTGCGCACCCGCAGCCGTTCCCGCACCGTGCGCGTGGCCGTGCCCCATGACCTGGTCTCCCCTCCCTCCCCGGACGGACACCGGGAGTCTCCCCCATGCGCGACGCCCCCTGCCGGATCGTCCGGCGGGGGGCGTCGTCGCGGTGGTGCCGGCGGTCAGATGGCGACGCCGCGCTCCCGCAGCCACGGCACGGGGTCGATCCGCTGCCCGTCGATGCCGCCGACGTGCACCTCGAAGTGGAGGTGCGGGCCGGTCGACTGGCCGCGGTTGCCGAGCAGGGCGATGGTGTCGCCGGCCCGGACGACCTGGCCCGGCTCGACCAGGATCTCGTCCATGTGGCCGTAGACCGTGACGTCGCCGTTCTCGTGCTGGATGTACACGGCCAGGCCGTAGCCGCTGGCCGCGCCGGCCTCGAGCACGACGCCGTCCATCGCCGCGTACTCCGGGGTGCGCATGGGGGCGGCGAGGTCGATGCCGGCGTGCAGCGTGCCCCACCGGGCGCCGAAGCCGCTGGTGAGGCGAGCACCGGCGACGGGGAGCACGGCCTTCGGGCGGGCCGCCTCGGCGGCGGCACGCTCGGCCTCCTCGGCGGCGAGCCGGTCGGCCTCGGCCTGGGCGTCCGCGGCGGCGGTCCGCTCCGCGTCGCGGGTGGTGCGGCTGACCACCATCTCGCGCAGCCGCGAGGTGTCCTCCTCGTCGACGACCTCGGTGGCGGCGGAGCCCTCGATGCCCAGCTGCGCGGCCACGCTGACCGAGTGGCTGACCGGCTGGGTCGCCACGGTGGCCGGCTCGACGACGGAGGCACCGCTGACGCCGAGCCCGCCGACGAGCGCGGCGGCGAGGTAGAGCGCGGCGCGCCGGCGCCCCGACGGCGGGCGGCGGGTCAGCAGCCCGCGGCGCCCACCGGCCACGGCGGCGACGACGCCGGCCGGATCCGCGTCGTCGCGCACGGGCTCGACGGACGCGGCTGCCGGCGACGGCGCCGCGGGAGCGTCCTTCACGACCACCACGACGGCGGCCTCGGGGCCGGCCTGCGGGGGGTCGACCAGCGCGGCCACGTCGGTGACCGGGGCCAGGGTGCCGAGGTCGACGGCGGACCGCTTGTACGGCGTCGGCCTGCGCCGCGCCACGGCCGCGTCGGCCGCGACCTTGGCCGCGATCGCCCGCACCACGGCGGCACGCGCGGCGGTGGGCGTCGCGGCGCCGGCCGTCCCGGCGCGGTGCTTGCCGGCGCTGCGGGACTGCGGGCGGCTGTCCGGCGTGGCGGGCTGCTCGCCCGCGACCGGCGAGGTCGCCGCCGTCGCGGTCACGGCCTTCGTCGTCGCGGTGCGCTGCTTCGTCGGTCCGGTGGTGCCCGTGCCCCGGGTACCGGTCGCGGACCTCGCGGCCTTCGTCGCGGCGGCGGCGGTGCGCCCGGCCGTGGCGGCCTTCCGGGTGGCGGCCCGTGCGGTGGCGACCCTGGCGGTCGCCGCCTTGGCGGTCGCCGCGGTCATGGCGCCGGCCTTCGCGCCCGCGGCCTTCGCCGTGGCCGTGCGGGCGGCCTTGGTGCGAGCTGCCGGGGTGCCGGCGGCGCGCGCCGCGGCGGGACGGGTGGTCGGGTCGGTGACCGGGCGGGCCTTGGCCTGCTGCGCCTTCCCCTGGCGCTGCGGCGGGACCGTGGACGTGGCCTTCCCCTCGACGTCCCCGCTGGTGGAGCGGACCGGGGCGAGCGCCGTGGTGGCCGTCTCGGCCGGCGCCGCGCCCTCCTCGAGGAGGCGGTCGTGGTGGAGCGAACTCATGCACCTGACTTCCGTCGGCGGACATTGCAGAGCGGCTCCCGGGGAGAGGAGCGGGGCCCATGTAAACACGCCGTGATGGGTTCGTGATCTGACGACGGGGGTACTGACCTGCAGTTCTGTGAACCGGATCACCGAGATTCACGACTGTCGATCACCTGGGCGTAGGGGTGGATCAACGCAGCGTCACGAACACGCCGTGGATAGTTGAGAGTGGCGCGATCCGGCTCACGTAGGGGAAAGAGCCCCTTTTCACCGGTCCGATCGAGGGAGATCCCGCATGCGCGCAGTGACTTGGCACGGCCGAGGAGACGTCCGGGTGGACACCGTTCCGGACCCCACCATCCAGGACCAGACGGACGTCATCGTCGAGATCACCTCGAGCGGCATCTGCGGGTCCGACCTCCACCTCATCGAGGTGCTGGCGCCTTTCATGACCGTCGGCGACATCATGGGTCACGAGCCGATGGGCATCGTGCGCGAGGTCGGCCGCGAGGTCACCGCCGTCAAGCCCGGCGACCGGGTCGTCGTCCCGTTCAACATCTCCTGCAACACCTGCTGGACGTGCTCGCAGGGGCTGCACTCGCAGTGCGAGACGACGCAGAACCGTGAGCAGGGCATGGGCGCCTCGCTCTTCGGCTACACCAAGCTCTACGGCCAGGTGCCGGGCGGTCAGGCCGAGTACCTCCGGGTGCCGTTCGGCAACACGCTCCCGATCAAGGTGCCCGACGCTCCGCTCGACGACCGGTTCGTCTACCTCTCCGACGTGCTGCCCACGGCCTGGCAGGCGGTCCAGTACGCCGGCATCCCCGAGGGCGGCAGCGTGCTGGTGCTGGGCCTGGGCCCCATCGGCGACATGGCCACCCGCATCGCCAAGCACCTGGGCGCCGGGCAGGTCATCGCCTCCGACGTCGTGCCCGAGCGGCTGGCCCGCGCCCGGCGCAACGGCATCACCGTCATCGACTCGACCGACCAGGCCGAGGTCGTCGCCCGGGTGCGCGACCTCACCGACGGCCGGGGACCCGACGCGGTCATCGACGCCGTCGGCATGGAGGCGCACGGCTCCCCGCTCGCCACCATCGCGCAGAAGGCGACCGCCGTGGTCCCCGACGCGATCATGGAGCGGGTCATGACGGTGGTGGGCATCGACCGGCTGGCGGCGCTGAACACCGCCATCGAGGCCGTGCGCCGCGGCGGCACCATCTCGCTGTCCGGTGTCTACGGCGGAGCCACCGACCCGCTGCCGCTCATGCGGATGTTCGACAAGCAGATCCAGCTGCGCATGGGCCAGGCCAACGTCTGGCGCTGGGTGCCCGACATCCTGCCGCTGCTGCTGGAGGGCGACCCGCTGGGCGTCGACGAGTTCGCCACCCACCGGGTGCCGCTGGAGCAGGCGCCGGAGGCCTACGCGAACTTCCGCCAGAAGAAGGACGGCGCCGTCAAGGTGCTGCTCCAGCCGTGACCGCACGCCGGGCCGGGGAGGCATCTTCTCCCCGGCCCGGCCGCGCATGTCCGTCCGGCAGCGGGTAGGGCACTGCCATGACGATCTCCACCGCCGAGAACTCCGGCACCTACCGCATCGGGGACCGCGAGGTCCACCGCCTGGGCTACGGGGCCATGCAACTGGCCGGTCCGCACGTGATGGGCCCCCCGGCCGACCGGGACGCCGCGATCGCCGTGCTCCGGCGCGCCGTCGAGCTCGGGGTGGACCACATCGACACCAGCGACTACTACGGCCCCACCGTGGTCAACGAGCTGATCCGCGAGGCGCTGCACCCCTATCCCGAGGACCTGGTCATCGTGACCAAGGTGGGGGCCCGCCGGGACGCGGACGGCGGCTGGCCGGAGGCGCTCGACCCCGCGGACCTGCGCCGCGCCGTCCAGGAGAACATCGACCACCTCGGCGTCGAGGCGCTCGACGTGGTGAACCTGCGGATGCCCGGCTTCGACGAGCCGGTGCAGCGCTCGCTGGCCGAGCCGTTCGAGGCGCTGGCGGCGATGCAGCAGGAGGGGCTCGTCCGGCACCTCGGGGTCAGCAACGTGACGCCGCAGATGTTCGCCGAGGCCCGGGCCATCGCCCCCGTGGTCTGCGTGCAGAACCACTACAACCTCGTGCACCGCGCGGACGACCCGCTCGTCGACGCCCTCGCCCGCGAGGACATTGCCTACACGCCCTTCTTCCCCCTCGGCGGGTTCAGCCCGCTGCAGTCGGCCGCGCTGGAGACGGTCGCCCGCCGCCTGGAGACGACGCCGATGCAGGTCGCGCTGGCCTGGCTGCTGGCCCGCTCCCCCAACCTGCTGCTGATCCCCGGGACCTCGTCGCTGACGCACCTCGAGGAGAACCTGCAGGCCGGGGCGCGCGTGCTGGGGCCGGCCGAGCTGGAGGAGCTGGACCGCTTCGGCGGCCCCGGCGAGCCCTACGTCGACCTCTGACCGCGGGGCACACGACGGTCGCGGCCCCGGGCCGCCGTGCCACGATGGGCGCCGTGACCCGTCCCACCCCGCAGCGCGACGCCATCCGGACGTTGTTCGCCGACCTGGACGGTTTCCACAGCGCCCAGGACGTGTACGCGCGCCTCCGGGCCGCCGGAGGCGGGGTCGGGCTCTCCACCGTCTACCGGGCGGTGCAGTCGCTGGCCGACGACGGCGAGCTGGACTCCATCCGGACCGACACCGGGGAGGCGCTGTACCGCCGGTGCAGCAGCCAGCACCACCACCACTTGGTGTGCCGCTCGTGCGGTCGCACGGTGGAGGTCGCCGGCCCCGCCGTCGAGCGCTGGGCCGACGAGGTGGCGGGCGAGCACGGGTTCGCCGACGTCAGCCACGCCCTGGAGATCTTCGGCACCTGCGCCGCCTGCCGCACCGCGGCCTGAGCGACCGCGGCCTGAGCGACCACGGGCCGCCCGCCGCGGAGCGGACCCGCTCCCGGGTCAGGCCTGCAGGGCCTCGGAGAGCGCGCGCAGCTGGGCCAGCTGCCAGTCGAGGAACGAGGACTCGTCGTCGGGCACCGACTCGGTGACCTCCACGACCGGCACCCCGCCGTCCTCGGCGGCGGCGCGCAGCTGCGTGGGCACCCCGCCCTCGGTCTGCGTGTTGTAGACCAGCACGTCGACCTCGCCGGCCGAGAGCGCCGCCTCGAACTCGGCGAGGTCACCAGGGGCCGGCTCCGCTCCGTTGCTGGCCGACTCCCGGTAGCCCTCCGGGGTGGCGTCGGTCAGCCCGACCGCCTCGGCCATGTAGTCGAAGACCGACTCGGTCGCCGCGTACGTGCGCCCGTCCGCGGCAGCCCGGAGCGACTCGATCTCGGCGAGGTACGGAGCCAGCTGCTCCTCCCAGGCGGCGGCGCGCTCGGCGAAGTGGTCCGCGGCGTCCGGGGAGAGCTCGCTCAGCTCGGTGGTGACCGCCGCGGCGGCCAGCTGCACGTGCTCCGGGGAGTACCAGAGGTGCGGGTCGACCCCGCCGTGGCCGTGCCCTTCCTCCTCGGCGTGCCCGCCGTCCTCCTCCGCGTGGCCGTGCTCCTCCGCGTGGCCGCCCTCCGCCTCGTCGTGCCCGCCCTCCGCCAGGCCCACGGCGTCGGCCAGCTCGAGGACCGCCGGCGCCGGGTCCACGCCGGCCGCGGCGTCCTCGGCCCAGTGGTCGTAGTCGGCGCCGTTCAGGACGACCAGCTCGGCCTCCTGGAAGGCGGCGATGTCACCGGCCGTCGCCTCGAAGTCGTGCGGGTCGACGGCGGTGGAGCTGATGACGGTGGTCACCGAGGCGCAGTCGCCGCCGAGGAACTCCACCACGTCACCCCACTGCCCGACCGAGACCACCACGTCGACGACCTCGCCCGGGCAGACCTCGGCGTTCCCGGAGCTGGTGGTCGGACCGCTCGCGTCCCCGCCGCCGCAGGCGGTCAGGAGGAGGGTGGCGGCCCCGGCGAGAGCCAGGGCGGCGGAGCGGGAACGGTGGCGCATCAGATCTCCAGAGCGGGAACGGGAATGATTCTCACTGCCATCATGCCCGACGGCTGCCCGGCTCCGCACACCCCCTCCGGGCTTGGGGGCCGGACCGGCGGGCGCCCGGCCGGAGCGACTCTGCGCCGTCCCCTCAGCGGGTGCGGACCACCCGTGCCTCGTCGAAGACGGGATCGGCCGACTCGTAGACCCGGCCGTCGGCGCCGAACACGAGGAACCGGTCGAACGACCGGGCGAACCAGCGGTCGTGGGTGACGGCGAGCACCGTTCCGTCGAAGGCCGCCAGCGCCTCCTCCAGCGCCTCGGCCGACAGCACGTCCAGGTTGTCGGTCGGCTCGTCGAGCAGCAGCAGCGTGGCGCCCGACAGCTCCAGCAGGAGGATCTGGAAGCGCGCCTGCTGACCGCCCGACAGCGTCCGGAACGGCTGGTCGGCGGAGTCGGTGAGCCCGTACCGGCGCAGCGCCGCCATCGCCCGCCCGCGGTCCACGCCGGGGCGGCCGGGCTCGCCGTGCCAGAGCAGGTCGACCGGGTCCCGGTCCTGCCACTCCGGATGGGCGTGCGTCTGCGCGAAGAACCCCGGGACGACCCGGGCTCCCAGCCGCCAGGCCCCGGTGTGCGCGACGTCCTGCCCCGCGAGCAGCCGGAGGAAGTGCGACTTCCCCGCCCCGTTGGCACCCAGGACGCCGACCCGGTCGCCGTACCAGACCTCCAGGTCGAACGGCCTCATCAGGCCGGTCAGCTCCAGCTGCTCGGTCATGACCGCCCGCACGCCGGTGCGGCCACCGCGCAGCCGCATCGCGACCTTCTGCTCCGGCGGGCGCTCCGGCGGCGGGCCCGCGGCCTCGAACTTGGCCAGCCGGGTCTGCATGGCGTGGTAGCGGTTGGCCATGTCCGGCGAGTTGGCGGCCTGCTGCTGGAGGGTTCGGACGAGGTCGACCAGCCGCTGGTGCTCCTCGTCCCAGCGCCGCCGCACCTCGGCCAGCCGCTCGTGCCGCGCGGTCCGCGCCTCGGCGTAGCTGGCGAAGCCACCGCCGTGCACCCACGCCGTGCCGCCCTCGACGGTGACCACCCGGTCGGCGACGCGGGCCAGCAGCTCCCGGTCGTGGCTGACGAACAGCACGGTCTTGCGGGTCTCCAGCAACCGCTCCTCGAGCCACCGCTTGCCGGGGACGTCGAGGTAGTTGTCCGGCTCGTCGAGCAGCAGCACCTCGTCGGGCCCGCGCAGCAGCGCCTCGAGCGCCAGCCGCTTCTGCTCACCGCCCGACAGCGTCGACAGCTCGCGGTACTTGCACCGCTCGTACGGCACGCCGAGCGCCGCCACCGTCACCGTGTCCCAGGTGACCTCGGCCTCGTAGCCGCCGGCGTCGCCCCACTCCGCCAGCGCGTCGGCGTAGGCCATCTGCGCGCGCTCGTCGTCGGTCTCCATCAACGCGAGCTCGGTGGCCTCGACGGCGTCCCAGGCGGCGCGGACGGCCGGAGGCGAGAGCTCGACGAGCATCCGCTGGACGGTGGTGTCGTCCCGGACCGACCCGATGAACTGCCGCATCACCCCGAGCCCGCCGGTGCGGGCGATCGAGCCCGCCTCGGGCGATAGGTCGCCGGCGATGATCCGCAGCAGCGTCGTCTTGCCGGCGCCGTTCTCGCCCACCAGGGCCGCGCGGGCACCCTCACCGACGCGGAAGGCGACGTCGTCGAGCAGCACCCGCCCGTCGGAGAGCGTGTGCCGGACCGCGCTCACGTCGACGTATCCCACGCCGCCATCCTGCCCCGCCCGGCAACCCGGTTTCCGGGCGCTCAGCCGATGTGCCGGTCCAGCCGGTAGCGCGCCAGCCGCTCGACCAGCTCGGGCAGGGCACCGACCGGTGAGCCACCGAGCTCCCGCCGGCAGTCCCGGACGACGCGCACGAGCAGCTGCGGCCCCACCCGGCCGGCGTACTCCCCGCGCAACCGTTCGACGGCCTGGCCGACCGACGGGTCCACGGTCTCCTCGACCCGCGAGGCGTCGGAACGCTCCGGCGTCGAACCGGCGGCGCCGGGGGGAACGGCCAGGGTCATGGGCGGTCCTCACGTCTCGGAGGTGCGGTGCCCGCCGGTCGGCGTGGCAGTTCCACACGTTGCCGTGCCGCTAGACCGGGCACCAGGGACCTAGGTCACCTCGGGCCGCCTCCGGCGACCTGCTCAGGTCAGCGCGATCGACAGCACCGTCGCACCGGCCGCCAGCACCATCGCGAGGACGACGAGCGCCGCCACCAGCCGCCGGCGTCGCTCCGCGTCGGGTCCGCCCGCTCCACCCATGCCCATCACGCCCGACGACGCTACCGGCGCCGGCGGGGTCAGGCCGTCCGGCGTCCCCAGAGCAGGGTGTCGAGCGCGATGCCCTGGGGCGTGCTCCGGCGCACCTGCGCCAGCCGGTCGACGTCGAGCAGTCGCGCGACCGGCTCGAGGCGCTCGACGCTGTGCAGGATCTCCGGGTCCCGGGGGCCACCCACCCCCCGGTCCGGGTTCGCCACGTCATGGCCGAGCACCAGCAGCCGCCCGCCGGGCCGCAGCCAGCCGACCGCACGGGTCAGCAGGCCGACCGTCTCGGCCGCGGGGAGGTGCAGGTAGGCGACGAGAAGCAGGTCCAGGGAGTCCGGTGCCGCCGTCCACGTGCGGACGTCGGCGGTCACCCACCCGATCCGGTCCCACCCGGACGGGCCCGGCCACGGTCGAGGCCGACGCCGGAGAAGTCGACCGCGGTGACCTGCCAGCCGCGGTCGGCGAGCCAGAGCGCGTGCCGGCCCTCGCCGGCCGCGAGGTCGACCGCCCTCCCGGGCCGCAGGTTGGCCAGCAGCTCCGCCACCAGGTCGTTGGGGCCGGTCGACCACTGCGCCTGCTCGGCGTACCGCCGGTCCCAGTCCTCCGCCTGCACCGGCGCAGTCTGCCGGACCAGGTCACCGCCGGGCGCGGACGTCGTACCCGTCTGCCACGGTGCCCCGGTGACGACGCTGCACGACGTGGCCCTGATGCGCCTGCTCGCCCAGCGGCTCGCGGGGCCGCCGGCACCCGACGCCGCGGCGGCCGTCCACCGGCTGACCGCGCTGCAGGGCCAGGACTTCCCCGGCGCGGTCGCCGCGGTGGCCCTGCGCACCGCGGCGCGCGACCGGGAGGCCGTGCTCCGCGCGCTGGACGCAGGCACGGTCGTGCGCTCGTGGCCCATGCGCGGCACGCTGCACCTGCTCCCGGCGGAGGACCTGCCCTGGCTGCTCGCGCTGCTGGGCCCCCGGGCTCTGGCCGGGCTGTCCGGGCGGCGCGCCGCCCTCGGGCTGACCGACGCCGACGCCGAGCGCGCCCGTGACCTGGCCGTCGCCGCGCTGTCCGGTGGCGGGCGGCTCTCCCGCGCTGCGCTGCTGTCCGCCCTGGACGCGGGCGGCGTCCCGACGACCGGTCAGCGGGGCTACCACCTGCTGTGGTTCCTGGCGCAGACCGGCACCCTCTGCCTCGGCCCGACGCAGGACGGCGAGCAGCTGTTCGTGCTGCTCGACGAGTGGGTGCACCGGCCCCGTCGGATGGAGCGCGAGGAGGCACTGGCCGAGCTGGCGCTGCGCTACTTCACCGGTCACGGCCCGGCCACCCTCCAGGACCTGGTCCGCTGGGCGGGGAGCACCGTGCGGGACGTGCGCGCCGGCCTGACCGCGGTCCGCGACCGGCTGGACCGCGTGGAGGTGGACGGCGTCGAGTACTTCCTCGACCCGGAGACCGCGGACCGGTACGCCGCGCACCGCGCGCAGGCCCGCGAACCCCTGCTGCTCCCCGGCTTCGACGAGTTCGTGCTCGGCTACGCCGACCGCGGCGCGATCCTCGACCCGGCCTTCGCCGACCGCATCGTGCCCGGCCGCAACGGCGTCTTCCGGCCCACGGTGGTCGTCGACGGCCGGGTCACCGGCACGTGGCGCCTGCCCGGCCGCAGCCGCGCGAACGCGCCGGCGGCCGAGCCGTTCACCGGCTGGAGCGCGGACGTGCAGGCGGCCATCCCCCGCCTTGCCGCCGCCTGGCCCTGACCGGTCGAGCGGGCGCGGCTCAGCGGCGCTCGACGAGGAACACCGGGATCTGCCGGTCGGTCTTCTCCTGGTAGTCCGCGTAGGAGGGGTAGGCGGCCACCGCCCGCTGCCACCACTCGTCGCGCTCCGCGCCGGAGATCTCCCGGGCCACGCCGTCCCACGGCTCGGGGCCGTCCTGCACCGTCACCTGGTCGGGGTGCGCCCGCAGGTTGGCCACCCACGCGGGGTCGGTGGGCGCCCCGCCCTGCGAGCCCACCATCGCGTAGGCGCCGTCGTGCTCGACCCGCATGAGCGGCTGCTTGCGCACCTTGCCGCTGCGCGCACCGCGGGTGCTGAAGATGACCACCGGCAGCCCGGTGTCCCGGAGCGTGTTCGCCTCGCGGCCGCCGGTCGCCTCGTAGCGCTCGACCTGGTCGCGGACCCACTGCTGCGGACTCGGTTCGTACTCACCCTCCAGCGGCATGCCCCGAATCTAGGGGTGGAGCGGCCGGTCCGCCCGGCGACCCGAGTCGCGGGCACCGGGGAGCCGATGGCACCGTTCGGGCGGCCGGTCAGCGGGAGGAGCAGCACGGGATGCGGTACAGCGAAGGGGCCGACCTCGACACGTCGAGCGTCCGGGACATCCGGGGTGGCGGCGGCGGGTTCGGTGGAGGCCGGGGTCTGGCCGTGGGCGGCGGCGGACTGGGCGTCGTCGGCCTCCTGGTCGTGGTGCTGCTCCAGGTGCTCGGCGGCGGCGACGGCGGGGGCGGCGGCGGGGGCGGCGGAGCCGGCGTCGGCGGGCTGTCCGGGCTCGGCGACGGTCAGACGACCGACAGCGGCTGGCTCGAGCAGAACTGCCGCACCGGCGCCGACGCGAACGCGTCGGTGGAGTGCGCCGTGGTCGCCGACATCGAGTCGATCCAGGACTACTGGTCCGGTGTGCTGGGTGCCGACTACGCCCCCACGGACACCGTCTTCTTCTCCGGATCGGTGCAGACCTCCTGCGGCGGCGCGACCAGCGGGTCGGGGCCGTTCTACTGCCCGGCCGACCAGCTCGTGTACATCGACCTGACCTTCTTCGACCAGCTGCAGCAGCAGTTCGGCGCCCAGGGCGGTCTGTTCGTCGACGCCTACGTCGTGGCCCACGAGTACGCCCACCACGTGCAGAACCTGCTGGGCATCAACCGGCAGGTGACGCCCGGCGAGACCGGCACCACCAGCGGCACCGTCCGCCTGGAGCTGCAGGCCGACTGCTTCGCCGGCGCGTGGGCCGACCACGCCGAGACGGTCCCCGACGAGTCGGGCCAGCCGCTGATCGCCGAGATCACCGACGACGACATCGCCCGCGCCCTGGACGCCGCCGCGCGCATCGGCGACGACTTCATCCAGGAGAACCTCGGCGGGGGCACGGTGGACCAGGACGCGTTCACCCACGGCTCCTCCGAGCAGCGGCAGCGCTGGTTCCGCACCGGGTACGAGACCGGTGACCCCAGCCGCTGCGACACCTTCGCCACCGACGACCTGGGCTGAGATGACCGACCACCTCCGCGTGACGCGGGACGGCTCCGTCGCCGTCCTCACCATCGACCGGCCCCAGAAGCGCAACGCCATGACGGTCGGGATGTGGGCGGCCCTGCCCGCCGTCCTGGCCCCGCTCGCGGACGACCCGGCGGTCCGGGTGCTGCTGGTCACCGGCGCCGGACCCAGCTTCTGCGCCGGCGCCGACATCTCCGACCTGCTCGGCGGTGACGACCCCGAGGACCCGATGGCCGAGGTCCGGCGGCACAACCTCGCCGCGCAGGAGGCGCTGCGCACCTTCCCCAAGCCGACCGTGGCGGTGATCCGCGGGCACTGCATCGGGGGCGGGGTCGAGCTGGCGACCTGCTGCGACCTGCGCTTCGCCGACCCGTCCGCCGTCTTCGGGGTCACCCCCGCGAAGGTCGGGATCGTCTACACCCCGTCGTCCACCCGGGCGCTGGTCGACCTCGTGGGGCCGGCGACGACGAAGTACCTGCTGTACAGCGGTGAGCTCCTCGACGCGCCCACCGCGCTCCGGACCGGCCTGGTCGACCGCCTGGTCGAGGCCGACGAGCTGGACGACGAGGTGCGCCGGTTCGCCGGCGTGCTGGCCTCCCGCTCGGCGCTGACGCAGCGCGCCACCAAGGAGGTCGTCGCCGAGCTGAGCGCCGGCGGGGACGGCGAGAGCCGGGCGGCGGTGCGGTACCGCGAGACGATCGCCGCGGGCGAGCTGGCCGAGGGCGTGGCGGCCTTCGCCGAGCGCCGGGCACCGCGATTCCGCTGGTCGGGCTGATCTTCGGTTTGATCCACCCCTGGTGGCGGGTACCCCACCCGCTGCGCGGAACGGTGCTCTAGCGAGCGGCACGAGGGACGGCGCAGCGCCGGCGCTGCACTCCCTCGCCTCCCCCGGTCCCGCCCCGGGCCGCACGGATGCGCCGGGTCGACTCCACAGAGCTTTTCCGCCCGACACCAGCGGCGCCGACCCGACGTCGTTGCGGCCACCCGGTCCGGTTGACCAACCGCCCGGATGTGTGCCGCAACGACGTCGGGGTAGCGCCACCACCGACCACGAAGCATGCCGAGGAGGACCGATGACTCACTCCATCGATGCCCCGTTCCCGCCACCGGTTCCGGCCACGACGGGCGCCAGCACCACCCCGAGCGACAGCTCGTCGACCAAGGACGTCGCCAAGGGCGAGGCCCAGCAGACGAAGAACGTCGCCAAGCACGAGGCCCAGCAGACCAAGGACGTCGCCAAGGACGAGGCCCGCAACGTCGGGCAGACCGCCGCCCAGGCCGGCAGCCAGGTCGCCTCGACCACCGCCGACCAGGCCAAGCACGTGGCGAACGAGACCCAGCGCCAGGCCAAGGACCTCATCGAGCAGGGCCGTTCACAGCTCAGGGAGCAGACGGTCTCGCAGCAGCAGAAGGCTGCCGAGGGCCTCAACTCCCTCGCCCAGCAGATGCGCGGGCTCGCCGACGGCAGCAGCGAAGGCGCCCCCGGCCCGGTCCGCGACCTGCTCCAGCAGGCGTCCGGCTCGGTCGAGAGCTTCGCCTCGATGCTGCAGAACAAGGAGCCCGCCGAGCTGCTCGACGAGGTCCGCCGCTTCGCCCGCCGCAAGCCCGGCATGTTCCTGCTGGGTGCCGCTGTCGCAGGCGTCGCGGCCGGTCGGCTGACCAGCGGCGCGAAGGCCGCGCACAGCGACTCCGGCTCCGGTGGCGGCAACGGCCACCAGGGCACGCCGACGAACTACGTCGACCCCGCGCCGACGTACTCGGACTACTCCAGTGCCACCACCGGCACGGGGGCCGGCACGGGCACGGGTGCCCCGCTGCCCCCGCCGCCGTACGGCACGGTGCCGCCCGCCGGCAGCATGGTGCCCCCGACCACGCCCGCAGGCTGGGACGACCCGGCTCGCCGGCCCGGTGAGGTGCGCTGACATGAGCTCCCCCTACTCCGGGGCCACCCCCGCGGGGGCGACCCCCCAGGGCTACGCGGACTCGTCGCAGCAGAACTACGCCGCCGACTACTCCGAAGGTCAGCAGTACAGCGGCAACATGGGCACCCCGACCACCGACGCCGGGCACCCCGACGTCGAGGGCGTCTCGGTCGGTGCGCTCATCGGTGAGGTCACCAAGGACCTCTCCACGCTGATGCGCCAGGAGCTCGAGCTGGCCAAGGTCGAGCTCAAGGCCGAGGCCAAGAAGGCCGGGCAGGGTGCCGGCATGTTCGGCGCCGCCGGCTTCGCCGGCTACATGGTGGCGCTGTTCCTCTCCCTGGCCCTCATGTGGGCCCTGGCGAGCGCCATCCCCACCGGCTGGGCCGGGCTCATCGTCGCCGTCCTCTGGGGCGTCATCGGGGCCGTCGCCTTCGTGATGGGCCGCAAGAAGTTCCAGCAGGTGAACCCGAAGCCCGAGCGCACCGTGGACACCCTCCAGCAGGTGCCCGACGCCCTGAAGCCCAACTGACCACCAGACCGCGAGGAGTCGCAACAATGACCAGCAGTGACCCGGACGTCATCCGGCGGCAGATCGAGGACACCCGGCGCGAGCTCAGCTACGACGTCGACGCCCTCAACGAGAAGGTCAACCCGTCCCGCGTCATGGACCGGCGGGTGACCGCCGCCAAGGGGCGCATGAGCAACCTGAAGGACAAGGTCATGGGCTCCGCCCACGACACCACCTCGGCGGCCCAGCACCGGGCCTCCGGCGCGGCGGGCTCCGTGCAGGGCGCGGCGTCCAACGCGGCGGGCACCGTGCAGGGCGCGGCGTCCGATGCGGCCGGCAGCGTGCAGCACGCGGCCTCGTCCGCGGTCGGCGCCGTCCAGCAGGCACCGGACACGATCGTGCGCCAGGCGCAGGGCAACCCGCTCGCCGCCGGGCTGATCGCCTTCGGTGCGGGCTGGCTGATCTCCAGCCTGCTGCCTGCCACGCAGAGGGAGCAGCAGCTGGCCCAGCAGGCCGAGACCGCGCTGCGCGAGAACAAGGACTCCCTGCTCCAGCCGGCGAAGGATGCCGCGCAGGAGATGGGCGAGCAGCTCAAGCCGGCCGCCCAGCACGCGATGGAGGAGGTCAAGTCCACCGCCCAGGACGCGGCCGGGACCGTCAAGCAGGAAGGCCAGTCCGCGGCTCAGGACGTGCAGGGTCAGGCCCAGCACGCCAAGGAGTCGGTGCAGGGCCAGGCCGAGCAGTCGAAGCAGTCGGTGCAGGGCCAGGCCCAGCAGTCGAAGCAGTCGGTGCAGGGCTCGTCGGGCTCCTGACACCCGTGGGTCCGCCGACCCGCAACCGTTCCACATTGCGCCCCGCCGGGTTCTCCCGGCGGGGCGCAGTGCTGTCCGCACCCACCCCGACGGGGTGAGGCGCCGCGGTCCGCGCTGCAGGCCCCCGGCCGGGGCGCCGTTCCTCACCGGGACGACGCCACCGGTCCGCCCGCATCCGCGGGGCGCGACCACGACCGACGGGAGTCCCCGTGGACCCGGTCCCGCACCCCCCGGGCGGTCACCCCGCCCGGCCGGGCCCGACCGGGACCGTGCGGGTGCTCGTGGCCGACGACGAGGACGACATCCGCGACCTGGTGACCCTGGCCGTCCGCAAGGCCGGCTGCCAGGTCGTCACCGCGACGCCCGACGGCCGCGCGGCGCTGAGCGCTGCCCGGGCGCAGCGGCCCGACCTCGCGGTGCTCGACGTCTCCATGCCGGGCATGACCGGGCTGGAGGTCTGCACGGCGCTGCGCGCCGATCCCGCCACCGCCGGCACCAGGATCCTGCTGCTCTCGGCGGGCGCCTCCCCTGACGAGGTCGCCCGCGGGCTGGCCGCCGGGGCCGACGCCTACCTGGCCAAGCCGTTCACCGTCGCCGGGCTGGTGCGCCAGGTGCGCGAGCTCGCCGTGCGGGAGCCGGTGGCATGACCGCCGCCGTCCTCGACCGGCCCCGCTCCCGGCTGCTCGACGTCCGCACGTGGCAGGCCGCCGTCAGCGGGCCGCTGCCGGGCACCCTGATGTTCTCCGCGGCGGCCGTGCTGCTGCTCGCCGGCTCCATCCCGATCGTGGCACCCGGCTTCGTGCACGCCGGGCTGGCCCTCGCCGTCGTCGCCACCGCGGTGGCCTGGTCCGCCCGTCGGCCGACCGCCGCCCGCCGTTCCCTGGCCGTCCCGGTGGCGCACCTGACCGCCGTCGGGCTGCTGTACGCCGGCACGTCCGCGCCGACGATGCTGTTCCTCCTGCTCGGCCCGCTCTGGGTGCTCGCCACCCATCCGGGCCGCCGGGGCGTCCCGATCGCCGTGGCCGGGACCACCGCGGTCCTGGCGGTCCCCTCTGTCGTGGCCACGGTCCCCGCGACCGCCGACCTGGCCGGGGCCCTGCTGCTCGGGCCGCTGGTGGTGGCCGTCGGCAGCTTCGCCGTCAACGAGAACACCCGCCGCCTCGCCACCCAGGCGCGCCAGATCGTGCGACTGCAGGACGAGCAGGCCGCGCTCCTGGAGCAGGTGCGAAGCCGCGCCGACGAGCTGGACACCGCCTCCCGCATCCTCACCGCCCGGGCGCAGACCATGACCAGCGTCATCGACGCCGTCACCGAGCAGTCGATCATCGGCACCGACCGGGACGGCGCCATCCGCGTCTGGAACCCCGGCGCGGAGAAGATGCTGGGCCTGCTGCGCCCCGACGTGGTGCGCATCCGCTCCATCCTCGACTTCCACCTGCCCGAGGAGCTCATCGCGGCCGCCGAGGACAGCGGCAGCGGATCCGGCCTGGAGGCCCTGGTGCACGTCGCCCGCGAGCAGGGCAGCGACGTCCGGGACTGGACCTACGTCGCCGCCGACGGCACCCACCGCACGGTGTCCGTCGCGATCACCCCCCGCTCCGACGACCGCGGCGTCCACGCGGGCTGGAACTTCGTCGGTACCGACATGACCGAGGCGCGTGCCACCGAGCGGATGAAGGACCAGTTCGTGAGCCTCATCAGCCACGAGCTGCGCACCCCGCTGAGCTCGATCCTCGGGTACCTCGAGCTGGTCATGGACGACGAGGACCAGCCGCTCACCGTCGAGCAGCGGCAGTACCTGACCACGGTGGAACGCAACGCCCAGCGCCTGCGCCTGCTCGACTTCCTGCGCGGCCGGACCACGGGGCCGGCCGCGCAGGAAGCACCCCTCCCCGGCGGCACCGACCACGACGATCCGGTGGACGTCGAGCTGATGGACCGCCTGCAGGGCATCTACGCCGACGCGCTGCCCTCCCGGCTCGCCGCGATCGTCCGGCACACCCGGGCCGGCGACGCCGCAGCGGTGGCGTTCGCCGCCTCCACCCTCGCCGGGACCAGCGGCCAGCTCGGGCACCCGGAGGTCGCCTGGATCTGCCGCGCGATCGCCGCCGACGCCCGCCGGGGCGTGCTCGCGCACTCCCGGGTCGTCCGGCTGCACGAGCTGGCGGGGGTCTGACCCGGCGCCACGACGACCCGGCGCGCAGCCGCCACCCGCTCGGGCAGGAGCCGGGTCAGGCGGCGACGAGGCGGTAGCCGACGCCGCGGACGGTACGGATCTCCGGTGAGCGCAGGCCCGCCGCGACCAGCTTGCGGCGCAGGTTGGACATGTGCGCCTCGACCAGGCGGAGATTCCCCTCCCAGTCGGTCTGCCAGACCTCGCGCAGCAGCGTCTCCCGCTGCAGCACCCGGCCCGGCCGGGACGCCAGCGCGGACAGCAGCTCGAACTCGGTGCGGGTGAGGTCGACGACGGCGCCGTCGACCCGCACCTCCCGGCTGTCCTCGTCCACCTCGAGCTCCGCGAGCCGGCGCACCGCCCCGGGCCCCGGGGTGGGCTCGGCCGCCGCCGACGGGGCGGTGCGCGGGAACCGCAGCATCGCCTGCACGCGCGCGGTCAGCTCACGGGGGGAGAAGGGCTTGGCCATGTACCCGTCGGCGCCGACGGCCAGGCCGATGAGCAGGTCGACCTCCTCGGCGCGAGCGGTCAGCATCAGCACGTAGCAGGGCGTCTCGGCCCGGATCCGGCGGCACACCTCGGTGCCGTCGACGTCCGGGAGGCCGAGGTCGAGCACGATCAGGTCCGGCGGGTTCCGCCGCACCTCCTCGAGCGCCTCGCCGCCGGTGCCCACGGCCCGCACGGTGAACCCGGCCCGCTCCAGCACCGTGGTCACGAGCTCGCGGATCTCCTGGGTGTCCTCCACCACGAGCACGGATTGATCCGGCACGACGACTCCTCCTCGCTGCACACGGGGGGGTGCGGAGCGGTCCTCCGGTCACCTGAGCGGGTGATCGGCACGGCGGAGGCCCGGCTTGAGCGGGGTGCCCGTCGCCCGGTCGGGTCGTGCCACCCGGAGGGGTGAGCCGCCGGCTGCCCGGCTCATGCGACCTGCGGATGCGGCCGTCAACTCCCGCGGGGACACCCTTCCCCCTCCCGGCCGGCCCGGGAGACCCCACCGACGGGAGGCGGAGGCGTGCACGGTGCCCTGCACGTCCTGGTGGTCGACGACGACCCCGACACCGCACTCCTCGTACGCACCGGCGCCATGCCGCTGACCGTCGCGGCCGGCGCCGGCATGCCGTCGCTGGCGCTGGACCTCCCCCTCGGCCGGCCGCTGCCGGCGGAGGTGCCCTTCACCGAGCTCGCCGTCGTCCGGTACCTGGAGGACGTCTTCCTCGCCCCGTCCGACGTCCTTCCCGAGGAGACCGCCCGATGACCGCCGTCCTGGGTGAGCTGGACCTGCTGCTCACCGACCACCACGTCCACTCCACCTGGTCCGACGACGCGACCAGCGCGCCGATCGAGAACCTGGTCGCCGCCCGCGACACCGGGCTGGCCAGCATCCGCATGGTCGACCACGTCCGGACGACGACGACCTGGGTGCCCGGCTTCCTGGCCGAGGTGGCCGCGCTGCCCCGCATCGACGGGCTGGAGGTGCTGACCGGCGTCGAGGCCAAGATCCTGGACGCCTCCGGGCGGCTCGACGTGCCCGAGGACCTGGTCGTCGGGCACGGCGGCGTCGACCGCATCCTCATCGCCGACCACCAGTTCCCCGGGCCGGACGGGCCGTGGAGCCCGCGCCGCACGCTGGAGGAGCTGGCCGCGGGGCTGCCGGCCGAAGAGGCGCTGTCGATCCTGGTCGACGCGACCGTCCGGGCGATGGACCGGGCCGGGCGGGCCCAGCTGGCCCACCTGTTCTCGCTGCTGCCCAAGATCGGCATGCACGAGAGCGAACTGCTCGACGAGCACGTCGCCGCGATCGCCGCCGCCGCCGTCCGCACCGGGACGACGGTCGAGGTCAACGAGAAATGGCGCTGCCCCGGCCCTCGCGTGGTCGTGGCCCTGGCCGCCGCCGGCGTCCACCTGGTCGGCTCCACCGACAGCCACGAGGCCACGACCGTCGGCCGCTACTCGTGGGTGTCCGACGCGGCGTCCGCGACCCGGCTGGTGGGTGCCCGATGACCGGGGCGGTGGCCGCGCCGTCGTGCTCTACCTCGTCCGCACCGCCGTCCTCGGCGCCTGAGACCGCGGCCGGCCGTCCCCCTGACCCCGGGGCGGCCGGGCCGCAGCACCTCGCCCGGTCTCACACGAAGGCGCTGATCCCGGTGAGCGCCCGCCCGACGATGAGCTGGTTGATCTCCCGTGTGCCCTCGTAGGAGTAGAGCGCCTCGGCGTCGTTGAAGAACCGGACGACGTCGCGCTCGAGCAGGATGCCGTTGCCGCCGAAGAGCTCCCGCGCCCAGGCCACGGTCTGCCGCGCCTGGCTGGTCACGTAGCTCTTGGCCAGTGCGGCGTGGTCGTCGCGGAAGACGCCTTCCTCCTGCAGTTGCGCCACCCGGACGGCCATGCCGAGGCTGGCGGTCACGTTGCCGGCCATCCGCGCCAGCAGGTCCTGGATCAGCTGGAAGCCGGCGATCGGGCGGCCGAACTGCTGCCGCTCCTTCGCGTAGGCCAGCGCCGCCTCGAACGCACCCATCTGGCAGCCGACGGCGTTCCAGGCGACCCCGCCGCGGGTCAGCTTGAGCACCCGGTTGACGTCCTTGAAGGTGTTGCCGCCCTCGAGCTTGTTCTCGGCCGGGATCCGGCAGCCCTCGAAGGTGATGTCGGCGTTCTGCACCGTGCGCAGCGCGTACTTGCCCTCCATCTTGGTCGCGGTGAACCCGGGGGTGCCCTTCTCCACCACGAACGTCTTCACCGAGTCGTCGGCGACGTCCCGGGCGAAGACGACGACGAGGTCGGCGAAGGTGCCGTTGCCGATCCACCGCTTGGCGCCGTCGATCACCCACTCGTCGCCGTCCCGCCGGGCGGTGGTCTCCAGGCCGAGCGCGACGTCGGAGCCGCCGTGCGGCTCGGTGAGCGCGAAGCAGCCGATCTTCTCCAGGGCCAGCATGCCGGGCAGCCAGCGGCGCTTCTGCTCCTCCGAGCCCAGGTTGACGATCGAACCCATCGCCAGCCCGTTGTGCACGCCGAGAAAGGTGGCCATCGACGGGTCGACGCGCGAGGTCTCCAGCGCGATGAAGCCGGTGAACAGCCGCGAACCCCGGGGCGAGCCCTCGGTGTCGTAGCTGCGGCCGACCAGCCCGGCCTCGGCGAACTTCGGGATCAGCTCCATCGGGAAGGTGGCGGCCTCCCAGTGCTCGTTCACCCGGGGCTTGACCTCGGTCTGCAGGAAGTCGCGGATGCCGCCGAGCTCCGCGCGCTCCTCGTCCGACAGCAGCGACTCGTAGGCGTAGAGGTCTCCAGGGATCAGGTCGTCGGTCATGTGCGCGCGTCCTCTCGTCGATGGCCTCCCGGCCCTACCCGCCCGGCGCGAACCGCAACTCGACGGCGGCCGACGGCGTCGGCGCCGTCCCGGCCCGGTGGACGGCGTGCTCGGTGAGGCCGCGCTCGCCGGCGACCCGGCGCACCACCGCCCGGATGCGGTCGTCCGCGCCCGGGCCCATCACCGAGAAGGCGACGACGACGCGCCCGCCGGGCGCCAGCACGCGCCGGACGACGTCCCACTCCGGTGCCGGCGGTGTCCAGAAGGCGCGGACGTCGAAGGAGACGACGGCGTCGAACCAGCGCTCGGGCAGGTCGGCGTCGGCCAGGGTCGCGGTCTGCACGGTCACCCGACCGGCGTCGATCGCGGCACTGTTCCGCCGGGTCGCCGCGGCCACCATGGCCGGCGAGCGGTCCACGGCGAGCACCTGACCGGCGCCCGGTCGCGGGGCGAGCAGGTCGACCAGCACGCCGTGGCCGCAACCGACCCCCAGCACCCGCTCCCCCGGGGCCGGCGCGACCACGCCCGCCGCCCAGACCAGCCGCTCCGACGCCGGCACGGGCCGCTCAGCTCAGCATCCGGGTGCCCGGCGGCAGCACCCCGCCGGCCAGCAGCGCCGCCGTCGCGTCCTGCAGCGCGGTGAGGGCCACCCGCTGCGCGAACGGGCCGGTGGAGACCCGCGCGACCCCCAGCCGCTCCAGCTCGGCGACCGGCGGCGTGCTCCCCGGGACGGCGAGCACGCTCAGCCGCCCGGGCCCCAGCCCCTCGACCAGCGCAGCGATCTCCCCGGCCGCCGCCACGCCCGGCACGAACACCGCCGTCGCGCCGGCCGCCAGGAAGGCCCGCCCCCGGCGCACGGCCTCGTCGATCAGCGCGGCCCGGTCGGCGTCCGCCGGGGCGAGCAGGACGGCGTCGGTCCGCGCGTTGAGCACGAAGTCGATGCCCGCGGCTCGGCCGGCGGCGAGCACCTCCCGCACCGCGGCCACCGCCTCGTCCAGGGGACGCATCCCGTCCTCGAGGTTGCCGCCCACCGCGCCGGCCGCGATCGCCCGCCGGGCGGTTTCTCCTGCGTCGCCGTAACCGGCCTCCATGTCCATGGAGACGGGCAGGTCGACGGCCGCCGCGATGCGGGCCACCACGTCCAGGTGCAGGTCCAGCGGGATCCGCTCGCCGTCCTCGTACCCGAAGGTGGCCGCGATGGAGTGGCTGGCGGTGGCCAGGGCACCTGTCCCCGCGGTGGCGGCCACGACTCTGGCCGAGGTCACGTCCCACACGTTGGCCAGGACCAGGATCCGGGGATCGGTCTGCAGGCGGGCGAGCGTGCGGGCGCGGCACGCCGGATCGGGCATGGCGGCAACCTAGGGGCGCCGGCGGCTCCTGACCAGGGGGCTGGCGCGAAGCGGTTAGGAGAGGCTAACCTCCGAGCGTCGCCCGGGTGTCCGCACCGGGGCCGCCGCCCCCGCCGTCTCCCGTTAGGCGACCGCTGCATGTACGTGTGCCACTGCAACGTGGTGACCGACCGCGACATCCTCGAGGCGATCGCCAACGGCGCCCGCTGCGTCGCCGACGTGGCCCGCGCCACCGGCGCCGGGCGCACCTGCGGCAACTGCGTCAACTCGCTCCGGGACCTCGTGTGTCAGCATTGCCCGGTGCGAGCCGAGCGCACCACCGAGCGCCCGGCCGAGCGAGAGCTGGGAGTATCCGGTGCAGCCCGTTAGCCCCCGCGTGGTCGAACTGCTGAACGACGCGCTGACCTTCGAACTCACGGTCACCAACACGTACTTCCTGAACGCGCGGATGCTCGACGCCTGGGGCCTGCCCAAGCTCGGCAAGGTCTTCTACGACCTCTCCATCGACGAGATGCGCGACGCCGACTCGCTCATCCAGCGGATCCTGCTCTTCGACGGCCACCCCAACCTGCAGCGCCTCGGCTCCATCCGGGTCGGCGAGACCGCCGAGGAGATGCTCGTGCTGGCCCTCGACAGCGAGAAGGCCGCCGTCGCCCAGTTCAACGCCTCCGCCAAGGAATGCCACGACCTCGGTGACCACGGCACCGCGTCGGTGTTCGAGGAGATGGTCCTCGACGAGGAGAAGCACGCCGACTGGTTCGAGGCGCAGATCGCCGCGATCGAGCGGGTCGGCGCACCGCAGTACCTGGCCGCGCAGATCGCCACCGAGACGCCCTGAGCGACCCTGCCCCGGCAGACCGAGGGCCCCCTCCCGATCGCGGGAGGGGGCCCTCGGCGCATCCGCAGGGTCGGCCGACGAGGGGCGCATCCCCCGGACGCGCGTCTGGTTCGACCGGCCGACGTGTGCAAGACTGCCGGAAGCCAGGGAAGCCTAGCCTAAGTCGGAAGACAGCCTCTCCCTGCCGGAGCCCGGGAGACGCCGTGACCGTCGAGACCCTGCAGGTCCCCGCCTACCGCACCTTCCCGGTGCGGGTGGCGGGGGTGCAGCGGCTGAGCCCGAGCTTCCTGCGGGTGACGTTCACCGGGCCGGAGACGGCCGATCTCGCGACCAACGGCTTCGACCAGCGGATCAAGGTCATGCTCCCCCTGCCCGGCCGGGGCATCCTCGACTGCCCGGCGGGCGACGACTGGTACGGCGCCTGGCGGGCGCTGCCGCCGGAACGGCGGATGCCGATCCGCACGTACACGATCCGGGCGCTGCGCACCGAGGTCGGCGAGGTCGACGTCGACTTCGTCCTGCACGGCGCCACCGGCCCGGCGTCGGCCTGGGCCGAGCGGGCCGACGTCGGCGACGAGGTGGTGCTGGTCGCCCCGAACGCCCCGTTCCCCGGCCCGACGGGCGGCTTCGAGTGGCACCCGCCGGCGGACGCCTCGTGCCTGCTGCTCGTCGGCGACGAGACCGCGGTCCCGGCGATCTGCGCGATCGTGGAGAGCCTGCGCGACGGGCAGCACGCCCGGGTCCTGCTCGAGGTGCCGACCGTCGCCGACGCGCTGGACGTGGCGGCCCCGAAGGGCGTGGAGATCACCTGGCTGCCCCGCTGGCCCGCCGACGGGACGGCCGCCGCGCCGCGGGGGCAGCTGCTCGCCGCCGCCGTGGCCGAGACGGTCCGGGAGCTGGGCGACCGGCTAACCCCCTCCCCCGCGGTCGAGGTCCCCGACGTCGACGTCGACAGCGAGATCCTCTGGGAGATCCCCACCGAGGACGCCGCACCGCAGGGCTCCTCGGGCGTGTACGCCTGGCTCGCCGGGGAGGCGGCGGTGGTCAAGGGCCTGCGCCGCCACCTGGTGCAGGAGGTCGGCATCGACCGCCGGTCGGTGGCCTTCATGGGCTACTGGCGCGAGGGCCGCGGCTCCGACTGACGCCCCGCGCGTTTGACACCGTGACATCGGACGGTGTCACATGAGGGCGTGCCTGGCTACGACGTCGTCGCCATGGACGGCCTGAGCATCATCGGGACCGTCGGTTTCTTCGTGCCCGCCGCCATCCTCGTCGCGCTCGTCGCGGGGGCCGTGGTGCGCGACCGCCGGCTCAGCGCGCGGGAGGCCGCGGCCGAGGCCGACCGGCAGGGCATGGCGCGGGAGGAGATCCCCGGCGGGGACGCCGCGGGCCGGCCGCCGGCCGACTAGCTCTCCAGCTGCCCCAGAGCCGCCTCGACGGCGGTGGCGACCTCCGCAGCCATCTCGGTGCGGAAGGCCGCGAGCATCGCCTGCGCGGCGACCGGCTGCAGCCGCGTCACCGTCGCCAGGATGTCGTCCAGCCGCTCGCGCGGGGCGCCCGCCTCCACGAAGGCCCGCCACCCGGTGTCGACGAACATCTGCACGTAGGTGCGGGCGATCGCCCGCACGTGCTCGTTGACCTCCGCCTGCGCGGCGATGAGCGCGTCCGGCGGCACGCCCAGCCCCACCACCTGCAGCCCGGCCATGAGCAGCGCCGGGTCGAGCACCCGGATCCGCCCCTCGTCCAGCCGCTCCACCAGCCCCAGCTCCACGAGCCGGTCGATCACCTGGAGGTCGGCGGGCACCCCGGCCCGCGCGGCCAGCTCCGCGCCTGTGGTGATCTCCGGCTCCGGGGGCAGCCACGGCGCCAGCAGCGCGCGGTGCAGGGCGAGCGTGGCCGAGCTGGCGGTCGGCGGCGCGCTGGCCAGCGTCCGCTCGATCATCGCCAGCGAGTACCCCTCGGCGAGCATCTCGCGCACCAGCAGCAGCCGGGCGACGTGCTCGCGCCCGTAGTACCCGGTGCGCCCCACCATCCGCGGCGGCGGGAGCAGCCCGCGGGCCGAGTAGGCGCGCACGTTGCGCACCGTGACCCCCACCCGGGCGGCCAGTTCGTCGACCGTCAGCTCGCGGTCGGACCCGTCTCCCGGCGGCTCGGACTGCACTGCGCTCACCTTCTCCCCTTCCCGTCGTCACCACACGGTATGTCGCTCGTTCTATGTAACAGTTGTCGATGTCACCGTGACCGGTGTTCCATAGCTCCATGCCTGGGAGGAAAGCCGTGCTGCTCGCTGCCGAGACACGACCGGCCGGAGGTGCCGCGCTGGACGAGGTGTTCCTCGCCACGGGCATCGGCGCCGGCCTGACGGCCGTCCTGCTCGCCCTCGTCTACCTGCACCGCAGCCGGCGGTCGCGGATCCTCACCCGGATCGGTGACCGGCTGGGCGCGGCGACCGGCGTGCCCGCCTGGGTGGCCCTGCCCACCGTGCTCACCACGCTGGCCCTGCTCACCGCACTGCTGGGCATGCTCTGGGACATCGCGCTGCACATCGGCGTCGGCCGGGACGAGGGACCGCTGGCCAACCCGGCGCACTACCTCATCCTCTTCGGCCTGTTCGGTGTCTTCGCCGGCGGGGTGCTGGCCTGCGCCATGCCCCTGGACGGCGAGCCGGGCCCGGCCGCCGTCCACTTCATCCGCGGCTGGGACGTCCCGGTCGGCGGCGTCCTGCTCACCGCGGCCGGCTTCTACGCCCTGCTCGGCTTCCCGCTCGACGACGTCTGGCACCGGATGTTCGGCCAGGACGTGACCCTGTGGGGCCCGACGCACCTGATGCTGATCGGCGGCGCCGGCCTGTCCATCATCGGGCTGCTGGTGCTCGAGCAGGAGGGGCACGGCGGGCTGTCCACCGACGACGGCCACCGCAAGGTCGGCCGCACCGCGCGGTTCGTCCGGCAGGCCTCGGCCATGGGCGGGCTGCTGCTGGGCATGTCGGTGTTCCAGGGCGAGTACGACTTCGACGTGCCCCAGTTCCGGCTGGTGCTCGAGCCGTTCATGATCGCCGGGGCCGCCGGCATCGCGCTGGTCGCCGCCCGCATGTTCATCGGCCGCGGTGGGGCACTGGCGGCCACCGCCTTCTTCCTCGTCGTCCGGAGCCTCATCGCGCTGGTCGTGGGGCCGGTCCTCGACGAGGTCCTGCCGACCTTCCCGCTGTACCTCGGGTCGGCGATCCTGGTCGAGCTGGTCGCGCTCGCGCTGCCCCCGGCCCGCCGGCCGCTGCTGTTCGGCGCGGTGGCGGGGGTGGCCATCGGCACCGTCGGCCACGCCACCGAGGCCGGCTGGACCCACGTGGTCCAGGAGCTGTCGTGGGGCAGCGACATCCTGGTCGAGGGCACGCTCATGGCGCTGGCCGGTGGCATCGCCGGCGCGCTGCTCGGGGCCCTGCTCGGCACCGGCCTGCGCCGCCGGCTGCCGCGCCCCGCCGTGGCCCGGGGCGCGCTGCTCGCCTGCCTCGCCGTGCTGGCGGCCGCCGTCGCCAACGGCCTGGTCGCCACCGTGCCCGACGGCGTCGAGGCGACCTTCGCGATCGAGGACGTGCAGAGCGAGCCGCGGACGGCGGACATCAGCGTGCAGCTGGACCCGGCGGACTTCCCCGACGACCCCGCCTGGGTGCAGATCACCGCCTGGCAGGGCGACGGCCTGGTCGTGACGCCGCTGGAGCGGACCGGGGAGGGCGCGTACCGGACGACCGAGCCGGTTCCGCTGCACGGCACCTGGAAGACGCTGCTGCGGGTGCACGACGGCCGCGTGCTCACCGCGTTCCCGATCTACCTGCCGGCCGACGAGGCCATCCCCGCCGACGAGATCCCGGCCGAGGACGGCATGACCCGCAGCGCGGTCCCGGAGATCGACATCCTGCAGCGCGAGCTGAAGGACTCCGGGGGCGGGCTGTGGCTGGTGTCCAACCTGGTGGTCCTGGCCTGCACCCTGGCCCTCATCGCCGCGATGGCCTGGGGCGTGGGGCGCTACGCCCGCCGCGCCGCCGTCCGGGAGCCGTACGCCGACGCCCCCGCGGACAGCCCCGCCGAGGGCACCGCGACGTCCGGGGCGGTGCGCTGATGCGCACCCGGCACCGCGGCGCCGCCGTCCTCCTGCCGCTGGCCCTCGCGCTGGTCGGCTGCGCCGGCACCGCGGCGCCGGCCGGGGAGGACGCCGCGGCGCCGACCTCCGTCGGGAACCCGGCGACCGTCAGCTCCACCGCGCCGGCTCCCGCGTCGTCCCCACCGGCGCAGGCCGCCGGGCAGCGGCTCGAGGTGCAGGTCGCCGGTGGCCGGGTCACCGGCGACACCGGCCGGGTGCCGGTCGCCCTCGGCGAGGCGGTCACCGTGGTGGTGACCAGCGACGTCGCCGACGAGGCGCACCTGCACGGCTACGACGTGTCCGCCGCGCTGGCCCCGGGGCAGCCGGCCGAGCTCGCGTTCGACGCCACCATCCCCGGGGTGTTCGAGCTCGAGCTGCACGAGGCCGGGACGGTGCTGCTCACGCTGCAGGTCTCGTGACGCTGCTGGCCCACGGGGTCGGTTCCCGCACCGACCTCCCGATCCCGCTCGGCCTGGCGCTGTACGGGGCCGGGGCGGCGATCCTGATCAGCTTCGCCGCGCTCCTGCTCTTCTGGCGGTCACCGAAGCTGGGCGGCCCGTCGTCCGGGCGCCCGCTGCCGCCGGGGCTGCAGCGGGTCCTCGACGCCCCGGCCCTGCGCCGCGGCCTGCAGGCGGTCGCGCTCGCGGTGCTGGTGCTGGTCGTGGCCGCCGCGCTCGCCGGGCCGGCGGAGACCGCGCGCAACCTCGCCCCCTGGGCGCTCTACGTCACCTTCTGGGTGGGGCTGGTGCCGGCCAGCCTGCTGCTGGGCCCGGTGTGGCGGGTGGCCAACCCGCTGCGGCTGGTGCACCGCGTCCTGCGCCCGCTCACGCCGCGCACCCCCGGTGCCGGACGGCTGCCGGCCCTGGGGCTGTGGCCCGCCGCCGTCTCGCTCACGGTCTTCCTCTGGTTCGAGCTGGTGTACCCGGGGCGGGCCGATCCGGTCACCGTCGCGGCGTTCCTGATCGGCTACGCGGTGGTCCAGACCGGGCTCGCGCTCTGGTTCGGGGAGGGCTGGTTCGCCCGCGGCGACGGCTTCGAGGTCTACTCCGCCCTGATCGCCCGGCTGTCCCCCTGGGGACGCCGCGACGACGGCCGGCTGGTGCTGCGCAACCCGCTGGCCAACGCGACGGCGACCCCGGAGGTCCCCGGGCTGGCCGCGGTCGTCGTGGTGCTGCTGGGCTCCACCGCCTTCGACGGGGTCTCGCGCACCGCCTGGTGGCAGACCGGCCCGGGTGCGGCGAACGACTCGCTCTCCGGGACCGTCGGCCTGCTGGCGATGATCGCGCTCGTCGCCGTCCTGTACCTGCTGGGCACCCGGGCGTCGGGGTGGCTGGCCGGGCAACCGGCCGGCGTGCAGCCGCGCCGGTACGCCGCCACGGTCATCCCGATCGCGCTGGGCTACACCGTCGCGCACTACTTCAGCCTGCTGGTCCTCGACGGGCAGACGACCTGGATCCTGCTCAGCAACCCGTTCGGCGTCGCGGGGGTCGATCTGCTCGGCACCTACGGCAACGTCGTCGACCTGACCGCGGTCGGCCCGGACCTGATCGCCTACGTCCAGGTCGGTGCGGTCGTCGCGGGGCACGTGGCGGGCGTGACGCTGGCGCACGAGCGCGCGCTGCTGTCCGAGCGGCACGCCCGCGCGTCGGACCAGTTGCCGCTGGTCGTCGTCATGGTGCTGTTCACCGTCGGCGGGCTGGGCCTGCTCTTCGGGTTCTGACCGGCCGGGTCACCCGAACGGACGTACCCGGTGCCGCGGCGCTCCAGCACCTCGCCCGGCGCGCCGATGACTCGGTGCCGGGACCGATGCCCGGGCCGGTCCACCGGCCCCCGGGCCGACGGATGCGAGAGGACCGCTCAGGTGATCGCAGTGACCTGCCGCAACGGCGAGCACTTCTCCGTCGACCCCGACCACATCGAGCGCATCGAGCGGCACGGCGACACCGTCGTCCACCTCGTCGACGGCACGCACTACGTGGTCGACGACGACTTCGACGACGTCCTGCGCTCCATCGCCGCGCACCGTGCCGGGGCGCTCGCGGCCCGCGCGAAGCTCGTCGACGGCTACGCCGCCATGCCGGCGGCCACCCGGCTGGCCCGCCGCATCGCCGCCGCGTCCTCCACCGCTCCGGGCCGGAGCGCCGGCCGGGACTGAACCGGCCCGGCTCAGGACCAGAACGCGGCCACCTCGGCCCGGACCGCCTCGGCCTGCGCCCGCCCGGCCGCCGCCGCCGGCTGCCGGCTCGCCGGCGACAGCGGGTTGGTGCCGAAGGCCTGCAGCGCGGACTGGTCGGCGAGGACCGTGTGCCACCTCGGTGCCCCCGCCCAGCAGCTCGATCTCCCGCGCGAGGTCCGGGCCCATCGGGCTGCCCGCCATGCCGGCGAACGGCGTGACGACGAGGACCTTCGCGCAGCGGCCGCGAGATCGGCGTTCGTCGCCGACCGCATCCCGCCGTCCATGTACCGGCGGTCGCCGATGGTGATCAGCGGCCACACCGTGGGAACGGCGCGGCTGGCGGCGACGGCGTCCACCAGTGGCACCCCCGAGCCGGCGTCGAAGGCGGCGAAGGAGCCGTCGGCGGTGTCCACGGCGGTGACCACGAGCCGGCCGGCCGGCCAGTCCACCTCGCCGATCCGGCCCGCGATGATCGCCCGCCGCTCCGCCTCGGGGACGTCGCTGCCCCGCAGCGCCAGCGCCCCGTTGCGGGCCCGGGCGTCCTGCTCCCCCGCCGCACCGGTCAGTGCCTCGGCGAAGGCGGTCATCATCGCCGTCGCGTCGAACTCGACGTCGGGCTCGGCGGCCGTGACCGGCGCGGACTGGGCGGCGTAGAGGGACTGCAGGTCCTTCTCCCCCCGGAGCAGGGTGCCGACGATCGAGCCCGCCGACGTGCCGACGACGAGGTCGGCGTCCCGCACGTCGACGCCGTGCTCGGCCAGCCCGGCCAACAGCCCGATCTCCCAGGCGATGCCGGCGATGCCGCCGCCCCCGAGCACGAGCGCCCGCCCGCTGCCCCGACCGGCCATCCGGCCCACCTCCGTGCTCGACGCTCCCGGAACCGCGGTCCCGGTAACGGGAGGACCGTCACCGACCACGGTCGAGCCGCAGGACCTCGGTCGTCCGCGCCGCCATCGCGGCCTCGCCGAGGGCGTTCGGGTGCACGATGACCGCGTTGGTGCCCTGGAGGACCGGCTCCACCCAGCGCACGCCGATCGGCTGGCAGGCGTCGTGGCCGTCGGACGCCCGGCTCATGTCGACGTAGGTGACACCGGTCCGACCCGCCGCGCGCTCCACCGCGTCGTTCAGCGTGGCCTGCAGGCTGCGCAGGTAGGGGATGTCGCCCTCGGCGAGGGTCATGCGGTCGAAGCAGCCGCCGCTCGCGGGCACGATCCACGGGTAGCCGAGGATCGCGACCTTCGCCCGGGGGGCCTCCTGGCGGACGGCCCTGAGCGTCTCCACCAGCGCCGGGTAGGTGGTGCTGCGGATGGTGTCCTCGAAGGAGGAGCCGTAGCGGTCCTTGCACGGGCTGCCCGTGCCGAGGGTGGTCAGCCCCGCGGTGGAGCAGGCGAGGATCGAGTTGATGAAGACGCTGCTGTCGTTGCCGCCGATGGTCATCGTGACCAGCTGCGTGTCGGCGCCCAGCGCGTCCAGCTGCGGGGCCACGCCCGGGTACTGGGCGGCGAAGAAGTCGCCGGTGTCGGCGCCGCCGCAGGTGACGTCGGTGAGCTGCGCGCCGACGGTCCCGGCGACGACGTGCGGATAGTTGCGGATCGACCGCAGGCACTGCGGCGGCGCGGCGAGGTCCGGCGGCAGGACCCCGGACGCGGCGCTGTAGGAGTCGCCGAGGGCGACGTAGCTCAGCGGGGACGGCGTCGCCTGCGCGAGGGGGGTGACCACGACGCCGGCCAGGACGGCCACGGCGGCGACGATGCAGGCAGCGAGACGACGCACGTCTCCTCCAGTTCAGGTGGGGGCACTGTGCGCGGAACAACGGGCGAACCCGCCAGGGGTTACGCGGCTCACACAGATACCCCGTCGCCGCGTCGCCCCGGCCGGAACTCCCGAGCGCGACCGCCGGTGCCGGCGGTCACGCGGCGGTGCGGGTCGCCTCGATGTGCGCCCGCAGGCCCGACGCCAGGTCGTGGCGTCGTTCGTAGCCGATGAGCTCGGCGAGGGCCGAGCCGCACACCTGGGTGGCCAGGCCGGCGACGTCCGGCTCCCCGTTCGAGGTGACCTCCAGCCGGGCCTCCGGCACGATCTCCTGGACCAGCGCGGCGACTTCCCGCATGGTGGTCGCATCGCCTCCGGTGTTGAAGAAGTGGCGGTCGCCGAACGCCGCCGCGTCGAGCTCGACCAGCCGGACGAGCTGCTCGGCGACGTCCTCGACGTGGACCAGGCTCATCCGTGCATCGCCGCGGTCCACCGGAACGATCCGCCCCGTGGCGGCTCCCTCGATCGCCCGGGAGAGCCAGCCCGACACCCCGCGCACCCCGCCCGGTCCGAAGACGGGGCTCGGCCGGATCCCCACGGCCAGCAGACCGTGGGTGGCGCGGTACACCCGGGCGAGCTGCTCGAGGTAGAGCTTCCCGGCGCCGTAGAGCGGCATGCCCGGGGCCAGCCGCGGAGCGGCGTCCTCGGTGAGCGGGAGCTCCGCGGCCGCATACGCCCCGTCGGAGCCGTACACGGCGATGGAGCTGGCGAGCACCACGCGCTGCACCCCGAACAGCCGCGCCGCCTCGAGCACCGTCGCGGTGCCCTGCACGTTCAGCTGGGTGGCGGCGTACGGGCGCCGGTTCGTGGCCTCTCCCAGGCTGTAGGCCAGATGCACGATCACGTCCACGTCCCGCGCCGCTGCGCCGACGTCCCCGAAGGACAGGACGTCCCCCGCGACGACCTCGACGCCGCCGACCTCCCCGCCGTTCCGCGCCACCGCCACCGGATCCGGAGCGACGTCCAGCAGCCGGACCCGGTGGCCCCGGCCGGCGAGCGTGCGGCCGGTCAGGCTGCCGATGATCCCGGTGCCACCGGTGACGAGCACGTGCATGTCTCCTCCTCGGGCCTCAGCCGGCCATGTCGCGCTGGAGCTGTCCGGCGTACGTCCGGAAGTCGACCTCGAGGCGGTAGCGCGCCGAGTGCACGAAGTGCGCCTCCACCCAGCGGCGGTGCGCCGCGATCTCCCGCGCCATCGCCTCGCCGCCGGGCAGCGCCACGTCCCCGGACAGCACCCGGGCGATCCACCGGCCCTGGATCTCCACCAGCGGGATCGTCGGGCCGACGGGCTGCACCAGGCCGGCGAAGTACAGCCCGGGGGCGTCGGGGTGCACGATCCTGCGGTACAGACGCCCGCCGTCCTCCGCGCTCGCCACCAGGTCGGCGGGCAGGAACGGGAACGACGGGTCGTACCCGGTCGCGTAGATGACCGCATCCGCGGTCGCGCTGGTGCCGTCGGTGAAGCGGACCTCGCCGCCGTCGAGCGACGCGATGTCGGGCCGCACCCGGATCCAGTCGTAGGCGACGTACTGCAGCAGCTCCTGGCCGATCGTGGCGTGCTCGCGGTGGATCGGGTGCGCGGGCTTCGGCACGCCGAACCGCTCCTGCGGTCCGACGGCGACGCGGGCGAGCGTCTTCACCAGGTTCCGGGCGAGCGGCGTCGGCAGGCGCAACCGGCGCGTCAGGAACGCCGACCACCGGTCGGTCGGCACGCCCAGGAGGTACTTGGGCAGGATCCAGGCGCTGCGGCGCGTGGAGAGGTGCACCTGGCCGGCGACGCGGGCCAGGTCGACGGCGATGTCGCAGCCGGAGTTGCCCATGCCGACGACGACGACGCTCTGGCCGCTGAACGGCTCCGGCGTCCGGTAGTCGTGGGAGTGCAACTCCTGCCCCGCGAACGTCCCCGGGAAGGACGGCCGGCGGGGCACGCTCAGGTGCCCGTTGGCGACGACGACCGCGTCGTACACCCGCGGACCGTGCCGGTCGGTGGTGACCACCCAGCGACTGCCCTGCTGCTCCACCGAGGTGACCTCGGTGGAGGTCTGCACCGCGTCCGCGACGCCGAACTCGGCCGCGTAGCTCTCCAGGTACTCCAGGACGTGGCGCGCGCGGAGGTACGCCGGCCGGTCCCGGGGCACCGGGAAGTCCGGATAGGCGAGGCTGCGCGAGCTGGTGTCGATCTGCAGCGAGCGGTACGCCGACGACGTCCCGCTGTCGTTGTCGTAGCGCCACAGCCCGCCGAGCGCCGACCCTTTCTCGAACCAGTCGAAGTCGACGGCGCGCTGCCGGAGGCTCTTGGCGACCGTCACGCCGGAGGCGCCCGCGCCGATGATGCAGACCTTCACGGATCACCGCTCTCAGGTGCGTCTGCCATTCCTACCGGCCAGTCGGAAGGCTAGTGAGACCGGCGTCGGCCTGTCAACGCGCTGGTAACCTGCGACCTCGTGACCAGCGTCGGAGCCACGAATCCGCGGCGTGCCCAGATCATCGAGGTCGCCGCGGACCTCTTCGACCGGCACGGCTATCACGAGACGTCGATGCGGGCGATCGCGGAACGAACCGGAATTCGGAAGGCGTCGCTCTACCACTACTTCCGCAGCAAGGACGAGCTCCTGGTCGAGCTGCACGGGACGCTGATGACCGTCGTCATCGACCGCCACCTGCACCGGCTCGAGGCGGAGCGGCCCGGACCGCGCGAGGAGCTCCGGGCCATGATGCGCGACGTCATCGGGTTGATGGAGTCGCACCCGGGCTACCTGCGGATCTTCTTCGAGAGCTACCGGGAACTCCCCGCCGACGCCCGCGCTTCGGTCGCGGCCCAGCGCTCCCGCTACCGGCAGCTGGTCGCCGACGTCGTCGCGGCCGGCAACGAGGCCGGCGAGTTCCGCGACGTGGACCCCGGGATGACCAGCCTCGCGGTGCTGTCGCTGGCGAACTGGACCTACCAGTGGTTCAGCCGCAGCGGACCGCTGTCCACCGACGAGGTCGCCGACCACTTCTGGTCGATGTTGCTGACCGGCATCGGCAGGTAGCCGCACCGCCCGCGCTACGCGGCCTGGAGGGCGCCTGCCTGGGCGGTGGCCGAGGCCGCACGCACCGGCACGACCGTCGGGGTGGGCCACCGGTGACCACCGTGCGGACGCTCGTGGTGCCACGGCCCGGGGTCCTCGAGACCGAGGAGACGAGCGGGGCCGGCCCCCGCGACATGGTCTATGAAGGGGTCGTGACGGCGACTCCCCGGGGCGACTTGATGCAGATCGGGCAGGTCGCCGAGCGCACCGGCCTGAGCCTGCGGACGATCCGCTTCTACGAGGAGAACGGCCTGGTCGTCCCGACGGCCCGCTCGGAGGGCGGATTCCGCCTGTACAGCGAGGCCGACGTCGCCCGGCTCGAGGTGGTCAAGCGGATGAAGCCACTGGGCTTCTCGCTGGAGGAGATGCAGGAGCTGCTCGCGCTGCTGCACGACCTGGAGCACGCCACGACCGGCAGGGCGGAGCTGCTCCACAGACTGCGGATGTTCCACGAGGCCGCCGTCGCGCGGGTGACGGCGCTCCGCGACCAGCTCGCCGTGGCCGAGGGCTTCGCCGACGATCTGGCGGGACACCTCCGGACCCAGCGCTGACACCCATGGGCCGGCGGTTCGAGGAGCTCGATCGGCGCCCCACCCCGATCGGCGAGGTGAGCCTCCGCCGCCGCCGCGACCCCGGCAGCAGCATCGACATCTTCGAGGTGAAACTCGGCGACGAGTTCCTCATGTCCTCACTGTTCACCGTGGCCGAGATCGAGCTGGCCCGGCTGGCCCTGGACCGACTGCGCGGATCGGATCTGGACGTCGCCGTCGGTGGACTGGGGCTCGGCTTCACCGCCCAGGCCGTGCTCGCCGACGAGCGCGTGCGTGACCTGGTGGTCGTCGATGCGCTCGAGCCGGTGATCCGCTGGCACGAGCGAGGCCTGGTCCCGCTCGGCCCTGTGCTCACCGGCGACGACCGCTGCCGGTTCGTGCACGGCGATTTCTTCGCGATGACCCGTGGGCCCGGTTTCGACCCGGCACTGCCGGACCGGGTGTTCGACGCCGTGCTGGTCGACATCGACCACTCACCCCGGCACCTGCTTGCCGACGGCAGCGCGGGCTTCTACGAGCTGACCGGGAGCCGGTGCCTGGCCGGGCGCATCCGGCCGGGCGGCGTCTTCGCGCTCTGGTCCAACGATCCACCCGATGACGACTACCTGGCCGTCCTCCGGCAGGTCTTCGTGGACGTGGCCGCAGAGATCGTCACCTTTCCCAACCCCCTCCAGGACCGCATGGCGACCAACACGGTCTACCTGGCGACGGTGCCCTGCTGACGCCGCGCGCCGGGCAGCTCGTCGACCGGGGCGCCACCACGTGGGTCCAGGGCGCACAGCGCGCGACCGACGGACTCAGCCGGTAACTTGCACGGCACAGGCCCCGCAGTGCATGCACCGTCGGGGAGGCGTGGAAGCCCGAACCCCGGCGGATGGTCGGCGGCGAGGAGGTCGCGGTGGACGGCGGGGGCCCGGCGTGACGCGGCTGCGGGTGGCCTGCGTGGGCAGTGGTTTCATCGCCGGCCAGCACCTGCGGGCGCTCGCCGGCCTGCCCGACGTGGAGATCGTGGCGGTCGCTGACACCCAACCGGAGCGGGCCGAGGAGACCGCCACCCGGTACGGGGCACGCCCCTACGGTGACGGGTTGACGTTGCTGGAGACCGAGGATCTCGACGCGGTCTGGCTGTGCGTTCCGCCGTTCGCCCACGGGGCCCTCGAGCTCGCGGCGATCGACCGCCGGCTGCCGTTCTTCGTCGAGAAGCCACTCGCGCTCGATCTGCCGGCCGCGGAGAGGATCGCCGACCGGCTGGCCGGGACCGGGCTCACGACCGCGGTGGGCTACCACTGGCGGCACCTCGACCTCGTGCACCGTGCCGCGGACCTCCTCGCCGAGGAGCCCGCGCAACTCCTCACCGGTTACTGGCTGGACAAGACGCCGCCGGTCCCGTGGTGGTCGCAACGGGCGTACTCCGGCGGCCAGGTGGTGGAGCAGACCACCCACATCTTCGACCTCGCTCGCCGGTTCGCGGGGGAGGTCGAGACGGTGGCGGCCGTCGAGCGGAGCGCCCCGGACGGGCCGGAAGACGTTGCCACCGCGGCCACCGCGCTGTTGCAGTTCGTCTCGGGCGCGGTGGGCAGCATCTCCTCGGCGCGCGTGCTCGGCTGGCGGCATCGGGTCGCCCTCCAGGTGGTGGCGGACGGGCGCGTCATCGAGCTCTCCGAGCGCGGGCTGACCGACCACGAACTCCGGGTGGTCACTGCCGACGGCGAGGAGGTCCTGCGGTCCGAGGAGAATCCGATCGCCACGGAGGACCGTGAGTTCGTCGACGTCCTGCTCGGCCGCGTGCAGCAGGTCCGTGTCCCCTACGAGGAGGCGCTCCGCACGCACGCCCTGGCCTGCGCCGCCGACCGGTCCGCCCGTCAGGGCGGGCCCGTGCGGCTGACGGACGGCGACGTCGATGGCTGAGCGGCGCGTGCGCTCCATCGGCGTGGCGGGGCCCGGTCAGCCCGTGCTGCTGGACGACACGGAGCCCGAGCCGGGACCGGGGCAGGCATGGGTGGCTACCGAGTGGTCCGGGATCAGCGCCGGCACCGAGGTCGCCCTCGTCCGCGGCACCGACCCCCACCACCGGCTGGGTTGGCACCCGGACCTGCGGTCCTTCGGGATCAGCGCCCCGGACGGCTACCCCAAGCGGAGCCTCGGCTACATGGAGGTCGGCCGGGTGACCGAGAGCCACGCCGAGGCCCTCCCCGTGGGATCTCGCGTGGCCATGGCGTACGGCCACCGCACCGGCCGCTGCGCCGATCCGACCGGCACGACGGTGATCCCGGTGCCCGACGATCTCGACCCGCTGCTGGCGATCTACCTCGCGCAGATGGGGCCGATCTGCGTCAACGGCCTGCTCCATGCCGCCGCGGCCCTCGCCGGACCTGGCGCTCCGCTCGACGCCGGCGTGCGCGACCGCCACGTGCTGGTCACCGGTGCCGGCGTCATCGGGCTCCTGACCGCCCTGCTCGCCGTCCGGCACGGCGCGGCGGCGGTGGCCGTCGCCGAGCCGTCCGGCGAGCGTCGCGCGGTCGCCGAGTCCCTGGGCCTCGACGCCGTCGACGACGCCGACGGCCGTGGCTGGCTCGAGGTGAAGCGCCGCTGGCGGCACGGTCCCGGGGACGCCGGCGCCGACGTCGTCCTGCAGTGCCGCGGGCACGACATCGCCCTGGCCACGGCGCTGAAAGCCCTGCGGCCACAGGGTGTCGTGGTGGACCTGGGCTTCTACCAAGCCGGCGCCGAGGCCGTCCGGCTGGGCGAGGAGTTCCACCACAACGGCCTGGCGCTGGTCTGCGCGCAGATCGGCCGCGTGCCACGAGGCATGGCTACCGCCTGGACGCGCACAGCGCTCGCGGCGGCCACCCTCGACCTCCTGCGGGACCGCGGCCAGCAGATCCGCACATCGCTGATCACCGACGTCCTCCCGTTCGAGGAAGGCCCCGCCTTCCTGGCCGACCTGGCAGGTCGGCGGCTGGCGAGCCCACCGCTGCAGGCGGTGCTGCACTTCGGGCCCGGCTGACCTACCGGAACGTCGTCGCCTACTCCGGCGTGAGGAAGGCGGGTTCCTCGTCGCCGCGCACAGCGAGTGACCGGGCGGACGGTTCGGCAGCCGCCTCGGCACGACCGCAGACACTCCGGATCGGCGCTCGGCGCGACGTCAGGACGTCCTCGTAGACGCGCAGGGTGTCCTGCGCCATCCGGCGCGCGGTGAACAGTTCCACGTACCGGCGGCGCCCGGCGAGCGCGTACCGCTGTCGCAGGGCCGGGTCGGCGAGCAGCTCGGCCACCGCCTCGGCGAGGGCGCGCGGGTCCTCGGGCGGCACGAGCGTCCCCGTGACCCCGGAGGTGACCACCTCCGCCGATCCGATGACGTCGGTGGCGACCACGGGCAGCGCGGCGTCCATCGCCTCGATCGCGGCCAGGGGCATGCCCTCCTGCCGGGACGGCAGGACGAACACGTCGGCGGCATCCAGCAGCATGCGTGCGTCGTTCCGGTGGCCGGGCAGGTGGAGGAAGTCGGCCACGCCGAGCTCGGCCGCCTGGCGGCCCAGATCATCGGCCAGGTAGCCGCCGCCGACGATGACCACGGCCAGGTCCGGGAACCGTGCCGCGAGGTCGGGTATCGCGGCGACCAGGTTGCGCTGCCCCTTCTGCACGAACAGCCGGCCCACGTTCATGACCACCAGATGGTCGGGGCGCAGACCCAACGCTTCCCGCGCGGCCGTCCGGCCGGGAGCCGGCCCTCGGGGAACGATGCCGTTCGGGACGGTCACCAGCCGCTCGGCCGGCACGCCGATGCGCTCGTGCGTGAGCCGCACGCCCTCGGAGACGGCGATGAGCCGGTCCACGTCGGTGATGGCGCGGAAGAACGCGGCCCGCTTCCGCGGGTTCAGCAGCCACGGCTGGTGCTGGGTCTGCACGACGGCCGGCACGCCGGCTCGACGCGCCGCCCGGGCGCCGTCGAAGTTCTCCCGCCCGCTGCCGACGTGGATGTGGAACACGTCCGCCGGATGGGCGGTGAGGAAGTCGACGACGGCCTGACCGAACCCGGGGTCTCGCGGAGGCGGAAGAGCGCAGGTGACGGCCCCCAGCGCCGCCGCACGGTCGAGGACCCGGCGCCCGCTCGCCGTCCCCCAGCAGAGCACTGAGACGTCGGACGTCGACCGGAACTCTGCAGCCAGGTCGAGCATGTGCGCGCCCATGCCGGAGGGATCGACCGAGGGTGTGTAGAGGCAGATGGACAGCCGCCGCCGAGGCCACGCCGGAAACCCGGATGCGGGAGACGACTCCCCCGTCGCCGAAGGGTCGACGCCGTCAGCCGCTTCGTCGGTCGCGGTCGCCATCGACCACCTCTTCTCTGCTCTCGTTGGCCGCACCATGGCCGGGAGACGTGGATCACGCAACAGCACCCGCTCCCTGGACCCGCCCGGTGCTCGGTGAGTGGGTGGTCGGCGCCGTCTCCGCAGGCCGGGTCGCGTGGCTGCGACTACGGTCGGGCGGCGTGGAGTTCCGTCGACTGGGCCGGTCGGGCCTGAACGTCTCGCAGATCGCCTTCGGCAACTGGCTCACCCACGGCAGCCAGGTCGAGGAGGACGCCGCTGTGGCCTGCGTGCAGGCGGCGCTCGACGTCGGGATCACGACGTTCGACACCGCCGACGTGTATGCCGGCACGGCCGCCGAGTCCGTGCTCGGCCGCGCGCTCGCCGGCCAGCGCCGTGAGGGTCTGGAGATCGCCACGAAGGTGTACTGGCCGACCGGCCCGGGCCCCAACGACCGTGGGTTGTCCCGCAAGCACGTCACCGAGAGCTGCCACGCGTCACTCCGGCGACTCGGTACCGACTACATCGATCTCTACCAGGCGCACCGGTACGACCCCACGGTCCCGTTGGAGGAGACGATGACCGCCTTCGCCGACCTCGTCCGGGCCGGCAAGGTGCTCTACCTCGGCGTCTCGGAGTGGCAAGCCGATCAGATCGCGGCCGCGGCCTCCCTGGCCCGCGAGCTGAAGGTGCAACTGGTCAGCAACCAGCCGCAGTACTCGATGCTGTGGCGGGTCATCGAGGCCGACGTCGTCCCGGCCTGCCAGGAGGAGGGGCTGTCCCAGATCGTCTGGTCGCCGCTGGCCCAAGGAGTGCTCACCGGCAAGTACCGGCCCGGGGAGCAGCCACCGGAGGGCAGCCGGGCCAGCCACACCGGAGTCGGCTTCCAGGTGGAGGGATTCCTCGCCGACGACGTCCTCGTCCGCGTACAGCGGCTGCGTCCCATCGCCGACGATCTGGGCCTGACGATGGCGCAGCTGGCGCTGGCCTGGGTGTTGCAGAACCCGAACGTCGCCGCGGCGATCATCGGCGCCAGCCGCCCCGAGCAGGTCCACGACAACGTCAAGGCGGCCGGGATCCGACTCGATGCCGACGTCATGACCCGCGTCGACGAGGTGCTCGGCGACGTCGTCGAACGCGACCCCAGGACCGTCTTCCTGCCCGCGGACAAGGCGGCGAGGGAACCGGCGGCGTAACGCATCGCGACGGAGCCGGCGGGCCGTGCCCGCCGTCAGCTCGGGGAAGCGGCGCGGCGGCAACTCTTACTTCACGTTAGGGTTGAGGTGTGTCGCACGGTCCTGGGCTCACGTCGACGCCCCTGAACCCCAGCACGCTCGACTCCCTCGCGCCGACGGTCCCGATTCCGTCCTACGACCGGCGCCGGGTGCGCACCGGCATGGTGCACATCGGCGTCGGCGGGTTCCACCGCGCGCACCAGGCCATGTACGCCGACCGGCTGATGAACGCCGGCAAGGCCCTCGACTGGGGCATCTGCGGAGTCGGCGTCCTGCCCTCGGATCGGCGCATGCACGAGGTCCTGAGCGCGCAGGAGGGGCTGTACACCCTCGTGGTGAAGCACCCGGACGGGTCGCTGGAACCACGGGTCGTCGGTTCCCTCGTCGAGTATCTGCTGGCGCCGGACGACCCCGAGGCCGTGGTCGAGAGGATGGCGGACCCCGAGACCCGGATCGTGTCCCTGACGATCACGGAACGCGGCTACAACTCCGACCCGGTGACCGGCGCCTTCGACGACACCAGCCCCGACATCCGGGGGGACCTCCTTCCGGATGCGGTTCTGCGCACCACCTTCGGTCTGGTCACCGAGGCCCTCGCCCGCCGCCGGCACCGCGGACTCGCGCCGTTCACCGTCCTCTCCTGTGACAACCTGCAGAACAACGGCGACGTCGCCCGGCGGGCGTTCACCGCCTTCGCCACGCTACGAGACCCGGCCTTCGGAGCCTGGGTGGAACGGGAAGTGAGCTTCCCCAACAGCATGGTCGACCGGATCACCCCGGTGACCACGCCCGCCGACGTGGCGTTGGTCCGCGAGCGGTTCGGCGTCGCGGACGCGTGGCCGGTGGTGTGCGAGCCGTTCGCCCAGTGGGTCGTCGAGGACCGCTTCCCCGCCGGACGCCCGCCCTGGGAGGACGCCGGGGTGCAACTGGTCGACGACGTCGCCCCCTACGAGGTGATGAAGCTGCGACTGCTCAACGGCAGCCATCAGGCCTTGGCCTACTTCGCGCGCCTGGCCGGCTACGAATTCGTGCACGACGCATGCCAGGACCCGCTGTGGTCCCGCTTCCTGCGGGACTACATGGATCGCGAGGTCACCCCCACCCTTGCCGCCGTGCCGGGGGTGGACCTCGAGGACTACAAACGGAGCCTCCTGCAGCGCTTCAGCAGTACCGCCGTCCGCGACACGGTGGCCCGGCTGTGCGCCCAGACGTCCGCGCTGATCCCCAAGTACGTCCTGCCGGTCATCCGCGCCCGCCTGGCCGACGGCGGAGAGGTCCACCGCGCCACGGCCGTCGTCGCCAGCTGGGCCCGCTTCGCAGAAGGGCACGACGACCACGGCCGGCCGATCCCGCTCGTGGACCGGCATGCCGACCGCATTCGGGCCAACGCCCGCCGGCTGGGTGAGGACCCGCTCGCCTTCATCGCCGACCGCAGCATCTTCGGCGACCTGGTGGACGACGAGCGATTCGTGACGCCCTACCGACAGGCGCTGGCGGTCCTCCGTGGACGCGGCGCACGAGCCACCCTCGCCACGCTCGTCGATGCGCCCGCCGGCACAGGCTGAGCACCCGATCGCCGGCCCGCTGGACACGTCATCCCGGCCCTCGCGCGGGAGGCAGCCGACCGGACGGGCGCCATCCTGCTGACAGGTGAGAGCAGGCGAACTGCAGCCAGAGACGACTCAGGCCGCCCCTCCGGGTGGAGGAGCGGCCTGAGTGGAACGGGTGGAGCTGAGGGGACTCGAACCCCTGACCCCCACACTGCCAGGCCGACCTGACAGAGTTCGCACAAGTCCGCCGAAGTCCGGAAAGGCCTGTTGAGCAGGGGATTCACTGCATCGCTGGACGGCGGCGAACAAGCGCGAACCAAGATCGATCCGAGTCAACTGCAACCAAAATTGCAACCAGACGCCAATGGTTGGCGCGTCTCACGGCGCGAGAACAGTGGCCAATGGAGCTTTGCGGCGATCCCCGGAAGCCCGGCGGCGGGCTGGCGCGCTCGCCCCTGAAGCCTGCGGTTGACGTGTGCGCTCGGCGCCTGACCAGGTCCGTGATGGACTGGAACCATGGATGACGTGTCGTTGCTGATCGACCAGCGCTCGGCATCCCAGGCCGCCTCCGACGAGGATGTCAGGGCGTGGGCGAGCGGCCGACGGGTATTCGTGTCCAGCCTCATCACCGACATGCCCGACGAGCGCGCCGCCGTGCGGGCAGCGATCGAGGCGGTCGGGGCGACGGCGGTGATGTTCGAGGATCTCGGAGCGCAGGACATCTCGGCCGAGCAGGTCTATTTCTCGGGTGTTCGCAGCGCCGAGGTCTACGTAGGGATGTGGGGCTCGCGCTACGGCGTGCGGATGCCCGACGGGTACTCGGCGACCCATGCCGAGTTCTTGGAGGCGGAGCGGAACGGGTTGCGGCTGTGCCTCTTCGTACACGGTGAGACAGCGGGCGAGATGGACGGGTCTCAACGCGATCTGATTCGAAGCGCCCGCAACCTGTACACGACAAGCCCTTGGAGTAACCCGACGGACCTCGGTCGACGGGTGCGGCGACGTCTGGAGGAGCTGGCGGCTGAGGAGTTGGCACCGTGGGTGCGCGTCGGCAGGACGCTGTTCCGTGCCCGCGAGATTGTGAACGACGGGAGAACGATCTCGCTCACGGCCGCAGTGCGTAGCGACGCGGTCCATGCGGAGCTGGTGCGCCTGCGGGACGACCGCGCCGGCGGTGTCCCGTTCGCCTCTCCCCACACCGCACTGCCCGTGCAGATCGCGGAGTTGTCGACGAGGACCGTCTCAACCATCGCGCACGAGGAGCGCTTGACAATGGTCGCGCAGGAGCGACGCGCGTCTAACATGCGCGCCTCCATCAACGGCGTTTCGGCCGACGAGGTGGTCCGTCGGGCGCTGTCCGACGGGCTCTTCGGCACCTCAATGCTCAGCCAACAGATGGGTTGGCTAGCGCGGCCGATCGATCCGCTGGCACCGCTCCGGGGGTTGGGCCTGGACGACAGCGTCCTGCGGCCCGTGGCGCGAGTGCTGTTCTCCGAGCGCCTGGTTACCGAGCAGGCCGCATCGAGGATCGACTCTTTCGCGCTCGGCCCTTCACACCAGGGTGCGCGCCGCCTGCGGGCAATCTGGACGCCGCCGCAGGTCTACGTGAACGAACTGGACCCAGCATCCGTGTCGATCGACGGCACGACGCTGGGGCTGTGATGTACCGGCATGAACCCGCTCAAGCCGCCCAGGAGGGGACTGCCCAGGGTTCGGTTGACTCTTTTGCCTGTGAGTATGCGGCCTCGTCGAGAGGATCTGCACTGTGCCTGATCCGGATCCCAGGACTTCCGGTCCGACGTGATCGCGGTCGCCGGGCAGGGCGACGGGCCCTCTCGGTGGTCCGCGTAGGAGCTCGTGGTTCGTCCCTGGCGGAGATCCCTGCGTTGAGAGCACCGTGCCCATGGCCAGCGAAATCGCCCATTGCGGGGGGCGGGCTTCGAAGCGTCGTCGACACCTCGAGTGGCAGCGCGCGGAGCGATAGCGAGCAGCCGCGCCGCCGGCCGCGAGATGTGGCGGAAAGGCACGCAGAAGGCACGGCCTCCGCCTGACTCGTCGTTGACCAACCAAGATGGCGCTTAGAGTCCCTGGCTTGCAAGCTGGCCATGCCGGTTCGATCCCGGTCACCCGCTCCACCTCCCGACCAGGGCGGATGCCTGTCTGCGCAGCTCAGTGGGGCGTTGGCGCTGTTCTCGTGCCTTAACGGTGGTGACCCCTATTGACCGCTGACCACCGGCCTTCGCCGGTGTTTAAGGCACGGATAAGGCACGCCCTGGCCGCAAATGACCTCGGCGTCGTGCTGCTGTAGCGGCATCGATCACAGACCGCCAGCCCACGAGCGGCGCCGGGCACGGACCGTCAGCTGTCGTCTCGTGGCGTGTCTCCAAGCTCGTGGACGCCGCTGCGCGACCACCAACAGGACGGGAGTCGATCAGCCCGCAGTCCCGAAGGCACGCCGGGTGCTTGGAGACCGTTAGCTGGGCGAGGCCAAGGTGGGCGGTCAACTCGACGACACGGTGCTCCCCGAGGCTGAGGTGCCGCAGGATTGCCAGGCGGGTGGGATCGGACAGGCTGTGGAACAGGGAGGCGGCCGGCGACAGACGCGCCGTCTCGATCTGAGGGTCGTCCCGCGAGACACCCTCGGGCGATTTCATCGTCATATGGCGGTGATAGCACCAACCAGTCAACTACTCCGCTCGCCTTCAGGGGGCCCACGCGATCATTGGGCCAACCGCCTAAGGCGCAGCCCCCCACCTGGCGTCACTGGCGTACGAAACGGAGCCGCCCGGTGTTGCTGCGGTGCCTGTCGGCCTCGTAATCGCCGGTGAGAGCCCGACTGTCGTGAGACAACGACAACCGCACCATCCCTTCGTGCGGCGCCATCGTACCCGGCGTCAGAGTCCTGGGCCTATTGGCATAGACGTACCGAACGCCTTGGTTCGCGCCAGGGCTTGAACACAGCGCTGCCATGGTCGAATGCGACTCCGAATGCTCGGTCGTCATCGTCACAAGAAGCCGAGTAGCAGTCTGACGGACAATCATGTCGGCCGGACTCCTGGTGCCTCCGTTGTGATCGCTGACAACTTCCCCGGTCCACTTGCCTCCCAGATCAAGCACCCCGGAGAGATTTGAGCCAAATAGCTTCCACCGCCATACCCAGCGATCGTATACAAGCCAAACTAGAGCGAAGCAGCCGAACAGCGCTGGGACGTCGAGCCACCATGGTGGCTCGAATCCCATCGCAGCGAACAAGCGACCCAACCCAAGCGCGATTAGCGCGCCAGTTATGGCGCATAGCACGACGGCTGTTCGCAGACGCTTGTCCATGTCGATTGAGTATGGGTGCACAGTCCTGCTACCAACTGTTCCATTGTGCGATCAAGGCATCCACCAGGCGTTCGGCGTCACCAACGTTCCACTGCGTGGACTCGGGCCCGAAGAGTGGCGTCACACGGTTTTGGCACTGCATCTTCGGGAACTTCGCGACGTTCTTGCCGAGCCAGATGAGGACGTTCAGGTATGCCGCCGTCAGATCACCGTCGTATTCGTCGTCGGGCACATTCGAGAGCAGACACTCAACGAAGTACGACGGCGACGTCGATCGTGAGATGAGCGAGTCATCAACGGCACGCCGCCGAGCGTTCTTTACAGTGCGCACAATCGCCTTGTATCGATCGTCCGTTTCGGACTGCTTCATCTCACCGAAGGTCCTGTGCAACTTGGGATAGTTGACGATCCAGCGACCCCTCGTGTCCCAAAACTGCACACCTTCGATGTAGCTCTGCTTCACGCTCGAAAACTCGGTGTAGAGCCGATACTCCTGAGCCACCAATACGTCGACCGGCAAACGGCCGGAGCTCGCAGCCACCTTCAGGCACTTCGTGCCCTCGCTGACCAGGCGCGGCGAGAATCTCTCCTGCAAGGTCACCAAGACATCTCGCCGGAAGTCCGCCCACGTGAGGCTCGAGTTTGCGAACGAGGCGTTGTACCTCACCCTCGACGGCACATCCAGTAGTTGGATGTCGCCGATCCAAGACTGCGTCAGCTGACAGACGACGTCCACGTCGCTGTCGGCCCGGACGTTGGTGCTGTTGGCATACGAGCCCTGGAGATAGACGTTGGGCCCGTACTTCTTGAGGCGACTTGAACCCTCCAGCGCCGTGCGGACCGATGCATAGGTCTCGGCGGATCGCGAGGGTTCAGGGCGATGCGACCACGTCTCGAGTTGCTGCTTCGGAATCCCCATGGCCCCAGCATGCGTCAGGCCTATGACAGTTCCGAGCGACCCGCTCACAGAAAGTTGTCAGCTCCCGGGGCACACAGAGGCGTGGGGGCGGCCGCGAGCGGCTACCGGAGTCGATGAGCAGCGGCGATGTGAGGTTTCTGCGCAAGCAGCGTCTCCAGCCGGCTGTCCGGCCAGAGTTCAACCAGGGGCGCCTCCCCCTTCTCGTTGTGCTGCTCAGCCCAGGCCACGGCGTCTGCCGAGAAGCGCCCGCTCGTAGCGATGATCAACACACGAACGACGGGCGGTGGCCAGAGCTTGGTCTGCGCGACGTTGCTGGCCACCTCCGTCGGCGGCACCGACCGCGATCGCCAGTGCTTGGCTTGAACGATCACTCGCTCAGTTCGCACTCCCCCGGTGCTGTCGTGGATGACGCGCTCGAGGGACAGGTCGCGGCCACGGTCCGGGGCTCGAGTGTTCATCAGCCACTGCACGTTCTGATGCTCCGGGAACTCTCTCAAGAGGTCATAGAGCAACCGCTCGAAGGCCTCGTCGTCGAGTCGATCCCATGGCAAGGCAACCGTCACCGAGCCGGTGAGGTGGCCTCCAGCGGCCTCACCAAGGTCGAGGTCGGGCACAGGGAGCGGGTCTGTGTCACCGAAACCAGCAGCCTCCACGTCGGCCCGCACGCTGGGCCAGTCCATCGTATGAATGTCGTCCCAATCATGCCCCTCACCAAAGTGCAGGTGTCGGTGCAGGTCGCTCCAACGACCTCGTCGCTGGGCGCTATCGCCCATCAGCCGCTCGATCTCCGCCACGGCAGCAACTACCTGATCTACGTCAGGTCCCTCGATGCGCTCGGATCGCTCGCTCTCGACAGTGTTGACGCTCTCGACGACGCGTGGCAGGGCGGAGTCGATATCGGCGGTGAGCTCTTCGAGGCGCTTACGGGCAGCTCGGCGCCGAGCGCGATGTAGCCGAAAGCGGTACTCCCCGATGTCCGAAGCTGGCTTGTTGGCCGCCTCCTGCACGGCGAAGGGAGGCTCGCTGATCTCCGCATAGTCTAGGAACGCTTGCCCGACCTCGTCGATGTCCGGCAGCGGCTCGGTGATGGTCCAGCCATCCACCCTGGGAAGGCCGGCGAGCAAGTCGTCCCACGTCCTTCGGAGATCGTCGTACTCGGGATGCGATCCGCGGGCCGGCCCCGTTGGGATAAAGGGTGCAGCTCGGTTCCAGACCTCCTCAAGCTTCGCCAAGTTGGCGGCGGCTCGATCCATGACTGCCAAGAGGTCGTTCAGCTCCACGGCGGCAGCCTGCCACGCCGTAACCGCTAGCGACTCAAGGCCAACGCAGCGTTGCGCGAGGCTGCGATGCTAGGAACTGGTCCATGGACCAGGCCAGCGTCTCCCTTGTCGTGGCGACGGTCGGTGTGGTCGGCACGCTCTCCGCTGCGCTGCTCACCCAACTTCTCTCGCTACGTGCCGAACGGCTGAGACGTGCCGCTGAGGATCGCTCCAGATGGCTCGCCGACAGATTGCGGATCAGCTCGCAGTTCCTTGCCAAGTCGCTCAGCTTGGAGCGCGACCTCTGGTCAGCGGCAGCCCAGCTGGACCGAGACGATCGAGCGGTACGCATGCCGGGGCACACCACGATCTTGTTGACCCCAGAGGAAGGGCTGCCTGGCGTGCTCGACCCCATCGCTCGGGAAATCTTGGTCGAAGAGATCGAGAAGGCGTTCGAACGCCTGGATGAGCTCGAGGAGGTGGCGGCGGAGATCGCCCTTGTGGGCTCGCCGAGTGAGGTTGAGGCGGCGTCGGAGCTCCACGAGTCCCTTTGGTCGGTCGTGGGTCTTCTTGAGGCCTACGCATTCTTCGACGACGCGGCCGATGCCGTTGAGGTGTGTCGGAGCGCCCGGGATCGGTTTCTTCAAGCGGCTCGCACTGGCCTACGCGCCGGGGGTCAGGTCTCAGCCATCGACAACCGGCCCAGACTGGAGGACGACTCGATCAGCCAGAGATAGAGGCCATAGCTCCGGCCGGCGGGTCCGTGTGCCCACAGTGTCACCGGTCGAGTCCGCCCACGCGCAGGTAGCCGCTGCCCGATGGATCCAGGGACACGGTGATGCCTAGTCGGCGCCACACGTCCAACACGGCCCGCTCGCCCGTCTCAAGCACCGCGTTCTCGACTTCGCCGAACTCCCCCAACTTCGGCAGGAGCGGACCGCTGTCGACCGGCAGGCAGTCGAGGTGGCCAAGGCCACGGTAGATGGCCGCCGACTGCAGCGGATGGCTGACACCGTCGACCGTCTCGGTGCACAGGGCGCCAAGGACCGCGTCCGCCAGGACGTCGCAGCGGTACTCGCCAACAACCCCGCGGACGATCTCGCGGGCGACCGCGGCGGTCGCCGTGGCCGGTGGCGTGAGGGTTTCCAGTTCGAGGCTGCGGCACGCACAGGTCGGCGCCGCCATCGCGCGCCTGTCCGCTTCGGCGTCATCTGTCAGCAGCAGCGCCTACCGTCGCGTGCCATGACAGGCCCTGCGCTGCCGCCGGCTGACCAGCGCGCCATCCCTGCGGACCTTCTCGAGCCCCGCTGGCGCCATCATCCCGGACTCACCCACGCTCAGTGGCAGGAGAACCGGCGGGAGGTACTCGCCCGCCGCGCCGACGATCTCGACCGCACCCTGGCTCACGACCCCGACCGCTGGCCCTATGGCATGCCCGACTGGCGCGCCGAGGAGTACCGACGCGAGTCGGCCCTGCACCAGTGGGCCGAGGAGCTCGCCAGCCAGCTCCTCACCGTGGTGGGCGAGTTGGGCTGGGGTAGTGGGGAACCGCTCGAGGACGCCTGCGGGTGGATTGTCCGTGTGGCTGAGGAACGCAGTATTACCTCATCGCCCCCCGTAGGCGACCTGGTTCCCCCCCGTAGGCCGGATCCGGCCGAGTTCGAGCGCTTCCGGCACCGGCTCCCCACGCGAGGGAATGTCGTCTACATCTTGCGCGGCGCCGACGGGAAAGCCTTATACATAGGCCAGACCAGCCAGCCTCGGCTGCGTCTGCGTTCCCACTGGCGCGGTCAGGAGTGGTGGCCGGAGGTCGACCGCATCGAGCTGTACAACGTGGCTGATGAATTGGAGGCCCGGGCACTGGAGTACGAGCTGACTCAGGAGCTGACTCCCCAACACAGCCAGGTCACCCGCCCGGAACTCGTGAAGTTGCAGCGCTTGCAGAACGCTCTGGCCTCGCGGTCCTACGTCCTGAACCGCGCGCGCATCGCCGCTGTTGTGCCAGTCGGCGAAGAGGCTACCCGCGTCCAGTAGCGTCCTCCCCCTTGCCGAGGGCCGGTCGATGTTCCGAGCAGGCCGGTGGCCATCCCCCGCCGTCGCGTACCTGCACGGACAATCCGGTGTATCGACAAAGCATAGAGAACACTCGCCGCCGATCTTGGTTGGCCTCCTAAGCGTCCTGCATCGGCTGATGCAGTAGAATTGGATCTTTCTCAACGAAAGCGCCGAGCTACTCCGGGAGGACAGGTGGGCGGCGTGAATTCTTCCGATCCCGCGCCAGACGTCAATCTCGCCGCGTATCTGAGATGGCTGCACCAGGAACACCGGGATTTGGGCACCGCGTTGTCCCGGGTAGCGTGGTGGACGGAGGGGGCGTACCCGAAGTCAGACGAGCTGGTAGACACAGCTCTGTCATTAGTAAAGGCCACCCTTTCAAAAGACCCGGACGTGGCGGCAGCAGGCCCCTATCTGGTTAGGTTGAAGGGTTCTTGGTACAACGGCCTAGCAATACCGGAATGCAGTGACATCGACGTCGATGTCCATCACCTCGGCACGCCAAACGCTCACCTCCCCAAGTGGTTCGGACATAAGGAGCTGCGCCCTGAAGAATGGCGGGCAATCGTTGCCCGATCCCTGTCAGCGCATGTCCGGGATGTGACAGTCGGCTCTGTCGCCATCACCATCAACAGTCTCGACGAAGTGTCGGTGGACGTCGTCCCTAGTACCCCGATTTGGGTACCCCAGTCGCCCCACATTGGAGCGCAGATGATGCTCGACTCAAGTTGGCTCAAAAAATCTGACGCCATTCGTGTTTGGGACCAGTCTCACAATCACTGGGTGGTAAACTGGCCCACTCGACATCTTGCGGCGACCGAGGAAATGGACACTCGAACGCACGGTTGGTATCGACGCCTCATTCGCGCTTTGAAGGGGGCACAGTTGGATGCAAACACCGTCGTCGACTTTATCGTCCCCATCGAAGGCAACCCCGATCACAGCAGCTACGACCATGAGCTCAGAGAGATGTTCCACCGATACCCGTCGTATCTTGTGGAGTCGCTTGTCTTGGGGTGCGTCGACTCGGTGTACCAGGACATTGAGGGGTGGAAAAGGCACTCCCGTGAGGTCACCATCCAACGGGCGATGTCCAGACTGGTGGACGAACTGGTCGCTTTGACGGGGGATGACGACGCTCTGTCTCGACTTTGGGTGCCAGGGATGGAGGGAGAGCAGCCGGTGTTTGAGGAGCGTCGCAGCATGTTCGAGCGCAGCCCTCAGTGGACCTTTGAGGATGCCCGGAACTTCGGTGAAATGATGAGGCTGTACATGGATTGGGTGGTATCTCATTGGGAATTTACTCCTTACACCCCATGGCCTGGCGAGTGAGCCGAAACGCTTAGCAAACGGTTAGTCACTGCGGCTCCTCGGGCCGACGTCACGCTGTCGGGGGCGTCCGGCGGCTTTTGGGCGGCAGCGCCCCTTCCGGACGTCCGGGGACGCGCTGCTCTTGCTTGCCCTCGGCGGTGCTGTGCTCGGTGGTGTCGGTCAGCCAGGTGATGTTCGGCGCGGTCGCCGTGAACTTTCCGGTCGGCCAGGTCATCGTGCACCGGCGGGCCGGCCTTGCGGTCCATTCCCCGCTTCTTGGCGAACACCGACCAGATCCGCTGCTGGGAACACAGCCGCGCGATCCGGTTCTCACCGACCGCGAGACCGCGTTCGCGCAGCTCGTCGGCGATGAACCGGTAGCCGAACGCCAGGTCGTCTCGGTGGATGTCGACCGCGGCGTTGATCAGGTGCGCGTCGTCCCCAGTCCCGCTGGCTGACCGGGTTGGCGAGCCACTTGTAGAAGGCCTACTTGGAGAAGCCCAGGATCCGGCAGGTCACCGCAACAGGGATCTTCTCGGCGGCAAGCTCCTGGACCAGCGGGTGAATCATTTTGAGAGGACGTCGCGGGCGAAGTAGGCCGTCGCCCGCCGCAGGATCTCGTTCTCGCTCCAACACCTTGTTCCGCTTTCGCAGCTCCCGCAGCTCGACGGAGTCGTCCTTGCCCCCGCCGCCCCGGTCACTCGAAGCCCGCAGGGCCAGTCCGTCGTTTCGGTCGGCGATCTTCAGCCAGCGCTGCAGACAGGACTCCGAGATCCTGAAGTCTCGGGCGACCTGGGAGATCGACGCCTCGCCCATGCGTGCCACGGCGATGACGTCACGCCGGAACTCCGGCGGGAACGGCTTGGGCACGGTGCTGATCCTTCCAGCGAGGCCGCAGCCTCACAGGCAAGGAGTCAACCGAACCGGGGGCAGTCCCTGGCCGTACTTGCCGGGCAAGCGGTACGAGGACTGGCGGCCGACGACTCGAAGGGCCATAACCTCGATACCGTGCGCCGCATCGTCGACGACCTCGACGCCCGGGTCCGCGCCCTGCTAGCCGAGCTGGTCCCGCCCCGGCAGTAGCGCCTGGGCCAACCGGCTCGCGGGCGCTACCGCCGACGGTCATGCCGCCGGGGACGGTCCTCGACGCACTCGTGGAGCGTCGGGGTGGGTCGACAGCGGCTTGCCGGCCCCTTCTCCTCATCCGCGTGCCGTTCGGGAGCATGGAGTCAGTGGTGATGTTCTGCTGCTCAGCTCCACCGGGCCATCCTGCTGCTTATCGCTACTGGAGATCGACCAAGATCGAGTGCCACACACGTCTTGCATCTGAGATAGCGGGACTCGTTGTGACGGATCGGCAAGCAGCCGCTGCAGCCGGTTCACCGCGCCCCTCGTCCGCTCCTCCCCCGTCGCCGCGTTCCTGTACCAGCAAGCTGCCGACGTCCGCGACGCTCAGATTGCCCGCGCCATCGTCGCCATGCTCAGCGCCGCCACGAGTCACCCACCGACGATCTGGAACTCTCTGAGTTGCAGCTGTGGGACGCGATAGGGCACGTGCGTCAGGAGCGGACCTCCAGGGAGCGCATGGGCGGCTGACCAGCAGAGACCGATCCGACCTTCCAAGCTGGCCATGCCGGTTCGATCCCGGTCACCCTCTTCACCTAAAGCCGCAGGTCACGCGCCCTTTAGGGACACTAGAGGAGTCCTGAAGGACCCTCCGGATGCTCCGATTCTTCCCCTTTAAGACCCTGTTTTCCGATGGCTAGGTCATGAATAGGTCACGGGCCGGTCCCTGATTCCACAGGTAAAGACCGCTGAAGGGTCCCTCGGCGGGGGCCACCGTGCCAGCGGAAAGGTCAGGCCGACATCTCACCGTGCTGGTCAGCGCGGTCAGTCGTCGGTCGGGATTCGAAGGTGATGCCCCCCGGCGGTCGCCGCGCGGTCTCCCGGAGCGGAAGGCCGAGCCGTTCAGTTGCTGACCCATGAGGCGGCCTACTTCGGCGCTCCACTCGCCGACGGGCCGGTCGCCGGTTCCGGTCGCCGGTCGAACAAGGACGCAAGAGTCTCGCCGATTAGGAGGCGTATTCCCTTCGCCGCTATTTATGGCTCCAAGGCTCTCCGTGTAGGGCTTCTAGCGAACCGTCAGGCATGCAGGCTAAGACATCGGCCCCTGCAGTGACAGTGCCTATCGGGTAGAACGATAAACCTGCGCGCTCAAAGGCATCAGCGAGGGCCTCGACGTCCTGGGAGCGGACGGTGAATGCAAGTTCGAAGTCGACGCTGTCACCAAAGACGAAGTCGTAGGCGGATCGTTGGAGACTCTGAGCAGCCTTCTCGACGAGACTCTCGACAACAATTTTCGTCATGTCGACTTCAATCCCAACGTGACTCTGCTCAGCTAGCCCCTGGAGCGCCCCCTTAAGCCCATCGGAGGTGTCTATGCAAGCCGTAGCTAGGGCACTGGTTGCAAGCACACGCCCCTCCGCCACCTTGGCTCGTGCACGCCGCCACGGGCGTAATAGTGCTTCTTCCTCATTCGCGCCCAGCCGCCGCGAGATCTGGCCGGAATCGAGGGACCGAAAGTAGGCTAACGCCGCGCCTGCTGTACCAGTAGCTCCAGTAACACAAACCAGATCCCCCGGCCTCGCGCCTGACCGCAGCAAGGCTTGCCCTTGCGCCACGACACCGAGGGCCGACGCAGATAGAAATAGCCTTTCTGCGGTCCCGATATCGCCGCCGATGTTGATGGCGTTGACGGAGGCGCAACTATCCGCGATTCCGCGCAGGACCCGACCAAAGGATTCGTCCGGCATGTTGCGTGGATATCGCACGACGCTCAAGAGTGCGACAGGCTCGGCTCCCATGGCCGCAATATCGCTGAAGTTCGCGGCCGCTAAGTACCATCCGATATCGAAATCATCCAAAAGCCCGTATTCGTACAGGAAGAACTTCGACCCACGAACATAGTCGCTGCCCACAACGAGATCCACCGGCTGATCTATCCGCAACACCGCACAGTCGTCCTGGGCGTCCGCGCCAGCAATGACACTTACCGCAGGCTCATCCTGAACCCCTACTTGCCATCCAGACTGACCTGCGAATACCTGGGCAACTATCTTCCTAAGCTTTCCAGGCTCGTCGAGGGGTTTGGGGATTGACTGCCCAAACTGTGTCACTCACGACCTCCGTCTCTCGCGAAGGCAGCCGATAGGCGCCTGCACGTCTCCCGCATCGCCTGCTTGCGAACCACAGCGGACCAGTCGTAGGCACCAGCTGGCAAACCAATAACTTCCGCCGAAACCGAACGAAGATACTGGCTCGCCCTGAAGGTGCCGATTCCATACAGGCGGACGGTGGACTCGTCGAACCTTAGGAAATAGGGCTCATCTTCCATGGCGCGATTCGCCAAGTCTGCGAGTCGGCTCAGATCTTCAGGAATCAAGCCGTCGCGGGTCATGACTGAGTCCACCGCGCTTCCATCGATTGGCAATAGATGAAGATGCGCGTGGTGGATGCAAGCGGAACCGAGCATCGCCGTCGCCGAACCATGCTCGAGTACGGTCAAATTACCATATTCGGACCGGTACACGCCGGACACATACTCCAGGAATTCAGCGACCTCTTCGCCATGTCTATCCAAGACAGTGGCGAAGTTGAGGTGGTGCTCTATCGGCAGGAGCAGCGCATGACCCTCCGTCAACGGAGACAGATCAGCAATGAGTCTTAGATTAGTGGTACTCGCGAGCACCCTACCCGGCGGGTCTCCCATGTAAGTGGCGTGAAACTCGGTCTCCACTGACTGGCGCGTCAGTTCCAAGCATAGATCGCATGGCTCTTGCACCGTCATGGAGTCAGTCTTCCTTGTTCAGCGAACCGCCGCACCTTGATACGCAGGGGTCAGCCGCCAGCATAGGATGAACGAGTGAGCGCGCGCACCGGAAGACTCATCGATCAGATCCTGGCAATCGCGGCTACCGTGACGCTTGCCCTCTACGGCGCGAAGAAGCCGGCGGCACTACAGGCCTACTTTGATCGCAACACATGGCAGCTGATAACGATCATCGTCCTGGCCGGGATCATAGCCGTCGTCAAGCCGTTTGAGACCTTCGCCAAGAGGGGGCGCATCGCGCGCAACGTCCAACTCCAGCGGGACCTGCTCAGCAAGCTCGGACAGCTTGTCGAAAAGGCAGGAAGGGTCGACTCGACTATCAGCATGTCGGACCCAGGCATGCATATATGGAAGCCGCGCAGAAGTCTCAGGAGTCCGATCTCCGGGCGTCTTGACAGGGTGGGGTTCTACCGATTGGGGACGACGCCCGTCACGCTCTCGTTCACTCCTCGGAAAGGGGTGGGCGTGGTCGGCATGTGCTGGGAAGCGAACGCTCCCCAGCAGGTCGATGTGGAGGCCTTAGCCTCGCGCATAGCTACCCGCGCTGAATTTGAAGCGCAGGTTGCTACTCAAGGGAAGGCCTCAGTGATGAACTTCACCTGGGATGAGTTCGACCGCGTCAGGCACCGTGGGGCCGTTTTTGCCGCACCAATCCGAGGGCGAAGGGACAAGTTCTTGGGCTGTGTAAGCATTGACGTTAGCCGCGGTTTCAACGGTCTCGTAGCGCAAGATGTTCCGAGACTCTCGGCAGATGTGGCGGCGATGTTTGGGCCGAGGGATCTCGAGTCGTGAGTAGTGGTGGGAACCGCTCAGAAGGCCACGCAATGATAGATGCGACCCGAGCGACAAGGCGTGCATACGCGGAGGAGGCGAACCGTTACTGCCACTTGACTCAAACCTACGAGCGTTTCCCGGGTCTTGAGGCGGAAGTCAGACGGTTTCATGACGCCACTCCGCCAGGTCCGATTCTCGACGCGGGCTGTGGAGCCGGACGCGACGCGTCACTGTTAGCCAGGCTTGGCCGGCTCAGTATCGCGATGGACGTGACGGAGCCGCTCTTGCGGTGCATCCCGCGGATAGACGACCAGGCTGTCTCGCGGAGGAAGGTGGTGGTCCTGCTCGGGGACCTGCTCTCGATCCCCCTCCTTGACGCCGCGGTGTCGGGTGTCTGGATGTGCGGCAGTCTGCTGCATTTGCCCAGGCGCATGCACGCCTCCGCAATACACGAGGCGCGTCGAGTCCTCGCACCAGGTGGCCTGTTGGCAGTCAGCATGAAGGCTGGAGAGGCCGACAGCCTTCAGTCACAAGGCTCGATTCTCGGCGAGAGATGGTTAGCCGAGGTGGATCCGTCCCGCTTCGCGGAACAGTTGCGCGTCGCTGGTTTCGCCGATGTGCGGATCGAATGGAGTGGACGCGGCGCTTGGTTTGTGGCTGTAGGTCGACGCTAAGCGCGGAAGCTCCCTTGCCGGCGCAATCGCCAGGTCCGTAGTCCAGAGATCGGGGTTACCATTCGGGAGACTCCGACGGATCCCACCTCGGGGGTCCTCGACGTCGCCGAAGGCACGAGGAATGAGGTGGATATGAAGGTGGTGGACAGTTCGACCAGCCGCCTCACCTTCATTGACGCCGATGGTGTAGCCATCGGGCTCAAGCCGCTGGTCCAGAATCTTCCTGGCGCGCTTGAGGAGGGCGTACGCATCTGAGACTTCATGTTCCATTAGGTCGAAGAATGACACAACATGACGACGTGGAACGATTTCAACGTGGCCCTCGGTCGCCGGGAAATTGTCGAGCCTGGCGAAGAATGAGTCGTTCTCGCATAAGATGCGGTTCACCGCTTGATCGTCGGTGCGACAGAACAAGCAGTCGACCATGTGGCCAGCGCCTATCGGGCTAGCGAGGTGACCGTCAGCGTCTGGGCGGCCAAGCCTGGCCGGGCTTGCGGCATCCGGCCGTGCGCCGGACAGTCGCTCTCGTAGGTCATCTGCCAACGTTTGAATCCTCACGTAGGCGGTGCGCAGAGTCGTCGCTGCCAGCTCGCTGCAAGCCGCGACGGTCGTGTTCAAGCCAGACCTCGCCACCGCGACAAGGGGCTCCTCTACCGGCATGGTCGAACCGACAGTGGGGGTCATCGTCTCCGGAGTCTGACGCTGTATGGCCGGGTGGTCCAGAGCTGGACGTATGGCCTTCGCCTCAGCCGGGTCTGCCGATCCCATGGGTCCTCCTGCGAGTGTGGCGACCCGTACCCCTGCCAGAGCGGTCGGTCGCGGACTGGACGCCAGTGTTGCGCGCATCGCTGGGGAAGATGGGGAGCGAGCACAAGAACGGTCTACATGGCGGTGCCGACAGTCTTGGCGCTGGTTGCCAGCTGTACGCAAGGCAAGCCACGTCGCTGGCGTGCCCAGTTCCGTGGCTGACCTCTGCTCGCAGTCGAACCGGTCGCGGTCACAGCCTGACGCTAGCGGGAAAGCGTTGTAGGCACATCCGAGCGTGGCGGCGACAGGCCTGACACGCCGGTTCCAGGACATCGCGTGGCGTCGCCCATACGGGCTGCAGTGTTGCTGATCTTCCATGTAGCGGTCCGACAGGCCGCGTTCTCAGCCCGTGCCATGCTGAGTGGACGTGCCGCCTTCAGAGCGGCGCACGTCGCCGGGGGTGGCCGGCGGCAAGGAGAAGAGCACCCTTCACCCGCAGCCAGCGGGCCGTTGTTGAAGACGTTCGCCTGTCCGACGGCCGGCCCAGCGGCGCTGGGCTTGGGCATCCACACCCGTGAGGTGCGTCTTGCCGGTGTCAAAGGCCAACGGGACCGCCGTGAATGTCTGAGCCCGCGAGCAACTAGACGAGGACGACAAGACCCTTGCTGGATAGGGCAAGGGACGCCTTGACGCAGGCCACTGCAGTGAGGTTGGCGACCTAAGCGCGACCGAGAGGCCGCAGGCCTCGACTCGGGACTCGATCAGGAGACACTTCGGACGTGAGCTTGGCCGCCGCTGTGTGCTTCACCGTCGCTCGCGGAACAGGCCGGCATCCGACTGGTCGTCCGAAGCGGGCGGGCCGCCCAGAGGGTGCTCCGGGAGCGGAGCCGACCTGCGGCGACGCCGGACACAGACGGCCCAATGGCAGTGTTCCGCCGGCGGAACACAGAACTTGGCCACCTCCAGCTCGATGCCGATGAGGGAGTTCTCGAGTACGTGCTCGCGAGCCAAGCCAGGTGGGGCGTCGCGGTCGGCCTGCTAGTTGCCGGTGCCACGGTTGGGCGCTAGGCAACTTCCTGAGCCTGACCTCCTGACCTGGTGTCAAGATCCAGGGGTTCGCCTGAGCTCCCTTCGTAGATTCTCGATGCACCTTGCCCTGTTCCCGGGTCGGAGGACGCGTCCCCAGGAGGAGCCCTTCCTCTGTCGTCCCTTGCGCACCGCGTTTCTTGCGGATCGCGGCACCGTGGAGAGCGAGCACGCACCGGGTTGCCGGTACACCGCGACGTCAGACCGCTCTTAGCCGACGATCGGGCCCGCGATCGACGCCGCTCGGCCAGCGCTAAGTCACGGATGAAGTAACAAGATCAAGAGGAACACACCTCATGCACCCGGGGTCTGCCGGTTCGTGGTGACGGGTTACTGGAGATTCGCTCGGAGCCTTGATGGCATGGGAACCAGCGGCACCCCCGAATACCGAGCCCGACAGCGGCAGCGCGAGCGGCAACGGCGTCAGCAAGCCCAGCGGACGACGCCGAACGCTCGCTCGGCCCCAGCTCCAGCGGCCGTGCACGGTCCCGAGCGGAGGACCTCGGCGACGGCCTGCGGGTGGTGCGGTGGACCCATCACGCCGGGAAGGCGGGGGCCTATCCCGAAGTGGTGCTCCGCCACCTGCCGGCACCGGGCTTGGGAGCAGGCCAGGGCCGCTGCCTCCGGTCTGTCAGCAGTGGAGCTCGTCGAGCGGCGCGTCGAAGTCCCGGTGCCTCTCGCGCCCACCCGCCGCGACTGGACGAGGCTACTCAGCGCGCTCGCCGGCCAACTGAACGACGGACGGTTCTACGACCGCGACCTGCCCGCTCTGGCGCGGGCCCTGCAGCCCGTACTGGAGGGGTACCGGCGACGAGCGCACCTCACCGGCGCTCCCCACCTGCACTGAACATGAGCCTCCAGGACTTCTCCAGTAACCAGAAAAGTCGCTCAACCCTCCAGTCGGCACGTCTCGAAGCTCGAGCGCGTGCGGTTGGGGACGAACTGGAGATGTTCTGAAGGCCGCTGCCCCACTGTTGTGGGGCAGCCAGCCGTCACGCAGAAATGCGCGATCGATCCGGGAGAGGCCGACATGGGTGATCCACAGCCGTTCGGGGACGTCATGGCCGCCGACCGTCTCCTCCTCACGCCCGAAGAGGCCGCGTCGGTCCTCCGCATCGGTCGCACTACGGTGTACGCGCTCATGAAGAGCGGGGAGCTGCGACCGGTACACATCGGCCGCAGCTGCCGGATATCCCAGGCAGAAGTCGAGCGCTACGTGCGCCGGCTCCAGGCTCTCCCGTCTCCTCCACAGCCTTCGCCGGACGCCGCGTGAATCCACAGCGAGCCTGCCCCTTACCTCAGCGCTCCAGGACACTCAGCCTCCGAAAGATCGCCAAGGGATGACGGGACGCGCGTCGAACGGCGAGTCGACTATCTACAAGGGCGCCGACGGGCGCTGGCACGGCTACGTCTCCGTCGGCTTCAAGCTCGCCGGCACGCTCGACCGCCGGCACGTCAGCAGCAAGAGCCGCGGCGTCGTGGTGGCGAAGGTCCGAGAGCTCGAGCGCAAGCGCGACTCCGGGACGGTCGGCGAGACGTCGACCCCGACGGTCGCCGAGTGGCTCGAGCACTGGCTGACCACGGTCGCCCCGCGCCGGGTGCGGCAGCGGACACTGGAGAGCTACGAGTCCGCCGTCCGCAAGCACCTGATCCCCGGACTCGGACGGCACCGCCTCGACCGACTGCGCCCCGAGCACCTCGACCAGCTCTACACCGCGCTCCTCGACGCCGGCTACTCCCCCGCCACCGTCCTGCGCCACCACCGCATCCTGTCCCGAGCGCTCACCGTCGCCATGCAACGTGGCCACGTCGCCCGCAACGTGGCCGGCCTCGTCGATCCACCGACTCAGAAGCAGAGCGACATCGCCACCGCCCTCGATCTCGGCGAGGCCCGCGCCGTGCTGCAGGCCGCAGCCGGCGTCCGCAACTCCGCCCGCTGGACCGTCGCGCTCGCCCTCGGCCTGCGCCAGTCCGAGGCGCTGGCGTTGCAGTGGAAGGACATCGACTTGCTCACCGGCACCCTCACGGTGCGGCGCAGCATCCACCGGGTCCGCGGCGGCGGGCTGGTCTACGAGGAGCCTAAGACCCGCCGCAGCCAGCGCACGTTGGCGCTGCCGCTGCCCCTTCTCGATGCACTCAGGGAGCACAAGGCCGCCGCCCAGCTCGGCGAACGGATGCTGGCCGGCTCCGAGTGGCACGACGAGGACCTGGTCTTCGCCCAGCCCAACGGCCGGCCGATCGACAAGAAGACCGACTACGACGACTGGACCCGCCTGCTTCAGAGAGCTGGCGTCCGGCACGTCCGGCTGCACGACGGTCGGCACACCGCGGCCACCTTGCTGCTGAGCGAGAACGTGCACCCGCGGGTGGTCATGGAGCTGCTCGGCCACAGCCAGATGCGCACGACCATGGACATCTACAGCCACGTCATGCCGGCGCTAGCCCGCGAAGCCGCCGACCGGATGAGCGCCCTGCTGCTGCCAGGTAAGGGTGGGCAAACTGCAACCACAACTGCAACCAGAGACGACTCAGGCCGCTCCCCAGAAGGGGAACGGCCTGGTCATCGGGGTGGAGCTGAGGGGACTCGAACCCCTGACCCCCACACTGCCAGTGTGGTGCGCTACCAGCTGCGCCACAGCCCCGATCCGACCCGGTCTGGTGCGTCCGAGCCGGGTGCAACTGTACAACCCCGCACGCCCGGACCCGCGCAGGGGGTCAGAGCTCGACGCCGCGCGCCGCCAGCCACGGCAGGGGGTCGACCCTCTTGCCGCCCATGCCGCCCTTGTGCACCTCGAAGTGCAGGTGCGGGCCGGTCGACTGACCCCGGTTGCCCAGCAGCGCGATCGTCTCGCCGGCCTCCACGTACTGCCCCGGCTGCACGAGGATCTTGTCCATGTGGCCGTAGACGGTGACGTCGCCGTTCTCGTGGAGGATGTACACGGCCAGCCCGAACCCGCCGGCCGCCCCGGCGCGCAGCACCACGCCGTCCACCGCCGCGTACTCGGGCGTGCGCATGGGCGCGGCCAGATCGATGCCGTAGTGGAAGGTGCCCCAGCGGCCGCCGTAACCGCTGGTGAGCCGGGCCCCGGCCACGGGCAGGACGGCCTTGGGCCGGGCGGCCTCGGCGGCGGCCGCCGCCGCGGCGGCCTCCCGCTCGGCACGGGCGGCCCGGGAGGCGGCCACCTCCGCGAGCCGGGCCTCGGCCTCGGCGACCGAGATCGACGCCTGCGGCAGGACCTCGACGCCTTCCTCGGTGGTCATCAGCACGTCGGAGGCCTCCACCACGGAGGTGGCCTCGGCCGAGGCGGCGGGCGCGCCCTGCAGGCTCAGGCCCGCGGCGCCGACGCCGCCCAGCAGCAGCGCGCACAGCAGGAGCGCGGGGCTCCGGCGGGCCTGCCCCCGGGCCGGACGGTGACGGGCGCGGCGCTCGGCGGCCCGGCCGGCAGAAGGGTGCACCACACCGAGCAGCTCCGTGCGGGCCTCCTGGCCGATCCCTGCGTCCATGCACCTGTCCGTCTCGCGTGGGGAACGTGCGCGCCCGATCGGGCGGCGCCCATCGAAACATTCCGTGACGAGTCCGTGACCAGACGATCGGCGCGTCGCTCGCGACACGCCGGTGACGCGCACCACCGGCCCCACGAGTCACAGCCGTGATCGAACCCGGTGACGGAGGCCGGCAGGGCGTCGGTGATCATGGACACGCCGTACAGGGCGTTTTGACGGCCCGGCAACGGGCATTCCGGTCCCTCCGGCGTGAAAGAGACCGCGCCGGCCCGGCGCCTCCGCGACCGCGATGCGGCGCCGGACGTTGTTGCGCGGCACCCGGCACCACCCGTGTACTGCTGACCTCCGGGGACCCGGAAACCGGTCGGCTCGGTACACGGCGCTCAGGACAGAGAAGGAGGGACGCGATGTCACAGGCCGAGCTCCTGCGCCTGCGGACGGACGCCGCATCGGCCCCGGCCCGGCGTCGGGCGACCCCCGTCCCGCCGGGCACCGTCTCCCCCGCCGCCCCCAACGTGGTGGCGGCCGCCGAGATCCACCCGCTCACCGACGCGACCCTGCCGTTGCACGAGGCGCAGCTGAGCGTGCCGACCTACGACCGCTCGGCGCTCATCCCGGCCGTCGTCCACTTCAGCGTCGGCGGGTTCCACCGCGCCCACCAGCTGCTCTACTTCGACGAGCTGGCCGAGCGCCGGATCAGCGACGACTGGGGCGTGGTCGGCGTCGGGCTGCACAGCCGGACGATGAAGGACGCGCTCGCGCCGCAGGACCACCTCTACACCGTCGTCGAGCGCAGCCCCGACGGGGAGCGCGCCCGCGTCGTCGGCGTCATGGTCGGCTACCACTTCGCGCCGGACGACCCGGCCGCCGTGCTCGACCTGCTCGCCGACGAGCGCATCCGCATGGTGTCGCTCACCATCACCGACAGCGGCTACCGGCTCGACCCGCAGACCGGGCGCTTCGACGCCGACGACGCCGACGTCCGGTGGGACGTCGAGCAGCCCGCCTCCCCGCGCACGGTGTTCGGCTACCTAGTGGAGGCGCTCGACCGGCGCCGCCGGGCCGGCCTGGACCCCTTCTCCGTCGTCTCCTGCGACAACATGCACCGCAACGGCGACGCCGCCCGCGCCGCCGTCGTCGGGTTCGCGCGGCTGCGCGACGAGGTCCTCGCCCGCTGGATCGCCGACCACGTGGCCTTCCCCAGCAGCATGGTGGACCGGATCACGCCGCACACGAGCGTCGAGGAGCGGGCCGCGGTGGCCCAGCGCTACGGGGTGGACGACCGGTGGCCGGTCATCACCGAGCCGTTCTCCCAGTGGGTCATCGAGGACACCTTCTCCGCGGGGCGCCCGCCGCTGGACGCCGTCGGCGTGCGGTTCGTCCCCGACGTCGGCAGCTACGAGCTGATGAAGACCCGGCTGCTCAACGCCAGCCACTGCGCCCTCGGCTACCTGGGCTCCCTCACCGGGCACGCCAGCCTCGACCAGGTGATGGCCGACCCGGTGCTCGCCGGCTACGTCTCCCGGCTCATGGACGTCGAGGTCACCCCGCTGCTGCCGCCGCCCGACGGGATCGACCTGGCCGAGTACAAGCGCGTCCTGCTGCACCGCTTCGCCAACCCGGCGATCGCCGACGGGCTGCCCCGGCTGTGCCGCCGCGGCTCCACCAAGATGCCGCACCACCTCCTGCCGTCGCTGCGCCAGGCGATCGAGGAGGGGCGGCCGCACGGCCTGCTCACCCTCGCCGTCGCCGGATGGTTCCGGTACCTGCGCGGCACCGACGAGGCCGGCCGGCGGCTGCCGGTCGAGGACGCCCTCGCCGAGCAGCTGCAGACGCTGGCGCGCGCCGGCGGCAACGACCCGCGGCCGCTGCTGGGCGAGACGTCGGTGTTCGGGGACCTCGGCGCGCACCCGGCGTTCGTCGCCGATCTGGCGGCGACCCTGACCGCGTTCGACCGCGACGGGGTCCGGGCCACCGTGGCCGCCCGCACCTTCGGCCCCGTGGCGCTGCCGCGGTGACCGCCCCCTCCCCCGTCCCGTCCCCGAAGGGAGCCCATCTGGTGCCGACCGTTCCGCCGACGCTCATCGAGCGGGTGCAGTACCTGCTCTGCGACGCCGACGGCAACCTCTTCCCCTCCGAGGAGCCGGCGTTCGAGGCCTCCGCCGAGGTCACCAACGCCTTCCTCGCCTCCATCGGCATCGACCGCCGGTACAGCGCGGACGAGCTGCGCCACGCCGCCACCGGCATGAACTTCCGGTCCACCGCCGCCGCGCTCGCGGCCGAGGCCGGGGTCGCGGACGTCGACGTCGAGCCGTGGGTCGCCGAGGAGCGGCGGGCCGTCACCGAGCACCTGGGCAGCACCCTGCGGCCGCACGGGCCCACGCTGGACGCGCTCGGCGCGCTGGCCGGCCCGCTGGAGCTCGCCGCGGTCAGCTCCAGCGCCCTGTCCCGGTTGGCCGCGTGCTTCACCGCCACGGGGCTGGACGAGCTGATCCCGCCCGCGCGCCGCTACAGCGCCGAGGACTCGCTGCCCGTGCCGACCAGCAAGCCCGATCCCGCCGTCTACCGGCACGCCTGCGCCGCGCTCGGCATCGCGCCCGAGCAAGGCCTGGCGGTCGAGGACGCCGTCGCCGGGGTGCGCTCGGCCGTCGGCGCCGGCTGCCCCACCGTCGGCAACCTGCTGTTCGTGCTGCCCGAGGAGCGCGCGGCGCGCGCCGAGGCCCTGCTGGCGGCCGGTGCGCTGACCGTGGTCGAGTCGTGGCAGGAGCTGGCCGACCTGGTGCTCCCCGTGCTGGCCGGCCGGCCGCGGCCCGACGACGCCCTGACCGGAGCCACCCCGTGAACATCGTCTACGTCGCCTTCCGCGGGCACTTCTCCGACAGCCCGCGCGCCCTCTACGAGCAGCTGCTGGCCCGGGGCGTCGACGCCACCCACACCTGGCTGTCCGCGCCGCACACGCAGGTCACCTTCCCGGCCGGCGTCCGGACGCTGCCCTTCGGCAGCCCCGAGTCGATCGCCGCGCTGGAGGACGCCGACCTGGTCATCTCCAACGACCACATCGAACTCGACTGGGAGAAGCGACCCGGGACCACGTACCTGCAGACGTGGCACGGCACGATGCTCAAGCGGATCCACAACGACGTGCTGTGGGCGCCCGAGGGCCGGCTCGCCTACCTGGACCAGGACATCGCCCGCTGGGACCTGCTGCTCTCACCGAACGCGGTCACCACCGAGCGGCTGCGCAAGGCCTTCGGCTACACCGGCCCGATCCACGAGACCGGGCTGCCGCGCAACGACCTGCTGAGCAGCCCGCGCCGCGAGGCCGTGCGCGCCCAGGTGCGGTCGGACCTCGGCATCGGCGAGGACCAGACGGTGGTGCTCTACACCCCCACCTGGCGGGACGACCTCGTCTTCGAGGGCAGCGGGGAGCGCGACTTCGAGTTCCCGATCGACCTCGACGAGTTCGGCGCCCGGCTGGGCGGGGACCACGTGCTGCTGCTGCGGCTGCACAACATGGTGATGAGCCGGCTGGAGATCACCGACGGGTCGGCCGTCCACGACGTCTGCAGCCACCCCGACATCCGCGACCTCTACCTGGCCGCCGACATGATGGTCACCGACTACTCGTCGACGATGTTCGACTTCGCCATCACCGGCCGACCGCTGCTCTTCTTCACCTACGACCTGGAGCGCTACCGCGACCAGCTCCGCGGCTTCTACTTCGACCTCGCCGAGGTGGCCCCCGGCCCGCTGGTGCCCACCAGCACCGAGCTGGTCGACGCCATCGCCGACATCGACGCGGTCTCCGCGGAGCACGCCGAGCGCTACGCCCGGTTCCGCGAGACCTTCTGCCACCTCGAGGACGGCGCCGCGACGCAGCGGGTCCTCGACCTGATCCTCCCGACCGCGACCGCGTCCGGGCAGACCACCAGCACGATCGCTGAAGGAGATGATGTCCGTGCGGACCGGTGACCACGTCCTCAACCCCGTCCGTCGGGGTGGCTCCCCCCTGTCGGCCCGCACGACGTCCCGACGGCTGCAGACGCCGTCGGTCCAGGTCGTGATCTTGGCCGCGGGCATGGGCACCCGGCTGGGCCGGCAGGACCCCAAGCCGCTGACCCGGCTCGACGACGGCCGCAGCATCATGCAGCGGCAGCTCGACGGCCTGCGCTCCGTCCTGGGCGCCGACGTGTCCGTGACGGCGGTGGTGGGCTACCGCAGCAAGCGGATCATGAAGGCCTCCCCCGACCTGCTGTTCACGTACAACCCCGACTACGCGGTGACCAACACGTCCAAGAGCCTGCTCCGCGGGCTGCGGACCACCCGTGAGGGCGGCGTGCTGTGGCTCAACGGCGACGTCGTGTTCGACCCGGCGGTGCTCGAGGTCGCCCTCCCCCACATGGCGGCCGACCAGAGCTTCGTCTGCGTCGACACCAGCACGGTCGCCGAGGAGGAGGTCAAGTACACCCTCGACGGCGACGGCTACATCCGGGAGCTGTCCAAGATCGTCCGCGGTGGGCTCGGCGAGGCGGTGGGGATCAACTACATCTCGTCTGCCGACAAGGCCACGCTCATCGAGCACCTCGAGGCCTGCTCGCACGAGGACTACTTCGAGCGGGGCCTGGAGACGGCGATCACCGAGCGCGGGCTGCGGGTCCGTCCGGTGGACATCTCCGCCTACGCCGCGGTCGAGGTCGACTTCGAGGGCGACCTCCAGCGGGCCAACACCCTGTTCGGGACCGACGGCCCGAACATCGTCGCCGAGGTCGGCTGACCTCCGGGGACCGTCGTCAGGCCACCGGCACCGGGTGGCCGGCGGCGGTCCCCGCGGGCGTCGCGTCCGCCTCGCGGAACCGGCGCACCGCGGCGATCCCGCCGGCCACCAGGCCCAGGCCGAGGGCCGCCAGCAGCCCGACCGCGATCCGGGCGATCGGCTGCGGCCCCGCGGAGAGCACGTTCGCCGACCACAGCACGTCGACGTCGGGCAGCCCCTGCACCAGCAGCAGCCAGCCGGTGACGACGGCCAGCAGCCCGGTCATGGCCCCGCGCCCCCGCAGCGCGGCCCGCATCCCCAGCACCGCGCAGAGCAGGGTCGCCGCGGCCGGCAGCAGCGCCGAGACGACGGCGCCGGCGTGCGAGCCGGCGGTCACCGGCGGCTCCGGGGTGGCCAGGGCGTGCCAGAGCGCCGCGAGCGCGCCCGCGGCGAGCAGGCCGCCGAGCAGCCGCGGGGTGCGGGCGAGCAGCCCGGCGGCGACCGCGGTCAGCAGCGCGGCGCCCACCAGCGGCCCCACGAGCCAGGGCGACGGCGGCGGGCTCCAGGTCAGCACGCCGGCGACCTCCGCCTCCGTGCCGCCGTGCTGCAGCGGCACGATCCACTCCGACACGACGTGCTCGCGGGACGGGTCGGCGGTGACCTGCGGCGGCAGCAGGTCCTGGCTCATCCAGTGGGTGCGGTGGTCGTGCCACACGTACTCCGGCTCCGTGGAGACCTGCGCCCACTCCGGGGTGGCGTTCGGGTCCGCGGCGCCGGGCAGCTCGGTCCGCCCGTACCGGTCGAGGTTGAGGTACGTCGCCGGGCTGTGCACATTGCGCCAGACGCCGTCGGGGCCGATCCGGAGGTAGGGCTCGCCGGAGTAACCGGGCACGAGCACCTCGGTGCCGGTGTCGTTGACCAGCTCGAGCTCGTCCCCGAACTGCAGCACGCGGACGGTGACGCCGGGCAGCTGCGGGGTCACCGAGACCACGCGGCCGTCGAAGTCGCTGCCGGCCGCCGCTCCCCCGACGTGCGCCGAGGCGGGCCCGGCCAGTGCCAGCAGCGCGAGGACGCCGGCCAGGACGGCCAACAGCCGGCCGGGCCCCCGGCTCACGCGCCCGCCACCAGCCGGAGGTCCTCGGCGATGTCGGCGGCCGTGTTCCCCGAGTTGAAGGCGACCCGCGCCTCGTTGTCGGCGCCGTACAGCAGCAGCAACGTCGAGTGCAGCCGCCCCTCGTCCTCGGCCAGCTCGACACCGGCCGACAGCTGCGCCTGCTCGATCGCGTCCTGGTCGCCGGTGAGCCCGACGAAGGAGGTCGCCAGGTCCGCGTCGAACCGGTCCAGGTACTCCCCGAGCACCTCGGGGGTGTCGGTGGCCGGGTCGGTGGTCACGAAGACCACCTGCATCCGCTCCACCAGGGCGGGGTCCAGCCCGCGCAGCGCGACCGCGACGTCCGCCATCGTGGTCGGGCAGACGTCCGGGCAATTGGTGTAACCGAAGAAGAGCAGGGTCGGGCGGCCCGCCGTGGCGGCCTTGAAGTCGTACGGCGCGCCCGTCGTGTCGGTGAGCGTGAACGTCGGCTTGCGGAAGGACTCGCGCAGGTCGATGCCGGCGTACCGGTCGTCGGGGCCCTCGGCCACGGCGGGGGCGCCCGCGGAGTGGTCGTGCGCCTCCGGGTCGCCGTCCGCCGTGCTTCCGCAGCCGGCCAGGAGCAGGCCCGTGGTCAGGAGCAGTGCCGGCACGGCCCGGCGAGGACGGCGGCGGACGGCGGAGGTCACGAGGACACGGTACGTCGGTTGGCCCGGACACCGAGGACCACACCGGCGAGCGCCACCAGCAGCGCCAGGATCGAGAGGAACAGCGCCAGCGCGCCCGGATCGTCGGTGTGCCCGCCGGCGTCGTGGCTGTCGCCGGCGGCCGCCGCGTCCTCGCCGGCCGCGCCGCCACCGGGCTGCTCGGCCACCAGGGACAGCACCGGGGCCGGGCGCTCGGGCTCGTCCTGCCCGGCGACCGTCGGCTCGATCCAGGCCGACTCATTACCGTCGCTGTACGTCTGGATCGCCGGGAAGCTCAGCCGCTCGGCGTCGGGAAAGGGCCCGCCGGAGAGCGCGAACTCCTGGAACTGGCCCGGCGCGATGCCGCCGCCCTCGTCGGCGCGGAACTCCACCACGGACACGTAGGAGCTGATCTCCTGCCCGTGCACCTGGAGCGGCTCGGCCAGGTCGGCGGTCGTGGTGGTCACCGTCCAGCCCGGCACCGGCTGGGCCCGCAGCGAGCCCATGGCGGACTCCTCGGGGATCTGGACGCGCAGGGCCACCGTGCTGGCGGTGTCGCTCTCGTTGGGCACCCGGAAGGTGAGCTTGCCGTAGCCGCCGGGAGCGGCGTCACCGGAGGAGACGGTGACGTGCGCCGAGGCGGGGGTGGCGAGCACGACGGCTGCGGCGCCGGCGGTCAGGGTGGCGAGCAGCAGCACGGCGAGCCGGTGCAGCGGGCGGGTCGGGGACACGGAACTCCTCGTCGTCGGGCGGGTGGTGCGGTCGGGGGCGTCAGCGCACCGGGAAGTCGGTGGCGGCACTGAGCGCGGTGAATTCGTCGAGCCGGACGGTGACGGTGAGCGTCCAGGTGCCGGCGCCGGGGATGGTCATCCCGTCGCCCACGAAGTGGCCGGGGCCGGCCGGCTCGAGCGCGACGTCCAGCGGGCCGATCTCCTGGCTCCGCTCCGTGAGCGCCACCCGGATCTCGGCCGGCTGGGTGAGCCGTCCGGCGTCGTCGAAGAGGTAGACGTGCAACGCGTTCTCGCCGGGGCGCGCGGGCTCGACCGACACCTGCACGCTGCCCGACGCCGCACCGGTACCGCCCTGCAGGGGCAGCACCGTCTCCACCGGCTGGGCCAGCGCGGTGCGCGCGGGCGGCGTGGCGACCAGCACCGCCGACAGGGCCAGCACGACCGCGGCCACCCCCGCCTCCAGCAGCACGGAGCGGCGCAGCGAGGGCAGGTGGTCGGCGGCGTTCTCGGCCTGCACCCGGTCCCGCTGCGCGGCGGCCGCGAGCTGCTCGGGCGCGGCGGCGTCCGGGGCGGTCGCGGCGAAGGCGTGCGCGGTGACCGAGCGGTGCCGCCGGGGCCGGCGGACGCCCAGGCGCTGCTGGACCCACACGCGGGAGACCCCGGCCGCGGCCAGGAGGAGCACGACGAGCAGCAGCTTCGCCACGAGCAGCTGCCCGTACGCCGTCGCCACCAGGGCGGTCGGGGAACCGACCTCCCGCACCGACTGGACGATGCCCGACACCACCAGCGCCACCACCGAGCCGAAGGCCAGCCGGGAGAAGCCGGGGAGGACGGCGGCCACCTCGGCCGGCGCCGTCCCCGGCCGCACGACCGCGGCCAGCAGCCCGGCGAGCCCGCCCAGCCAGATCGCCATTGCCGCCACGTGGACGGCGGCGACCAGGACCGCCAGCGCCGGCCACGGTCCGGCCACCGGGTGCCCGACCGCGGCGGTGGCGAGCACGAGGCCACCGGCCAGGGCGGCGCCCCCGGCCGTCCAGCCGGGCCCGAGCGGCGCCGTGCCGCGCCAGACGCGGCGCAGCACCACCAGCAGGGCGAGCGCCAGGACCACCCGGGCCAGCGCCGCCCAGCCGACGCCGGTGCGCACGGTGGCGCCGAGCAGCGCCGGGTCGGCGATCGCGCCGAGTCCCGTTCCGGCGGCGTAGGGGCCCTGCAGCAGTAACGTCACCAGCGCGGCGCCGGCGACCGCGACGGCGCCGCCGGTGGCCATCCGCCGCAGCCGCGCCGATCCCCGGCCGGCCGGCCAGCAGGTGAGGACGAGCACCGGGACGCCGAGGGCCAGGGCCAGCCCGGCGTACCCGGTCCAGCGCACCACCGGCAGCAGCGCGCCGACGACGGGGTCGGTGGCACCGGCCTGCTCCTGCGCGGAGGCGGTCAGCAGCTCGCCGTCGCCGACGGCGAAGGAGAAGGCCCCGGAGACGGGGTGCGAGTCGGCCGAGATCACCCGGTAGGTGACGAGGTACCCGCCGTCGGGCAGGTCGCTGCGCAGCGGGACGGTCACCTCGCCGCCGTCGACGGAGGCGGAACCGCTGTCGACCCGCTGCTGGTCGGCGCCGAGCACCCGCGCGTACCCGGCGCCCAGCGAGACGCCCTCGCTGAAGCGCAGCGTCACCTCCGCGGGCGCGGCCTCCAGGCGGGCGCCCTCCCCCGGCTCGGTGGCGACCAGCGTGGCGTGCGCGGCGGCCGGACCGGCCGTTCCGATCCCTGCCCCCAGCCAGCCGGCGACCAGCAGGAGCAGCAGGAGCGCCGACCGCCTCACGCGGTCACCCGCCGGTCGGCCAGCGCGGGCGCCGGACGCCGCCGTCGGTCCCGCCACGCCAGGGCGGCCACCAGGGCGACACCGGCCACGAGCAGCAGGTGGGCCAGCGCCCGGTCGGCGTGCACGTGCCCGGCCGCCAGGTCGGCGACGGTGACCGGCAGCAGCAGCGCGGTGAAGGACCCGAGGAACGGCAGCGCCCCCGCGGCCAGCCGCGGCCCCGCCGCGACGGCGAGGAACGCCGCGGCCACCGCCAGGTTCCACGCGCCGCTCTCCCGCGCCATGTGCACCGGAGCGCTCATCGCGCCGGCGCCGGAGACCAGCACCGGCCAGGCCAGCGCCGCCTGCGCGACCCCGACCGCGAGCAGCACCAGCCGCAGCGCCGTGTCCGCCAGACGGGCGCGCGCGGCGGCCCGCGCCCCGGGCAGCTCACGGGGCAGCGCGCCGAGGACCGCGACGGTCAGGTCGGGCACCGGCGGGGCGGGCGCCAGCCGGGCGCGGCGGGTCACCCGCTCCGCGGCGGCCGCCCAGCCCGCGCACCCGGGGCAGGCCGCCAGGTGCCCGTCGAGCTCCTCGGCGGGCATCCCCAGCGGCTCGCCGTCCAGGCGCGCGGAGAGCGCTTCGCGGCAGGTGTGGCAGGACATGGTTGATTGGTCGCCGCCGGACGCCGTCCGGTTCCCGGCACCCCGGGTGACCTGCGTGACACCCTGGCGGGGACATGGACGACCTGGCCCGCATCGCCGCGGACGCCGCCGACGGCGATCCGCTGGCCGCGGCCACCCTCGTCCGGGAGACGCAGCCCGACGTCTGGCGGCTGTGCGCCGCGCTCGGCGACCGGGAGTCCGCCGACGACCTGACCCAGGAGACCTACCTGCGGGCCTTCGGATCGCTGCACCGCTTCGAGGGCCGGTCCTCGGTGCGCACCTGGCTGCTGGCGATCGCCCGCCGCGTCTGCGCCGACGCGGTGCGCTCCCGCCGCCGGCGGCGGCTCTCGCTGGTCCGCGATGCGGCCGACCTCGAGCTGCTGTCCGCCCCGGGCGCCGGGGACGCCGTCGCCGAGGGCGCCGCGGTCACCGACCTGCTGGGCCGACTGGCGCCGGACCGGCGGGAGGCATTCGTGCTGACCCAGCTGCTGGGGCTCTCCTACGCCGAGGCCGCCGAGGTCGCCGACTGCCCCGTCGGCACCGTCCGGTCGCGGGTGGCGCGGGCGCGCGCCGACCTCGTGGCGTCCCTTGGCGGAGTGAGCGAGGAAGCCGGCCGGGGCGACGCCGCTCACAGCTGACCCCGCGGCACGCGTCGTCCACCTGCCGGACACCTATGCTGCCCGACGGTCCTCGTCCGCCCGCGCGATGGCGACCGTGCCGCAACCCTGAGACGGAGCCTCCGCGTGCCCTTCAGCCTGACGCCCAAGGACTCGAGCTTCTACCCGCTGTTCACCGCCTCGGCGCAGAACCTGGTGACGGCGACCGAGGTCCTGGGTGAGTTCGTCCACGACCACGTGCGCCGGCCCGAGCTGGCCGTGCGGCTGCGCGACCTGGAGCACACCGGCGACCAGTCCACGCACGCCATCTTCCGGGCGCTGAACACCAGCTTCGTGACCCCGTTCGACCGTGAGGACATCTACCGCCTCGCCAGCGACCTCGACGACGTCATGGACTTCGTGGAGGCCGCGGCCGACCTGGTCATCCTCACCGGCCTGGGCACCCTGCCCGCCGAGATGCACCAGCAGGTCTCCCTGCTGCAGCGCTGTGCGCACACCACCGCCGAGGCGATGCCGCGATTGAAGACGCTGAAGGACCTCTCCGACTACTGGATCGAGGTCAACCGCCTGGAGAACGAGGCGGACAAGCTCTACCGCCGGCTGCTGTCCCGCCTCTACAGCGGCGAGTTCGACGCGCTGGAGATCCTCAAGCTCAAGGAGGTCGCCGACCAACTCGAGGAGGCGGCCGACGCGTTCGAGCACGTCGCGAACGTGGTCGAGACGATCGCCGTCAAGGAGTCCTGACTCCGCATGGACCCCCGCTGATGGACGCCGCCTTCCTGGCCCTGGTCGCCATCATCCTGGTGGCCCTGGCGTTCGACTACACCAACGGCTTCCACGACGCGGCGAACGCGATCGCCGTCGCCGTCTCCACCAAGGCGCTGACGCCGCGGACGGCGCTGGCGCTGGCCGCGGTGATGAACCTGATCGGGGCGCTGCTCTCCACCGAGGTCGCCAAGACCGTCGGCGCCGGGATCATCGATCCACCCGAGGGCGGGGAGGGCCTGGAGATCGTCTTCGCCGCGTTGATCGGCGCGATCGCCTGGAACCTCGTCACCTGGTGGTTCGGCCTGCCGTCGTCGTCGTCCCACGCGCTGATCGGCGGGCTCGTCGGCGCCGCCCTCGCGGCCGCCCACTCGGTGCAGTGGATGGGCGTGTTCGAGAAGGTCATCGTCCCGATGGTCGTCTCGCCGCTGGTGGGCTTCGGGCTGGGCTACCTCTTCATGCTCGGCCTCCTGTGGAGCTTCCGGAACGCCCACGTCACCCGGGCCAACCGCGGCTTCAAGCGGGCGCAGATCGTCAGCTCGGCGACGATGGCGCTCGGGCACGGCATGCAGGACGCCCAGAAGACGATGGGCATCATCACCCTGGCGCTGTACACGGCCGGGGAGATCGACGACTTCGAGGTGCCGTTCTGGGTGGTGCTCGCCGCCGCCGGCGCGATCAGCGCGGGCACCTACGCCGGCGGGTTCCGCATCATGCGGACCATGGGCCGGCGGATCATCCAGCTCACCCCGGCCGGCGGTTTCGCCGCGCAGACCGTGGCCTCCAGCGTCATGGTGACGACCGCGACGGTCTTCGCCGTCCCGGTGTCGACGACGCACATCACCACCACGTCGATCATGGGCGTCGGCTCGACCCGGCGGCTGTCGGCGGTCCGGTGGGGCGTCGCCGGCAACATCGTCATCGCCTGGGTGGTCACGCTGCCCGCCGCCGCCGGGATCGCCGCGATCGCCTACTTCGTCACCGACTTCATCGTCGGCTGAGCGCCCGGCCCTCGGCACCGGCCCCGTCGCAGCCGCGGCGGGGCCGGTGCGTCTTGTGTGACGGGTGGTCCCAGCAGGTGGACCCGGGTTTGACGCCTAAGTGCATCGATCTGGTAGACATATCGCCGTGACACGGACGACGGCGCTCCTCCTCGTGAGCCGGCTGCACGTCGATCTGCTGCGCGTCTGCACCGCCGCCTGTCCGGGGTCCTGATCCCCCGCGCCGCTCCCGGCGCCGGCTCGACCCCCTGACAGGCCGCCCGCCGCGGCATGCGTGAGACCGGAGTCCGTTCCCCGTGAAGACCTTGATCCTGCTCGCCCTCGCGGGCCTGGGTGCCCAGCTCGTCGACGGCAGCCTCGGCATGGCCTACGGCGTCACCTCGACGACGTTGCTGCTGGCCATCGGCACCAACCCGGCCGCCGCGTCGGCGACGATCCACCTCGCGGAGATCGGGACGACGCTGGCGTCGGGGCTCTCGCACTGGAAGTTCGGCAACGTCGACTGGAAGGTCGTCGCCAAGGTCGGGCTGCCCGGTGCGGTGGGCGCCTTCGCCGGCGCGCACTTCCTGTCCGGCCTCTCCACCGAGATCGCCGCCCCGGTCATGTCGCTGATCCTGGTGTCGCTGGGCGTCTACATCCTGGTGCGGTTCACCCTGCGCGGCATCGACCGGCGCAACCTCGGCAAGCCGGTGCGCAGCCGGTTCCTGGGCCCCCTCGGCCTGGTGGCCGGCTTCATCGACGCCACCGGTGGCGGCGGCTGGGGCCCGGTCGGCACCCCCGCGCTGCTGGCCAGCGGCCGGATGGAGCCGCGCAAGGTCATCGGCTCGATCGACACCTCGGAGTTCCTGGTCGCGCTGGCCGCCAGCCTCGGCTTCCTCGTCGCGCTCGGCTCGCAGGGCATCGACCCGCTGTGGGTGGCCGGGCTGCTCGCCGGTGGCCTGGTCGCCGCCCCGATCGCCGCCTGGCTGGTCCGGCACATTCCGCCGCGACTGCTGGGCTCCCTGGTCGGCGGCATGATCGTGATCACCAACGTCCGCACGCTGCTCCGCAGCGACTGGGTCGACGCCGGGAACGCCGTCAGCGGCGTCGTCTACGCGGCCATCGCCGCCGTCTGGGTCCTGGCCGTCGTCCACTCGTACCGCCAGTACCGCAAGGACAAGGCGCTGGAGTCCGCCGACGCCGTCGCCGAGATCGCCGAGCGCAACGTGGCCGCCGACCTCCCCGCCGCCCCCGAGCAGCCGGTCGGCGCCGGCCGGCCCAGCGCCCCCCGCGACTGACGAACCCCTCGGGGTCTGGGACCAGGTGACCTGATTGTGAGTCTGGCCGGGTCGGCGCACCGGTGGTGTGCTGACGGCCGGCAGCAGTGGGCGTGACCCTTGACCTGATCGGCTTCGTGCCTTTCTACGGACTTGTCCGCCTGCTGCTGCCGGCACCGGCCCGGCCGGAGACGTTGGCCTGATCAGGAGCTCGACCGCCAGTAGCCGCTGGCGTGTCCCGTCACAGTCCTGCCCATCTCCGCACCGGACCGGGACCTGCTGCGTCCCATCTGGTCAGGAGAGAACGCATGTCCATGCTGGCAGAACTGGTCGAGGTCGTCATCGGCGTCGACACACACAAAGACACCCACACCGTCGCGGTGGTCGATGCCCGAACCGGTGGCGTGCTGGCCCGAGCCACGGTTCCCGCCGACCCGGACGGCTACGCGCAACTGGTCGACCTGGCCGAACAGCACTGCGGGCTGCGGGCCTGGGCGATGGAGAGCACCGGCAGCTACGGCGCCGGCCTGGCCCGTCACCTCGCGGCCGCCGTGAGCTGGTCATCGAGCTGGACCGGCCCAAGCGCCCGACGCGGCGGGCCGGCGCCAAGTCCGACCCCATCGACGCCGAACGCGCCGCCCGTGACGCGCTGGCTCGCACGCGTTTGACCCAGCCCAAGACCGGCCCGGAGCGGGCCGCCCTGCAGATGCTGCTGACCGCCCGCCGGGCCGCGGTCGAGGCCGCAACCGCCGCCCAACGCCAGCTGCAGGCGCTGGTCATCAGCAGCCCCGAAACCGTGCGCGCCCGCTTCCGCGGTCAGTCCACCCGGGTCATGATCACCACCGCCGTCCGGCTTCGCCCGACCACGACCAGCGGCAACATCGAGCAGGTCACTGCCCTCACGGTGATGCGTGACCTCGCCCGGCGCATCCAGTTCCTCGAGGCCGAGGCCGCCGCGCACGAGGCCACGATCCGCACCATCGTGCGCTCCTGGCGACCGGACCTGCTGGCATTGAGCGGCATCGGCCCGATCGTCGCCGCCACCGTGCTCACCGCCTGGTCTCATCCCGGCCGCTGCCGCGACGACGCCGCGTTCGCCATGCTCGCCGGCGCAGCACCCATCCCGGCCTCATCAGGCAAGACGGTGCGCTACCGGCTCAGGCGCTGGGGATTCTCACCGGCAGTGACCAGCAGCTGGCCGGCGCAGTCGGCGCCCACGCCGAAGGCCGCGGTCAGAGCCGGGTTGATCTCGCTGACCAACGGCTGGATGAGGTCGTCGAGGTCGGTGATCTCCGCGGTGAGGGTGGCGTGGCGGCGGGCCAGGAGACGCAGGCTGGTCTTGACCGCCTGCTCTGGCTTTCCGATGCGGCCAGGGTCGGGGCGCATCGCCGCGCAGGTGGTCAGCAGCTGCTTGGTGGGTAGGCCGCGCAGCTGGCCGCGCAGCAGTTCGGGTGCGGTGACCAGCAGTGCACGGATCTGCCGCTGGGTGTCGGCGCGCTGGGCGACCGCGCTGCGGCGGGCCACGCGCAGCGTGCGCCGCGCCTCGACCTGCCCCTCACGGTCTTTGGGGGTACCGGTGCGAGCCCCGGCCAGCGCGGTCCGGGCAGCGGCCTCGGCGTCGATCGGATCAGACTTGCCCGCCCGCCGGCGGGTCTTGCGGTTGGGGCGGTCGATCTCGACCAGTGCCACGCCCTCGACCGTCAACAACCGCGCCAGGCCGGCGCCGTCGATCGCCGCCGCGGTGTGGGTGTCGGCGTGGGTGTCCACACCTCCGATCACCCGACCGGCCACTCCCGGCGGGAACTGGGCAGGCCGCGCTGGTTCTGCGATCGTGGTCATCGCCGTCCTTCTGACTCGACTCGGTGGGGACGGCACGCACCGCCGAGCGAGCGGACAAGACAGTGACGGGTGCCTGCTGGCACAGGCTCCTATGAGGTCACGAACCCTCGACTGGTGAGTGCACAGCGAGCCCCGCAGCAGATCGAACCGACAGATCCGGACAAAGACCCGAAGTCAGTCACCTGAAGGGTCAGGAACGATCGCTGCGGGGCTCGCCCTCGATCATCACTGTCACCTGATCATCGCGACGGCGGCGAGGGGGACCTCGAGGTCAGACGGCGCGGCTGGCGGGCAGGTCGGGGACCTGCGGCAGCGGGGTGGAGCGGGCCGCGGCGAGGACCATCTGCGGCGACGGCGGCAGGCCGCGGCGGGTGCACAGCCGCAGCGCCCGGGCACCGGTCAGCACGTCGGTCTCCGGCGGGACGACGAGCAGATCGGCCCGGCGGTTGCCACCGGCCCAGGTCAGGCAGACGACCTGCGGGTCCATGCTGCGGAAGCCACCGGCCCGGACGGTGCGACCCTGCACCTCCAGCTTGCGGGGCGCGGGCTGCCAGGCGTCGAGGGCGTAGGTGAACCGCTCCACCCGGACGCCGCGCCGCTCCAGGGCGGCGATCAGCTCGGGCAGCTCCGCGGCGAGGTCCCGGCTACGAGGGAACCACGCGCCGTCGAAGGCCGAGCCCCCGGATCCGGCGTCGGCGCGCAGACTCACCCGGACGTCGATCCCGCCCCGGAAGCCCTCGGTCACCGGAACCGTACGGGTGGTCGTCGCCATCAGCGTTCGGCCGCCTCTCGTCGCTCGCTCGCCGTGGGCCCGGACAGCAGGCCCCGAGACGAACCTAGGCTGCGGCACGCGGGGTCCCCGGTGAGCGTGGGACGGGCGGGTCGCCGCCGCACGGCCGGTCATCACGAACCGTGACCTACCGACCACTACCCTCACCCCGATCCCGACTTTCCGCGGAAACCCACCCCGCACTTTCCGCGGAAAAGCTGGGCAGGTCATCCCGCGGAAACGCATCGCGCCCCGCCGCGGTCGAGCTGCGGCAGGGCGCGAGGGTAAAGCGGGGGGGTATCAGGCGGGCTTGGGCTTGCGGTTCTTCGCCTTGCCGCGCTCGGTCTGGTCCAGCACCACCTTGCGGATGCGGACGGTGGCCGGCGTGACCTCCACGCACTCGTCCTCGGCGCAGAACTCCAGCGCCTGCTCCAGGTTGAGGATCCGCGGCGGGATGAGCCGCTCCAGCTCCTCGGAGGTGGACTTGCGCATGTTGGTGAGCTTCTTCTCCTTGGTGATGTTCACGTCCATGTCGTCCGGACGCGAGTTCTCACCGACGATCATGCCCTCGTAGACGTCGGTGCCCGGCTGCACCATGAGCTGGCCGCGCTCCTGCAGCGAGAACATCGAGTACGTCGTCGCCACGCCGGAGCGGTCGGCGACCAGCGAGCCGGTCGGGCGGGCGCGCATGTCGCCCAGCCACGGCTCGTAGCCCTCGAGGTTGTGGTTCAGCACGCCGGTGCCGCGGGTCTCGGTGAGGAACTCGGTGCGGAAGCCGATGAGGCCGCGCGACGGGACGATGTACTCCATCCGCGCCCACCCGGTGTCGTGGTGCACCAGGTTCTCCAGGCGCGCGCGGCGGACGGCGAGCGCCTGGGTGAGCGTGCCGACGTACTCGCCGGGGGTGTCGATGGTGACCCGCTCGACCGGCTCGTGCAGCTTGCCGTCGATGACCTTGGTGACGACGGTCGGCCGGCCGACGGTGAGCTCGAACTCCTCGCGGCGCAGCTGCTCGACGAGGATCGCCAGCGCCAGCTCGCCCCGGCCCTGCATCTCCCAGGTGTCGGGGCGGTCGGTCGGCAGCATGCGCACCGAGACGTTGCCGACCAGCTCCTGGTCGAGCCGGTTCTTGATCAGGCGGGCGGTGAGCTTCTTGCCCGACTTGCCCGACAGTGGCGAGGTGTTGATCCCGATGGTGATCGAGATCGACGGCTCGTCGACGGTCAGCGGCGGCAGGGGCCGCGGGTCGTTCGGGTCGGCGAGGGTGTCGCCGATCATGATGTCCTCGATGCCGGCGATGGCGACCAGGTCGCCCGGGCCGGCACTCTCGGCCGGGGTGCGGGTGAGGCCCTCGGTCACGAGCAGCTCGGTGATCTTGACGTTCTTGATGCTGCCGTCGACGCGGCACCAGGCGACCTGCTGGCCGCGCTTCATCTCACCGGAGTGGATGCGCAGCAGGGCGAGGCGGCCCAGGAACGGCGAGGCGTCGAGGTTGGTGACCTGCGCGCGCAGCGGCTCCTCGGCGTCGTAGGACGGCGCCGGGATGGTGTCCAGCAGCGTCTTCACCAGCGGCGCGAGGTCCGGGCTGTCCGGGACGGTGCCGTTCTCCGGGCGGTTGAGCGAGGCCTGGCCGGTGCGGCCGTTGCAGTAGACGATCGGGAACTCGAGCGCGTCGACGTCGAGGCCGGTGTCCTCGAGCAGCTCCATGAACAGCTCGTAGCTCTCGTCGACGACCTCCTCGATGCGGGCGTCCTGGCGGTCGGTCTTGTTCACCGCGAGGATGACCGGCATCCCCTTGGCGAGCGCCTTGCGGAGCACGAAGCGGGTCTGCGGCAGCGGGCCCTCGGAGGCGTCCACGAGCAGGACGACGCCGTCGACCATCGACAGGCCGCGCTCGACCTCACCACCGAAGTCGGCGTGGCCCGGGGTGTCGACGATGTTGACGACGACGGGGTTGCCGTCCTCGTCGGCCAGGCGGATCGCGGTGTTCTTCGCGAGGATGGTGATGCCGCGCTCGCGCTCGAGGTCCATCGAGTCCATCACGCGGTCCTGCGTGGAGTCGTTGTCGGTACCCTCGCCCTTGGCGCGGCCGAGGGCGCCGGCCTGGCGGAGGAGGGCGTCGACCAGGGTCGTCTTGCCGTGGTCGACGTGGGCGACGATCGCCACGTTGCGCAGGTCGTTGCGGATGGGCATGCGGAAGGGCACCTCGGGGAGCTCGGGAGCGCGCCGCGCGGACGCGCGCGGGCATCAGGTCAACAGCCTTCGGGGCCCCGACCTTCCCTCCACTCTAGGTGCTCAGCGGGCGGCGACCGTCTCCCGCTGCCTGTCGACCACCCCGTAGGTGGCCCCTGCGGCGGCGACAGTGACCAGACTCACCGCGAACCAGGCCGGGAAACCGGCACCCAGGGCCAGCACGTGGGCGAGGACGAACGCCCCCACGTAGAGAGCGGCGAGCCCGGCGGTGACGGCCGGTCCGCGCCGGCGGGCGGCGATCCAGGCCGCGCCGACCCCGCACACGGCGAACACCGCGCCGCCCAGCGCCCGGATGCCGGTGCCCTGCGCGATGCCGAAGCCGGCGGCCAGGCCGACGGCGACGAGGAGGGACGCGGGGATCCGGGACAGCGACGACGTCGACATGTCGTCCAGTCTCCCTGTCGGCCGCCGCCCGTTCCCGCCGGCATGCGTACGGCGGCGGTTCCAGCGGCCCGCAGAACCGCCGTCCTGCGCATGTCGGCGGGGATCCGGGCGCGGCCCGGACGCGCGAGGACCCCGGACGACGATCCGTCCGGGGTCCTCGACCGGCGCTGGGATCAGGCGGTGCGGAGCACGGCCTCGATCTCGAGCTCCACGGTGATCTTGTCGCCGACGACGACGCCGCCGCCGTCCATCGGCATGTCGATGTCGACGCCGTACTCCTTGCGGGAGATCTCGGTCTTGGCGCTGAACCCGGCGCGCGTGCCGCCGTAGGCGTCGGGGCCGAAGCCGTTGAGCTCGAGGTCCAGCACGACCGGCTTGGTGATGCCCTTGATGGTGAGGTCACCGGCGACGGTCCAGTCGGCGCCGTCGGTCTGCACGGCGGTGGACCGGAAGGTCATCACGGTGTGGTTGCCGACGTCGAAGAAGTCGGCGGACTTGATGTGCGCGTCGCGCTGCTCCTGGCGGGTGTCGATCGAGTCCATGTTCACGGTGGCGGTGACGGTGGACTGCGTCGGGTCCTCGGCGGTGACGATCTCGCCGGAGAACTCGCGGAAGTAGCCGCGGACCTTGCTGACCATCATGTGGCGGACGGAGAAGCCGACGGTCGAGTGGCTGGCGTCGATGTCCCAGGTGCCGGCGAGGTAGCCGGGGATCTGGATGGCGGTGCTGGTCATGGGGACTCCCAGGGGTCGTCGTGCGTGCGGGCAGGTCGTCCGGCACAGCGTAGTTGAGCGCTTGACTATTCCGCCAGTATTCTGTCCCCATGACCGCATCGGTGTCGCCTGAGTCCCTCCCGACGGGTGAGCCGCGCTGGCTCGACGCCGAGGAGCAAAAGGCCTGGCGTGCCTGGCTCTACAGCTCGCAGCTGCTGCAGGACCGGCTGGACCGGGAGCTCACCCACCGCACCGGCATCTCGCACGCCTACTACGAGATCCTCGTGGCGCTCTCCGAGGAGCCGGAGCGGATGATGCGGATGAGCGAGCTCGCCGACCGGTGCCTCTCCTCCCGCAGCCGGCTCTCGCACGCGGTGTCCCGGCTGGAGGAACGTGGCTGGGTGCGCCGGCAGGTGTGTGCCGACGACGGGCGCGGGCAGCTGGCCGTGCTCACCGACGAGGGGTTCGCCGCGCTGGAGGGCGCAGCACCGATCCACGTCGAGGGCGTGCGCCGGGAGCTGTTCGACCAGCTCTCTCCCGAGCAGGTGGCCGCGATGCGCGACTTCGGCGAGACGCTGCTGCGCCACCTGGACCCCAGCCGCATGCCCTGACCGAGGGTCGATCCAGCAGACCCCGGCTCCCGGAAGCACCCGTCCGGCGTGGGCGGGCTGCGGCTGAGCGGTGTGGCGGGGGAGCTGCTCAGCCGGGAGGGTGCGGATCCACCGGCACCAGGCCGGCGCGGAAGGCGACGATCACCGCCTGCACCCGGTCTCGCACGCCGAGCTTGGTCAGCACCCGGGCGACGTGCGTCTTCACTGTCGCCTCACCGACGACCAGCCGATCGGCGATCTCGGCGTTGGAGAGCCCCTCGACGAGCAACGCGAGCACCTCCGCCTCACGGTCGGTGAGCGCCGACAGCACCGCCGGTCGCGTCTCCGCAGGGCGGACGGGGGCCTGCCGGCTGAAGGCCGCGATCAGCCGCCGGGTGACCGACGGCGCCAGCAGCGCTTCCCCCGCCGCCACCACGCGGATGGCGTGCACCAGCTGATCGGCGGGGACGTCCTTGAGCAGGAAGCCGCTGGCCCCGGCCCGCAGCGCCTCGTAGACGTGCTCGTCGAGGTCCAACGTGGTGAGGACGACGACCCGGCAGCCGGGAACCGGGCCGCCGAGGATCTGCCGGGTCGCCGACAGACCGTCCAGCACCGGCATCCGGACGTCCATCAGCACGACGTCGGGACGGAAGCGGGTGGCCGCCGCGACCCCGGCGGCGCCGTTCCCGGCGGTACCGACGACGGTGAGGTCGGGCTCGGACTCCAGGATCAGGCGCAGGCCGGTGCGCACGAGGTCTTCGTCGTCGACGATCAGGACGCGGACGGTCACACCGCCGTCCCCTCCACCGCGAGCCGCGCATGCACCCGGAAGCCGCCGTCCGGCAGCGGCCCGGTCTCCACGGTCCCGCCGTACAGCGCGGCGCGCTCGCGCATGCCCACCAACCCGTGGCCCGCGCCCGGCGTCGGGCGGCCGCACCCGTCGTCGCAGACCTCCACGTCGATCATCCCGCCGACGGCGCGCACCACGACCCGGGCCGTCGCCGGCCCGGCGTGCGTGAGCACGTTGGTCAGCGCCTCCTGCACGATCCGGTAGGCGGCCAGGTCGACGCCGGCAGGCAGCGCGGCCAGGTATCCCTCGACCGTCAGCTGCACCGGCAGACCGGCCCGCCTCACCCGGTCGACGAGCTCGTCGAGCCGGTGGAGGCCCGGTTGCGGCGCCACCGAGCCGTCGGTCGCGCCGGTGAGCAGGCCGAGCAGCCGGCGCATCTCCGCGAGCCCCTGCCGCCCCGCCGTCTCGATGGACACCAGGACGCCGCGGGCCAGGTCGGGGCGGGTGTCCAGCGCCCGCTGCCCGGCCTGGGCCTGGATGACGATGACCCCCATGCTGTGCGCGACGAGGTCGTGCAGCTCCCGCGCGATGCGGGCGCGCTCGTCGGACACCGCCCGGGCGGCCTGCCCGGCCATCTCCTCGTCGGTCAGGGACGCGCGGGCCCGGAGCTGCTGGCTCTCGCGGTGGCGGTGCCGCATCCAGCGGCCGAGGCCGACCAGTCCGGCGAGGATGAACCAGGCGGGCAGCACCTCGTCGAGCGGGTCACCGGCGAGCAGCCGCGGGACGTCGTAGCCGAGGACGGCCCCCGCAACGGCGACCGAGCCCGCGACGACCGACCACCGGTCGGCGTGCGCGCCGAGCGCGTAGAGCGCCAGGCAGAGGCCGAACCACAGCAGCCCGGACGTGCCACCCAGCTGGTCGTGCAGCCACCCCGCGCCGAGGACGAGCAGCAGCACCGCCAGCGGCCGGTACCGGCGGACGAACAGCGGCGCAGTGGCGAGAAGCGCCAGCACGGCGTGCACCGGCCGGTCGGCGGCGACGGCGGGGACGTCGGTGGTCCACACCGATGCCTGCCCCCACACGGCGAGCACCGCCACCACGAGGGCGTCCGCCGCACGCGCGGACCGGGCCCAGTCCATGCGGTGAACGGTAGCCATCCGGGCACGGATCCGGGGTCCTCCGCAGGACGGATCCGGTCGGCCGGCTCCGCCTTCCGGGGGACGGCGCGGTTCGCCCGCAGAGCCGACGACCGGCGGCCCGCGACCGCTCAGGCTCGTCCCTGCCCGGACCCGCCCGTGGGTCCACGCCCGAGGAGAATCCGATGACCGATCCCGCCGCCGTCGCCGTCGACCGCCGCACCGGGGCAGCCGCGCTGACCGCGGGCGTCCTGATGTTCGCCTCCGTCGCCACCGAGCTGATCTGGAACGTGCAGCGGCCGGACGGCTCGGTATCCGACCTGCCGGGATTCGTCCTGTTCCTGGGCGGGTTCGCGCTCGGCGTGGTCGCGCTCGGGACGGCGCTGCACGGCCTCGGCCACGGTCGGACGGGAGCCGCGCTCTCCCGCGCCGGCCGGATCGGCCGCGGCCTCGGCCTGGCCGGCGCCGGACTGCTGACGGTGTTCGCCGTCGTGCACCTCGGCACGGGGCTGGCGACGGGTGTTCCGCTGGGGGCCGCCTTCTGGGCCTTCTTCCTCGGCTTCCTCCTGCTGATCGCCGGCGCCGTCCCGCTCGCTCTCGGGCTGCGCCGCTCCCCCGTCGTCGGCGGCTGGTGGGTGGCCGTGCTCGTCGCCGGGATCGCGGCCGCCGTCGCGATGGTGGCCCGGACCCCGTGGCACGAGATCGGGCTGTTCACCTTCGACGCCGCCTGGGCCGCGCTCGGCCTCCGGCTGCTCTCCGGTCGCGACGCCACCGTGGCCGAGGAACCGCGCGTCCGCGTCTGAACCGTCGGCGAGGGGACGGACTTCCCGACCGGTCCGGAAGTCCGTCCCCTGTCGTGCGTGGCCCCTCAGCCGGTGACGTCGTCCGGTGGGGCCGGCCAGCGCGGCACCCCGGCGACGGCGCCGTCGGGCAGCCGCGCGGAGAACCGTGGGGCGCGCTTCTCCAGGAAGGCCGCCACACCCTCCGCGGAGTCCGGCCCCTCCCCCAGCTCCACCAGCGCCCGGGACTCCGCGCGGTGCCCGTCCCACGGCGAGGGCGCGCCCAGCATCGACCACAGCAGCTGGCGCGCGGCCCCCACGGCCACCCCGCTGGTGTTCGCGGCGATCTCCCGCGCCAGCGACAGGGCGGTGGGCAGCAGCTCGTCGTCGGGCACCACCCGGGAGACCAGCCGGCCGCGCAGCGCCTCGGCCGCGTCGAACACCCGGCCGGTGGCCACCCACTCCATCGCCTGGCTGATGCCGACGACCCGCGGCAGGAACCACGAGGACGCCGCCTCGGGCACGATCCCGACCCGGCCGAAGACGAAGCCGAAGCGCGCCGACTTCGCCGCGATGCGGATGTCCATGGGCAGGGTGAGGGTCGCCCCGATCCCGACGGCCGGCCCGTTGACCGCGGCGATGACCGGCTTGCGCATCGATGCGAAGGCCAGCGCGGCCACCCCGCCGGCGTCCCGGGGGTAGCCGCTGATGTCCTGGCTCAGCGGGCCGGGCGGGCGTTCCCGGGTGCTGCGGCCGGCGAACGTGCCCGGCCCGCCGCCCAGGTCGGCGCCGGCGCAGAAGGCGCGGCCCGCGCCGGTCACCACGACCACCCGGACGTCGTCGTCGGCGTCCGCGGCCGCGGCCACCGCCACGAGCTCGTCGGCCATGGTCAGGGTGAAGGCGTTGAGCCGGTCGGGGCGGTGCAGCGTGACCGTCGCGACGCCGTCGGTCACTTCGTAGCGGAGCTCGGTGAGGTCCGTGGTCTTCCTCCTGTCAGCGGGTGACGCCCCGGTGCCGAGGGAGCCCCGCAGGACTCCCCCGGCACCCGGAGCGCCAGGGAAACGGTGGTCAGGCGCCGAGGGCGCCGGAGATCGCGAGCCGGGCGACGGCGTCGAGGTGTTCGGCCTCGTCGCCGAGGAGCAGCCGGTCCACCTTCGCGCGGCGCCAGAACAGGTGCGCGTCGTGCTCCCAGGTGAAGCCGATCCCGCCGTGCACCTGGATCAGCGTCCCGGCCGCCCGCTCGAACGTGGTCGCCGCGTACGCCTTCGCGGCGGACGAGGCCAGCGGGAGCTCGGCGGGGGCGGAGTCGGCGGCCCAGGCGGCCCACCAGACCAGCGACCGGAGCTGGTCCACCCCGGCCCAGGCGTCGACCAGCATGTGCTTGACCGACTGGTAGGACCCGATCCGCCGGCCGAACGCCTCGCGCTCCTGCGCGTAGGCGATGCCCAGCTCCACCGCGCGGTCGGCGCCGCCGAGGTCCTCGGCCGCCAGCACGACGGCGGCCACCTGCCGGGCGCGGGCCCACAGCTCGCCCGCGTCGGCGGCGAGCACCCGGCGGGAGGTGAGCCGCACCGAGGCGAGTCCGCGGGTGGCGTCCAGCGGCCGGCCCGGGACGATCTCGCCCTCCCCGACCACCAGGTCGCCGCCGTCCAGCCCGAGGAAGAGCGTCGCGTCCGCCGCGTCAATCGACGGCGCCGAGCCGTCGACCGGCCCGTCGAGGACGGCGAAGGCGGTCGAGCCGTCGGCCAGCTGCGCGGCCAGCTCGGGTTCGCCGGCCAGCAGGACCGCCGCCCGGGCGGCGGTGACCAGGGAGGGCGCGGCCAGGACCGCGCCGCCCTGCTCCGCGACGACGGCGAGGTCGAGGACCGACCGCCCCGCGCCGCCGGCCGCCTCCGGGACGGTGATGCCGAGGAACCCGATGTCGGCCAGCGCCTTGCGGCCCGGCTCCAGCCGGCCGCCCTCCAGCCCGGCGCGCGCGGCGGCCGGCGAGGCGGAGCCGCGGAAGAAGTCGCGGGCACCGGCGGCGATGTCCCGCTGGTCGGTGTCGAGGTCGAAGTTCATCGCCGTCCTCCCGAGAACGGATCGGTCTTGTCGCTGCGGGGCTCCGGCGGCAGACCCAGCACCCGTTCGCCGAGGATGTTGCGCAGCACCTGGTCGGTGCCGCCGGCGATGGCGATCCCGGGCAGCCACGACTGCGTGCGCTGCCACCGGTCGTCGCCGTCGGAGGTCGCGGCGTAGACCGCGTCGTCCCCCAGCAGCCGGACACCGGCGTCGGCGACCAGCCGCGCCGCCTCCGTCCCGGCGAGCTTGCCCGCGCTCGCCTCCGGGCCCGGGATCCCGCCCTGGCTGAGCACCGTGAGCCGCCGGTAGCCGGTGTAGCGGGCGGCGAGCGCGGCGACCACGGCGCGGCCGACGGACTGCCGGGCGAGCACCTGCCGGTCGCCGTCGAGGGCGGGCAGCCGCTCCCGGGCGTGCTGCGCCAGGGACTCGACCGACTGCCCGATGTCGCCGCCGGCCCCGCCGATGGCCACGCGCTCGTTCATCAGCGTGGTCAGGGCGACCCGCCAGCCCTCCCCGGGCTCCCCGAGCCGCTCGCTGTCGGGGATGCGCACGTCGTCGAAGAACACCTCGTTGAAGTCCGACTGCCCGCCCATCTGGCGCAGCGGGCGGACGGTCACGCCGGGGGCGTGCATGTCGACGACGAACATCGTCAGCCCGGCGTGCTTCGGGCGGTCGGGGTCGGTGCGGGTGAGCAGGATGCCGTAGTCGGCGACGTGCGCCAGCGTCGTCCAGACCTTCTGGCCGTTGACCACCCAGTCGTCGCCGTCGCGGACCGCCGTGGTGCGCAGCGCCGCGAGGTCCGAGCCCGAGGCCGGCTCGCTGAACAGCTGGCACCAGACGTCGTCGGCGCGCAGCAGCCGGGCCAGGTAGCGGTCGCGCTGGTCCTGGCTGCCGTGCGCGATGACGGTCGGGCCGCACATGCCGATGCCGATGTGGTTGATCAGCCCGGGCACGCGGGCGCGCGCCAGCTCCTGGGCGACGATCGCCTGCTGCACGAGCGTGCCGCCCTGGCCGCCGTACTCCCGGGGCCAGGTGACCCCGACCAGCCCCGCGTCCGCGAGCACCTGCTGGGTGCGGCGCATCTCGGGCTCGTGCCGGCGGGCGTCCACCCCCTCCTGGCCGGGCGAGAGGTGCAGCAGCTCGCCGGCGTGCTCCTCGAGCAGGGCACGGACGCGCGCCCGGTAGGAGGCCTCGTCGGGGCTGTCGTCGAAATCCACGGGCGGCACCTCTCGTCGATGGGCGGACCGGATCGCAGCGTGACACCGGTCACCCGTGACGGTCAACGGTGACTGTTGCCGGCCGCCGTGTCGGCCTACGCTTCGCCGGATGACCGCCGAGCCCCTGCCGCAGCTCGCCGTCCCGGCTCCGCGCTCGCGCTCGGAGCGGACGGCCGGCAGCCGCCTGCTGATCCTCGACGCCGCGGTCGCCTGCCTGGTCGAGGACGGCTACGCCGGCGCCTCGACCCTCGCCGTCCAGGCCCGCGCCGGGGTCTCCCGCGGCCGGCTCCTGCACCACTTCCCGTCCCGGGCCGAGCTGCTGGTCGCCGCCGCCGAGCACCTGTCGACGACGCAGCTCGACGAGGTCCGCCGCCGCGCGGCGGCGCTGATGGAGGACGAGCCGACCGGCCGCGACCGGGTGGACCGGGCGATCGACCTGATGTGGGCGACGTTCCAGGAGCCGCCGTTCTGGGCCGCGATGGAGCTGTGGACGGCGGCCCGCACCGACCCCGAGCTGCGGGCGGCGCTGCGCGGCGAGGAGCGCCGCCTGCGGGAGGCGATCGCCGCCGTGGCCACCGGCATCTGGGGCCCGGAGATCTCCGCCGCCCCCGCCTACGCCGACCTCTGCGAGCTGCTGTTCACCAGCATGCGGGGGGTCGCGCTGGTCTACGCGTTCGAGGACCGCCCCGCCCCGACCGATCCGCACCTGGCGCTGTGGAAGCGGCTGGCCGCCCGGCTGCTCGCTTTCGACAGTCAGGGTTGACCGCCCCGCTCTCCACCGACAGCATGACCCGGGTCACAACCGTGTCGGACGTCGAGGAGCACCCGTGAGCGTCGAGATCCCTTCCCTGCAGGGCCGGGGCATGACCATGAGCGACCAGCTGGCCCGGCACGCCCGCAAGGACCCCGAGACCGCGGCGCTGCGGTTCGAGGGCCGGGGGCGCAGCTACGCGGAGCTCGACGAGCGCGTCACCCGGCTGGCCCGCGCGCTGCGCCGGCGCGGCGTGCAGAAGGGGGACCGCGTCGCGGTGCTGGCCCTCAACGGCATGGAGGTCTGGGAGAGCTACCTCGCCGGCGTGCGGCTGGGCGCGATCGTCGTCCCGGTCAACTTCCGCCTGGTCGCCGACGAGGTGGCCTACGTCCTCACCGACTCCGGCGCGGTGGCGCTCGTCGTCGACACCGCGCTGGCCGAGCTCGGCGCGAAGGCCACGGAGCAGGCGCCGTCGGTCACGACGACGCTCGTGATCGGCCCGGACTACGAGGAGGCGCTCGCCTCGGCCGGCAGCGAGCCGCTGGACGTCGTCGTCGACGAGAACGAGCCGGCCTTCATCATGTACACCTCCGGGACCACCGGCCGGCCCAAGGGCGCGGTGCTGACCCACCGCAACCTGCTGATGCACGCGTTCAGCCAGATCGCCACCAACGGCGTGGACCTCACGACGGAGAAGGTCAGCGCCCCTGGCACGCCGATGTTCCACATCGCCGGGCTCGCCGGCGGGCTGCCGCCGCTGCTGCTCGGCGGCACCCACGTGATCATCCCCTCCGGCGGGTTCGACCCGGTGGCCACGCTCGACCTCATCGAGCGGGAGCGGATCAACAGCATCTTCCTGGTTCCGGCGATGTGGGCGGCCGTCGTCGCCGTCCCCGACATCGCCTCGCGCGACCTGTCCTGCCTCACCCGCGCCTCGTGGGGCGCGGCACCGGCGTCCACCACCCTGCTGCGCACGATGATCGACACCTTCCCCCAGGCGGAGATCATGACCGCGTTCGGGCAGACCGAGTGCAGCCCGGTCACCACGCTGCTGCGCGGCGAGGACTCCGTCCGCAAGATCGGCTCGGTCGGCACCCCGATGCTCAACGTCGAGGTGCGCGTCGTCGACGAGCTGATGGAGGACGTCCCGCGGGGCGAGGTCGGCGAGATCGTCTACCGCAGCCCCATGGTGATGAAGGAGTACTGGAACAAGCCGGAGGCGACGGCCGAGGCGTTCGCGGGCGGCTGGTTCCACTCCGGGGACCTCGTCCGCGAGGACGAGGACGGCTACTACTACGTCGTCGACCGCAAGAAGGACATGATCATCTCCGGCGGGGAGAACATCTACTGCGCCGAGGTGGAGGACGTCCTGGCGGCCCACCCGAAGGTCGGCGAGGTGGCGCTGATCGGCGTCCCCGACACCCGCTACGGCGAGGCCCCGCTGGCCGTGGTCGCCCCCCGCGACCCCGCCGACCCGCCGACGTCCGCGGAGCTGGCCGCCTACTGCCGGGAGAAGCTGGCCCGCTACAAGAACCCGCGGGAGTACTCGGTGGTCGGGGCACTCCCCCGCAACCCCAGCGGCAAGGTGCTCAAGACCCAGCTGCGCACCGAGCACTCCGCCGGCTCCCTGGTGGCCGAGCCGGTGGTGTGACTCAGCCGCTCCCCGGGCGCACGAGCCCGGACTCGTAGGCGAGCACCACCGCCTGCACCCGGTCCCGGACGCCCAGCTTCGCCAGCACCCGGGCGACGTGCGTCTTCACCGTCCCCTCGCCGAGCACGAGGGCGGCGGCGATCTCGGCGTTCGACAGGCCGCGCGCGACCAGCCGGAGCACCTCCTCCTCGCGCGGCGTCAGCAGGACGAGCCCGGGAGCGGCGGGCCGCGTCGTCCCGGCGCGGCCGACGAAGTCGTCCAGCAGCCGGCGCAGCAGCACGGGCGCCAGCAGCGAGTCGCCGGTCACCGCCGACCGGACGGCGGTGACCAGCTGCTCGCGCGGCATGGACTTGAGCAGGAAGCCGGTGGCTCCGGCCCGGATCGCCTCGACCAGGTGCTCGTCGGCGTCGAACGTCGTCAGCATGACGACGGCCGTGCCGTGCCCCGGCTCGGCCGTGATCCGCCGGGCGGCCTGGATCCCGTCCAACCGCGGCATCCGGATGTCGACCAGCGCCACGTCCGGGCGCAGCTGCCGGCACAGGGTCACCGCCTCGACGCCGTCGGCGGCCTCGCCCACCACCTCCAGGTCCGCCTCCGCCTCCAGGATCATCCGCAGCCCGGCCCGGACCAGCGCCTCGTCGTCGGCCAGCAGGATGCGGACGGTCATGCCGGCGCGTGCTCCGCGGCGGGGACCGGCAGGACGGCGTGGGTGCGCCACCCCCGGCCGTCCTCGCGCGGCCCGGCCGCCACGCGGCCGTCGAACAGCGCGACCCGTTCCTCGATGCCGGCCAGACCGAAGCCCGCGCCCGTCCGCGGCGCCGGTACGACGCCGCCGTCGTCGGCGACCTCCACCTCCAGAGCCTGCTCGGCGTAGTGCAGCCGGACGTCGATCCGGGCGCCGGGCGCGTGCCGGATGGCGTTGGTGACCGACTCCTGCACGATGCGGTAGGCGGTCGCCTCCACGGCTGCCGGCAGGGGTCGGGGGCGGCCGTCCACCGCGAGCGCGACCGGGCGCCCGGCCGACCGCGCCGCCGCCAGCAGTTCCTCGACGGCGGCCAGCGACCCGGGCTGCCCGGCCTCGCCCCCGGTGTCGTCGCGCAGCACGCGAAGCAACCGCCGCAGGTCCTCCAGCGCCGTCCGGCCCGAGGCGAGCACGACGTCCAGCGCGCGCGCCGTCGCCGGCTCCCGTCCGCCGAGGCCCGCCTGTGCGGCGTCGGCGTGCAGCAGCATCAGCGTCACCGCGTGCCCGACGACGTCGTGCATCTCCCGGGCGATGCGCCGGCGTTCGGCCGCGAGCGCCGACGCCCGCGCCAGCTCCTGCTCGCGGGCCCGCTCCCGGGCCGCCATGACCTCGCGCTCGGCGGCCACCGCCCGGTCGAGGCGCTCCCGCGCGAGCCGGGCGAAGACCCACACCACGACCGGGATCGCCGCGTTGCCGATCGCGTCGGCGACGAGCACGTCGTCCCCGACGAACGCGTACAGCTCGACCGCCGCCAGCACCGCCACCAGGCCGGACACGGCGTCCCGCCGGCGGTCCGCGTACTGGGCGACCGAGTAGGTGACCACCAGGACGGCGACGAACCCGGACACGGCCGGGGCGTCGCCGAGGACGGTCTGGAACGCCAGTCCGGCAGCGACCGCGACGGCCGCGGGGAGCGGACGCGACCGGCGGAGCACCAGGCTGCCGGTCATGACGGCGAAGGCCGCCATCTGCAGGGGCAGCCGCACCACCGGGCCGTCGGCGAGCAGCAGCTCCGCCTGGCCGGCCAGCGTGAGCGCCAGGGCCAGCAGCCCGTCGCGCACCCACGGCGGCAGCGCTCCCCAGCGGGCTCCCGGTCCGGACATGGGCCGGAGCGTAGGACCGCCGGCACCGGTGCGGATCCGCCTCGCGAGCGATCCCGCCTCTGCCGTGCGGGAGATCCGGTCCGGGTGGGAACCGTCGTCCGCTCGCCCGGAGGGCAGACGACCGGCGGTCGGTCCGGCGGGAGCGTGGACGGCGCCCGGCGCGAAGGGCGCGCCGGCTAGAGGAGGACACGAGCCATGACCACCACCACCCACTCCGGCGTCTCGGCGCCCCGCGCCGCCGACCGGCGCAGCCCGCTGCCCGCGCTCGCCGGCGTCGGCGCGCTGCTCGCCTTCGCGGCCGCCGCCGCCGTCTTCGGCGACCCGATGGGCGGCGCCGACACCCCCGCCGAGGCGGCGTCCGCCCTGGCGGGCGCCGACGTGACGCTCGCCGCGGTGCTCATGGGGCTCTACGCGCTCCTGGCCATCGCGGTCACCGGCCGGCTGGCCGTGCACCTGGCCCTCGAGGGGGACGGCGCCGCCACCCGGCTGCTCCCCCTGCTCGGGGCCGGGCACGTGCTCCTGATGACCGCCGCGACGGCGGCCCCGGCCGCGGCAGTGGCCGTGGGCACGCTCACCTTCGGCGACGGGGTGACGCCGGCCGGAGCGGAGTTCGCCCTGCTGGTGATGAACCTGGCCCACCCGATGGCCGCCTGGGTGGGCCTCGGCTTCCTCGTCGCCGTCGCGGTCGCCGCCTGGACGGCCCGGGCATCGCGGGTGCTGGCCGGCGTCAGCGCGGTGTTCGCCCTCGGCCTGGCGCTCCCGCCGGTGGGGTGGGCGGTCACCTACCTGATGGCCTTCTGGTTCGCCGGGGTCGGCACGTGGCTGTGGCGCCGCGGCTGAGCCGGCGCAGGACGACGACGGGCCGGTCAGCCGGTCCAGACCTCGGCCACCCGGGCGGCGACCGTCGCCGCCTGGGCCCGGCCGGCCCGCGCCGCGGGCTCCCGGGCGGCGGGGTCCAGGACGTTGCGGCCGATGGCCGCGCGGCTGCCCTGGTCCGGGGCGACGACGGCGACGCGCGCCAGCATGCCGGTGACCTGCGCGTCGACGCTGGCCAGCGGCCCGACGCCCCGCGGGATCGGCGCGAGCACGACCAGGCGGTCGTAGCCCTGGGCGAGGTCGGCGTTCGCCGCCGACCGCATGCCGCCGTCGACGTACCGGCGGCCGTCGATGGTGACCGGCGGGTACACCCCCGGCACCGCGCAGCTGGCGGCCACCGCCTGCAGCAGCGGCACGCCGGACTCGCGGTCGAGGGCGCGGAACTCGCCGGTGGCGGCGTCGACGGCGGTGACGGTGAGCGGCCGGTCGGGCCACTCGCGGGAGACCAGCCGGGAGCCGATGACGTCGAGCCGCTCCTGCTCGGTGGGCGTCAGCCCCGCCTTCTCCGCCGCCAGGGCGAGCGCCCCCACGCGACGGCGGAACTCGACGTCCCGGCCGCGGCTGACGAGCATCGCCCAGGCGTACCGGGCCAGGTTGCCGCGGGTCATCCGGGCGACCTTCTCCTGCGCCGGGGGCTCGAGCTGGCGGGCGTACAGCTCCTCCAGCGGCGCCCCGCTGGTGAGCTGCGCGCCGACCACCGAGCCGGCCGAGGTGCCGACGACGAGATCGGCGCCGGTGAGGTCCACCCCCGCCTCGGCCAGCCCGGCGAGCACGCCGATCTCCCACGCGATGCCGGTGATGCCTCCGCCGCCCAGGACGAGGGCGGTGCGCTGATCGCTCATGGGCGACATCCTCACAGAATGCTCGACAGGGCCTGTGAGCTGGGCCACCCTGTGGTGCTGAGCTCACCGACGAGAGGAAACGCATGACCACCGTGCAGTCCGCCAAGGCACCCACGACGGCCAGCTGGCCGCCCGGGATGCCTCGCTCCCTCGACTACCCGCGGGTGCCGGTGGGCTCGATCCTCCGGGCCGCGGTGCGCCGCTGGGGCGACCGGACCGCGTTCGTGGACCACGATGTGCCGCTGACCTACACCGAGATGGGCGCCCGCGCGCACGCCGTCGCCGGCTGGCTCGCCGACCACGGCGTCGGGCGGGGCGACGTCGTCGCCGTCCACATCCCCAACTGCCGTCAGTACCCGTCGCTGTACTACGGGATCCTGCTGTCGGGGGCCACCTTCTCCCCCACCAACCCGCTGCTGCCCGCCGCCGACCTCGCCGCCCAGCTCAGCGACGCCGGCGCCAAGGTGCTCGTCACCTGGGACCAGGTGCTGCCGTTCGTGCGCGGCGCGCTGGCGCAGACCCCGGTGCAGACCGTGATCGTCACCGGCGAGGCGCACATCACCGACTTCGCCGCCCGGCTCGACGGCCTGGAGGACAGCGACGTCGACCTCGCCGACCTGCTCGCCGGCGACCCGACCGACCGGCACCTGGACGCCGAGGTCGACGTCGAGAACGACCTCGCGCACCTGGCCTACACCGGTGGCACCACCGGCGTCAGCAAGGGCGTGGAACTGGTGCACCGCAACGTCGTCACCAACGTGCTCCAGTCGGGCTGCTGGACCTCCGGGTCGCTGCCGCAGCTCGACGAGGAGGGCGACGTGACCCTGCAGCAGGTGCTGGACGAGGAGGAGATCGCGACCCGCCTCGGCGAGGCCCGGATCATCAACCTCACCCCGTGGTTCCACGCCATGGGTGCCATCGGCTACCTCAACGGGATGGTCATGGCCGGCACCATGACCGTCATCCACATGCGCTTCGACCCGGTCAAGTACGTCGAGGACATGGTCCGGTACGAGGTCACCTCGATCGGCGGCGCGCCGCCGGTCTTCGCGGCGCTGCTCCAGGTGCCGGCGATCCAGGACGCCGACCTGTCGCACATCCGGGGGGTCACCAGCGGTGCTGCCCCGCTGCCGGTCACGCTCATCGAGAAGATGAGCGCGCTGATGCCCAACGCCACGATCGGCGAGGGCTACGGGCTCACGGAGGTGACGATGCAGGCCACCGGTGCCCCCTCGTTCCGCTCCGGCACCCGCAAGCCCGGCACGGTGGGCGTCCCGGTGTTCGACACCGAGGTCACCATCCGGCCGCTCGGCGGCGGGGACCCGCTGCCGGCCGGGGAGCGCGGCGAGGTGTGCATCCGTGGGCCGCAGGTGATGCGCGGTTACGCGCACCGCCCGGAGGCCACCGCGGAGGCGATCGACGAGGACGGCTGGTTCCACTCCGGCGACGTCGGCATCCTCGACGAGGACGGCTACCTCTCGATCGTCGACCGCACCAAAGACATGCTGATCTACAAGGGCTACAACGTCTTCCCCCGGGAGCTGGAGGAGCTCCTGTTCCGCGTCCCGGGCGTCGCCGGCGCCGCCGTGGTCGGCCGGCCCGACGAGGAGGTCGGGGAACTGCCGATCGCCTACGTGGTCCGCAAGGACGACGCCGACGGCGCGGCGCTGACCGTCGACTCGGTCATGACCGCGGTCAACGACAAGGTGACGCCGTACAAGCGGCTGCGCGACGTGAAGTTCATCGACGCGATCCCGGTGTCGGCGGCCGGCAAGGTGCTCAAGCGCGAGCTCGCCGCCCGGGAGCGGGAGGCCGTCGAGGGCTGACCGGTTGCGCGCCGCCGCCCCCGATCGGGTGCGGCGGCGCGCATCCGCGCTCCCCGCTCACTATCGTCCGCGGGGTGGACGAGGAGCGGAACGGTCTGGAGACCGAGCACACCGGCGTGCGGATCGCGCACGTCGAGCAGTCGCCCGTCCGCCAGGTGTGGCGCCGGGTGCTCATCGCCGCGGTCGTGCTCGCCGTCGTCGTCCTCATCGTCTACCTGGACCGGGACGGGTACGAGGACAGCAAGGGCGGCGAGATCTCCGTGCTCGACGCCGCGTACTACGCGACGGTCTCGCTCTCCACCACCGGGTACGGCGACATCACACCGATCACCCCCGGGGCGCGGCTGACCAACGTCCTGCTGATCACGCCGCTGCGCATCATGTTCCTGATCGTCCTCATCGGAACCACCCTCGAAGCGCTGACCGCCCGGTCGCGCGAGGAGTTCCGCATCCGTCGCTGGAGGTCCCGCGTGCGCCAGCACGTCATCGTGTGCGGTTACGGCACCAAGGGCCGCAGCGCCATCCGCTCGCTGCAGGCCAGCGGCACGCCGCTGGAGAAGATCGTGGTCGTCGACCCGGACCCGCGGGCGATCGACGAGGCCAACGCCATGGGGCTGACCGGCATCGTCGGCGACGCCGGCCGCACCGAGGTGCTGCGCCGGGCGTCGGTCGAGCGGGCCCGGTCGGTCATCGTGGCCGCCAACCGCGACGACGCGTCGGTGCTCATCACGCTGACCGTCCGCCAGCTCAACCCCAGCGTGCCGATCACCACGAGTGTCCGCGAGGAGGAGAACGCCAACCTGCTGCGGCAGTCCGGCGCGGACACCGTCATCACCACCTCGGCGACGTCCGGCCGGCTGCTGGGCCTGTCCACCGACGCGCCCCGCGTGGTCGCGGTCGTCGAGGACCTGGTCACCGGCGGGCAGGGCCTGGACCTGCACCAGCGGACGGTGACCACCGACGAGGTCGGCCTGGGCCCCCGCCAGCTGCGCGACATCGTGCTGTCGGTGACCCGCGGCGGGCGCACGCTGCGCTTCGACGACCCGCTGATCGGCACCCTGCAGTCCGAGGACGTGCTCGTCGTGGTCAAGGCGCACGAGCCGGGCAAGGCGATGCGGCCTCCGACGCAGTAATTCTGCGATCCTCCGGATCGCACCGCGGCCACGTGCCGTTCCCCGGCTGCGACGAGCGACTCCGTCGTGCCATCAGTGCGCGCGTTTTCCGCGGAAACGTCTCTAGCTGCGCACCCAGGTCGTGGTCGGCTCGTCGCGGCCGCGCAGCTCCACCTGCTCGCCGCGCACCCAGCGGCTCCGCTCGTCGTCGCGGGCGGCCAGCACCGTGGGCTCGCTGGCCACCGCCCGGCCCGGGTGCTCCTTGGCCAGCTCGGTGAGCCGCGCCGCCTCGTTCACCGGATCGCCGATGACCGTGTACTCCAGCCGGCTGGCCGCCCCCACCTGGCCCGCCCAGACCCGGCCGCACGCCACGCCCACGCCGACGTCGACCTCTCCTGCCGCGGCGACGGCGTCGCAGATCCGCCGGGCCGCCCGCAGCGCGGCGCCGGCCGGGTCGGGGTGGTCGGCCGGGGCGCCGAAGACGCACAGCGCCGCGTCGCCCTCGAACTTGTTCACCAGCCCGCCCTCGTCCTCGATGGTGTCGACGACGACGCCGAAGAACCGGTTGAGCAGGCCGACCATCTCCTCGGGGCCGGTGCGGCGCACCAGCGAGGTGGAGCCGGCGATGTCGACGAAGAGCGCGGCGACGGTGCGCTCCTCCCCGCCGAGGGACACCCCGGTGGCCAGCGCCCGCTGGGCGACCGTCGTCCCCACGTGCCGGCCGAAGAGGTCGCGTAGCCGCTCCCGTTCGGCCAGTCCCGCGGCCATCGAGTTGACGCCCTCCTGGAGCAGGCCGATCTCGCCGGCGTCGTCGACCACCACGTCGACGTCGTAGTCCCCCCGGCCGACCTGCTGCACCGCGCGCCGCAGGTCGCGCAGCGGCTGACCCACGGCCCGGGCGGTGAGCACGGTGGCCAGCGCGCCGACGAGCAGCGCGACGACGACGAGGAACACGACGGCCGTGCGGCCGGGGCCGTCGGGGTTGCTCGGGTCCAGGTACAGCAGGACGACGCCGAGCATCGGGACGCCGCTGGTGAGGCCCCAGGTGAGCAGCAGCCGGATCCGCACGCCGAGCGTCAGCGCGCCGGCCGGTGGATGCGCGGCCAGGGCGCGCGCGGTGACGGCCCGCGCCGCCCGGGCGACCAGCAGGTAGGTGACACCGGCGGTGACCACGCCGCCGAGCACGACGGCGACGGCGACCCGCGCGCCGACCAGGGCGTCGGGGAAGCTGACCGCCGCGACCGCGCCCATGAGCACCGCGCCCAGCAGCCACACGAGGGCCGCGATGAGGGCGGTGTCCGGCGGGAGCCGCAGCGCGTGCGCCGCCTCCTCACCGGTCGGGTCCCGGCCGGCCATCAGCCAGCGGTTCGTGGCCCGCTGCCGCCGCAGCCCGGCCACCACCGCGAGGGGCAGCGCGACCGCGAGGTACGCCGCGGCCGCGCCGAGCACCTCCGCGCGGCCGGCGCTGCCCCTGCTGTCCTCCACGCCGATCAGCAGCAGCACCACGGTGCCGACCCCGATGAGGTTCGCCGCGATGACCAGCAGCACGATGACCGGGACGGCCAGCCGCCCGCTGGGCGCCCACTCGGCCCAGCCGCCGTCCCGGGCGACCGTGCGCGGCCGGGAGCCCTGCTGGTCGGTCACGGTCGGCGCAACGAGACCCGGGAGGCGCAGGTTCCGGGGCCTCCCCCGATCGTGATCACGCCGTCATGATGCTCGACGGGCCCGAACCGTCCCTGGTCAGCCCTACGGTGACCGCGTCATCCCAGGAGCCGACGGAGGCAGCCATGACTGCACTGGAAGACCGCCCGCGCACCGCCCTGCTCGTCATCGACGTGCAGAACGGCGTCGTCGGGAACGCCTACGACCGCGACCGCGTCGTCGGCAACATCCGGCAGCTCGTCGAGAAGGCCCGCGCCGAGCAGGTGCCGGTGGTGTGGGTCCAGCACTCCGACGAGGGGATGCCGCAGGGCTCTGCGGAGTGGCAGTACGTCCCCGAGCTGGAGCGGCTCGACTCCGAGCCCCTGGTGCACAAGACCTACGGCGATTCCTTCGAGGCCACCGACCTGGAGGCGCACCTCGCCGAGCGCGCCGTCGGGCGGCTGGTGGTCACCGGCGCGCAGACCGACGCCTGCATCCGCTCGACGCTGCACGGCGCCCTGGTGCGCGGCTACGACACCACCCTGGTCGCCGACGCGCACACCACCGAGGACCTGCGCCAGTGGGGCGTCCCGATCGGCCCCGACCAGGCGATCGCCTACACGAACGCCTACTGGGGCTTCGCGTCCGCGCCGGGCCGCCGCGGCAGCGTCACCCCCACCGCGGAGGTCGACTTCTCGGACGGCTGAGCGGTCCGGGCGCAGCCCAGCGCCCCGGGAGCAGCCTGGCCCGGGGGCATCATCAGCCCGACGGCCGGGGCACGCCGTACCGGTTCGGTGAGGAGGAGACCCATGCCAGCGCTCCGACGGTCCGACCGCGTCCGCCGGCGGCGGCGGATCGACATCGTCGTGATCGTGCTGGTCGCCCTGGCCGTGGGCGTGCTGACGACCGTCGTCGCTCTCGCCGGGGGCGGGGAGCGGGTGCGCCTGCTGTGGGTGGCGGCGACCGTCGCCGACGACGGCAGCGCCCGCGTCACCGAGGTGATCGACTACGACTTCGGCGGCGAGGAGCGACGCGGCATCCTGCGCCGGGTCCCGGGCCTGGACGCCGCCGCTCCGGTCGAGGTGTCGTCGCCGGACGCCCCCGACGACGTCACGGTCACCGAGGCCGGGGAGATCCGGATCGGGGACCCCGACCGGACGGTGACCGGCCGGCACCGGTACGTCCTCCGCTACACCCTCGACGGCGTCGCCTCCGGCGACGCGCTGGCCTGGAACGCGGTGGGCACGGGGTGGGACGTGCCGATCGACGACGTCCGGGTGCACGTGAGCGCGCCGGCCGAGCTGGCGCAGGGCCGGTGCTCGGCGGGCGAACCCGGGTCCACCGAGCCCTGCGACGTCGAGCAGGCGGAGCCGGGCCGGCTCGTCGCCCGGGTGGACGCGCTGGACGCCGGCGAGGGGGTCACCGTCGCCGGGACGACCGGTGACGCTCTCGACGGCGCCCCCGCGCTCCCCGCGCCGCCGGCTCCCGCACCACCGGCGGACGGCGCGGATCCGCTGCTGCCCGGCGCCCTCGCCGGCGGCCTCGCGCTGCTGGCGGCGGCGGTCACGCTGGCCGCGATCCGGCGCGCGGGCCGGGAGCGGGTGCCGGCGGCGGGCATCCCGGTGACGTCCGCCCCCGGCGAGGAGGCGCGGGTCGACCTCGCCGTGCTCGCCGACCACGCCGCCCCCTCCCCCACGCTGCCCGCCGGGCTGTCCCCCGCGCAGGGCGGCGTGCTGCTCGCCGGGTCGGTGACGACGGCGCACAAGGCCGCCTGGCTGATCGACCAGGCCGTGGCCGGCACCCTCGACCTCGAGTCGCCCGCCGGGCATTCCGACGAGGTGACCCTGGTGCGCCGGGAGCCCGGCGACGGTCCGGTCCGCCGGCTGCTGGACCTGCTGTTCCGCGGCCGCGAGCGGCTGCCGCTCGGCAGCTACGACGAGGGCTTCGCCAAGGGCTGGGCGGAGCTGGGCACGGACCTCAGCGCCTGGCAGCGCAGCAGCGGTCTGTGGGACATCGCAGCGGACCGGCGCACGGTGTGGATCCGGGTGCTGGGCGGCCTGGCCGGGCTGGCCGGCGCCGGCCTCGCGCTGTTCGCGGGGTACCTGTCGATCGGGGACGTCGGCCTGCCGCTGGTGCTGGCCGCGGTCGCAGGTGCGCTGGCCGGGGCGGGCGCGGCCGCGGCGATCGCCGGGTGGGAGCTGCGCGTGCTCACCGCCGCGGGCTCGGCGGCCTGGCTGCAGGTGGAGTCGCTGCGGCAGTTCCTCGCGTCCGCACCACCGACCGCCGTGGACGAGGCGATCGGCTCCGGCCGGCTCGGCCGCTACACCGCGTGGGCCGTGGCGCTGGGCGAGGCGGAGCACTGGGCGGAGCTGGCTTCCGCCGGACGGGCGCCGGCCCGGTCGCACCCCGGCGGCCGGCACCTCTCCTACGCGGCCCTCGGGCCGGTCGTCGTCGCCGGCTGCGGCACGGCCGGCACCGCGCCGCCGTCGGCCGGCGGGGGCAGCAGCACGAGCGTGGGCGGCGGGGCCGGTGGTGGTGGCGGCGGCTCCTGGTGACCCGCGCACGGGCAGGTGGCGCAGCAGGCGGGAAGACACCCCGGACGCACGAGAGCCCCGGTCAGCGACCGGGGCTCTCGTACGCAACAGGGGTGGTGGAGGTGGCGGGAATCGAACCCGCGTCCTTCGACGCATATCCAGGGCTTCTCCGAGCGCAGTCCGCTACTGCCTCTGCTCGACCCCATCGATCTCGCGAACAAGTCGATGTGACGGGCCCAGTCGCTGTTTGATGTCCCGCGAACGCCCGCGACCGGCGCTCACGGTGAGTCATCTAGCTGATGCCAGGATCCGGGCCGATGACGAACCCGGGCTGACAGAGTCGCCTCGCTACTTAGGCAGCGAGGGCGAACTCGCGCTGACTGGAGTCGGCGCTTGTGTGTTTTGCAACGCGTGGTTAACGAGCTCATCGTTGCCTTCCTCGGCTCGCTTCCCCTGGACACCCGACCGAAGTCGAGACCAATCACCCCCTGTGTAGTTGTGCAGCCAGCGTAACCCTCCCGGCCGACGAGTTCTTCCCCGCACGCCGTCCCCGTCCCCCGTCCGTGTCGGGACCGGCCGGTCAGATCCAGTCGCGGCGCTTGAACACCAGGTACAGCGTGAGGCTGACGCCGAACATCAGGACCAGCGCGAACGGGTAGCCCCACCACTCGTCGAGCTCGGGCATGTGCTCGAAGTTCATGCCGTACACGCCGCCCACCAGACTGGGCGCGAAGAGGATGGCCGCCCAGGCCGAGATCTTCTTGACCTCCTCGCCCTGGGCGATGCTCGTCTCGGTGAGCTCGCGGATCTCCTCGTTCTGCCGCTGCGCCACCAGGGTCGCGTTGACGGTGAGGATGTCGCGCAACTGCAGCCGGAAGCCCTCCACCCGCTCGTTGACCTGCACCACGTGGTCGGCGACGTCGCGCAGGTAGCTGCGCAGCTCCTCGTCGACGCCGTACTTGTCGAAGCCCGCGGTGATGGCCGCCAGGATGCCGGTCAGCGGCTGCGCGGCGCGCTGGAACTCCAGCACCTCCTGCGACAGCTCGTAGATGCGCCGGGAGACCCCGGGGTCACCACCGAAGACCTGGGTCTCGATCTCGTCGATGTCGTTGGCGAGCCCGTCGACCACCGGCCGGTAGCCGTCGACGACGGCGTCCAGGGTTGCGTACAGCACCGCCTCGCTGCCCTTGGCCAGCAGCGCCGGGTCGCTCTCCAGCCGGCGGCGCACCCGCGACAGGTCGGGCGACTCGCTGTGCCGGACGGTGATCGCGAAGTCGGGCCCCAGGAAGAGGTGCAGCTCCCCGAACTCCACCTCCTCGAGCGCGTCCAGGTACCGGGCGGACTTCAGGACGACGAACAGCGTGCTGCCGTACCGCTCGAACTTGGGCCGCTGGTGGGCCTTGATGGCGTCCTCGACGGCCAGCTCGGGCAGGTCGTAGAGCTCGGCCAGGGCGCCCAGCTCGTTCGGCTGCGGGCGGTACAGCCCCATCCACGCCAGCCGGTCCTCCCCCAGCGCCAGCTCCTCCCGGCTCTCGGCCGCGGTGTCCGGCGTGGCGATGCGCCGGCCCTCGGAGTAGACCGCGTTGTCGACGATCCGCGAGGGCACGGCCGGCCCGCCGGGCAGCGCCGCGGACGCCGTCGCGCCGCTCGGCGGCCGGACGGGCTCGATCCGGGGACGTCGGGTCAGCGTGGTGAGGGCGCTCAGCGGCGCGAGGCGGCGCTCGGTCATGACGGGCTCCCGGGGCGAGGGGACGGCGGTGGGCACCGGAGTGGCCCTCCTCGCCGGCCCGTCCCTGTCCGCGCCTCGTGTACGGAGCGGCAGGACCGGGTCCTCGTTCAGGCGGGGAGGACCTCGGGATCGGTACTGGGAGGCTCGCTGCGCACGACGGCCTCCTCCCGGGTCCGGCCGCCCGCCCGCGCGTCACGGCCGTCGTCCATGGTCCCACGCGAACGGCGCCGTCCCGAGGGTGTCCTCGCCCACACGGGTGACCGCCGGCGGCGGATCAGCCGGCGACCTCGCCGTCGGGCAGCGGCACCTCCAGGGCGACCAGGAACCGGGAGACCATCGCGTACCCCGCCACGGTGGCGGTCAGCTCGACGACCTGGCGGTCGTCGAGGTGCTCCCGCACCGCCGCGAACACCGGGTCGGGCACGGCGACGGCCCGGGTCGACGCATCGACGAACCGGAGGACGGCGGCCTGCGCCTCCGTCCAGCCGGGGCCCGCTGCCGGGTCCGCCGTCCGCAGCGCCCGGAGCTGGCCGTCGGTCAGCCCGGCCCGCTGCCCGATCGGGGCGTGCGCGGCCCACTCGAACTCGGCGTCGTTGAGCACCGCCACCCGCAGGATGACCAGTTCGCGCAGGTCCGCCGGCAGCGTCGTCCCCGAGCGGAGCGCGCCCAGCAGCGCGTTCCACCCGGCGGCCACCGGCGGGCTGTGCAGCAGCAGCCGGTCCAGCGAGCTCAGCCGGCCTCCCCGGCGCGCCCGCACCAGGTCGGCGACCTCACCCTCCTCCGAGGCGAGCGGCAGCCGCGCGTCCGCGTCGTTCGCCACCTCAGCCCCGTCCGAAGATGCCGTGGCCGAAGGCGCCGTTGGCGGTCAGCACGCGGGACAGCCCCTTGCCGATCTCGACCACCCGCTCGGTCTTCTCGGCGCCCAGCGACAGCCACGGGTCGGCGGCCAGGGCGTCGGTCTGCATCTCGATGCGGGCGCGCAGCTCCGCGCCCTCCTCGGTCAGCCCGGCGTCGTCGAGCAGCCCGCGGTCGGCGAGCGCGGCGCAGGCAGCGTCCCACTGCTCGTCGCTCCACCCGCGGGTGGCCTTGGCCGCCTGCACGGTGAAGCCCCGCCCGGTGGCGCAGTGGGTGATCAGCGCCTCCAGGCCCGTCAGGCCGGCGTGCACCAGGACGGCGACGTGCCCGTCGCCCCGGTGCTCGCGCAGCAGCGTGGCCCCGTGCCACAGCGCGAGCAGCGGCTCCTCCGGCCACGGCAGCTCGGCATGCCCGGCGTAGAGCGGCCGGCCCTCGGCGCTCAGGTCGGTGCAGGCCTCGCGCAGCAGCCCGGCGAGCTCGGCGATCTCCGGGGAGCCGGCGACCTCCTCGCCGAGCAGGCGGGTGAGCGAGGCGCGCGCGGCGTCGAGCCGGGCACCCTGCACCTGGTCGGGCGCGGCGAGGGTCCAGGCCCGCGGGATCATGTGCGCGACCAGCGACGGCGAGAAGTTGTAGAAGGTCGCCGTCACGACGCCGGCGCCCACGGCCCCCATCGGCGCGGCGCGGCCGGCGAAGTAGACCATCCGCCCCGGCCGCAGGCCGAGCGCACCCAGGTGCTCGTCCTGCTCGGGGGCGAAGTACAGGTGCGAGTGCAGCGGGTCGATCGCGCGGTGCGCGCGGCCGACGAGTGCGGGATCGAACGCGAGCTCTGGCTGATCGACGCTGACCATGGCCGGACCCTAGCGAGTGACCACCGGAGGCCGCGCGACCGACCATGCGACGCGGGTGCGCACCGTCTCGAAGCCGAGCCGTTCGTAGAGCCGCAGCGCCCCGGTCACGTTCTCGCTGTCGACGTCGAGCCCGGAGGTGCGGCAGCCCTCCGCGGCGGCCCTCCGGAGCGACTCGAGGATCGCCGCCGGCGCGATCCCGCGGCCGCGGGCCGCCGGCAGGACGCCGATCTGGCCCAGCACCACCTCGCGGTAGCCGCGCGCTCTCGTGTCGGATTCGTAGACGTAGGCGAGGACGTAGCCGCAGACGGCGCCGTCGGCCAGGGCGAGCACCGACAGGTCCGGCCGGAACGCGCGCTGCCCGGTGAACAGCGCCTGCCACGACGCCGCGTCGCGCTCGCTGGACCCGTGGTGCTCGGTGAACGCGGCGTTGTGCGCCTGCCGGACCTCCTCGTCGCGGTCCGACGTGAAGGGCACGAGCTGCACACCGGGGACCGGCTGCGGCTCGGGCAGACCGGTCAGCTGCCGCTCCATCGAGTGGAACCAGCGCTCGGCCGCGAGGCCGCGGCGCGCGAGCAGGCGCTCGAGCTCCGGCTGGGTGCCGAGCGCACGCGCCACCAGCCGGGCCGGGGCCTCGGGGTGCCGCTCGGCGTGCACCTCGACGGCGCGGGCCAGCTCCCAGTCCAGCAGCGCGGATCCGATGCCGCGGCCGCGGTGCTCCGGGTGCACCCGGCCGTCGAGGTTGATCCGGAAGACGTCCCGGAACGTGGCGCCGGCGAAGACGTCGGCGAACCCGGCCAGGGCGCCCTCGGCGTCGCAGACGGCGATCCCGTCGCGGGCCGGGTCGACGCCCCACCCGGCCCAGTCGTCGGCGACGTCGTCGGCGTCGGGGAACTCGCCGGTGTCGTCGCGGGGCTCCGCGGCGACGAGCAGCGCGGCCACCGCCGGGATGTCGTCGGTACGGAGCGGGCGGGCGGTGAAGCCGGCGGGCAGGACCGGAAGAGCGGGCACGGAGGACGAGGGTAGGCAGCGGGCAGCACGGCGGCGACCGATTTCTACAGTCGCACGAACAGGCAGAACGGGTGGCCGGCCGGGTCGGCGTAGACGTGCACGTCCTCGGCGGCGTCGGTGTGCCTCCCGATCCGGCGCGCCCCGGCCTGCTCCGCGCGGGCCGACGCCGCGTCGAGGTCGTCGACCTCGAAGTCCAGGTGCAGCTGCATCTGCTGGGCACCGGGCTCGGCCGGCCACACCGGCGGCACGTGGTCGGCCTGGCGCTGGGAGGACAGCCCCGGACCACCGTCCTCCGGCCGCAGCGTGGTCCACTCCGGGTCGTCGTCGCGGATCGGCCAGCCCAGCAGCCGCTGGTAGAAGCGGGCCAGTCCCTGGGGGTCCGGCGTGTCCAGGACCGCCGCCGTCAGGCGGATGCTCGGGGTCACGCCTCGATCGTGAACAGCCGCGCCCCGTTGTGCCAGAGGACGGCGCGCAGCCACTCCTCCCCCAGGTCCAGCCGGTGCAGCGCCTGGAGCTGGTGGGCGTAGGGGTACGGGATCGACGGGAAGTCGCTGCCGAGCAGGATCTTCTCGCGCAGCGCCGCCAGCCGCGGGCGGTCGGCCGGGTCGAAGGGCATCAGCCGCTCGGTGAAGTCGGTGGCGAACATCGTGGTGTCCAGGTGCACCCGCTCGTAGCGTTCGGCGAGGTCCAGGAAGTCGCGGTACTCGGGCATGCCGAGGTGGGCGATGACCAGCTGCAGCCGCGGATGGCGCTCGAGCAGGCCGCTCATCGGCGCCGGCCCGGTGTGCTCGCCGGCCAGCGGGCCGGAGCCGCAGTGGATGACGACCGGCGTGCCCGCCTCCTCCAGCCGCGCCCAGACCTCGTCGAGCAGGGGGTCGCGCGGGTCGAAGGCGCCCACCTGCACGTGCACCTTGAACACGCGCACGCCGTCGGCCAGCGCCTCGGCGACGTAGCCGGGGGCCTCGGGCTCCGGGTAGAAGGTGGCCGACCGCAGGACCGGCGGATGGGCCGCGGCGAACGCGGCCGACCACTCGTTCAGCCAGGCCGCCATGCCGGGCTTGTGCGGATAGGGCAGCGTCGGGAACGCCCGGACGCCCAACCGTTCCAGGAGGGCGAGCCGCTCCTCCACCGGGAGGCGGTAGGCGACCGGCCAGTCGGCGCCGTAGTGCGTCCCGGCCGCCTCGAAGTACTGCCAGACCTTGGCCTGCACCGGCTCGGGCAGGAAGTGCACGTGCACGTCCACCAGCCCAGGCAGGCCGAGCTGGCGCCAGTACCGCGGGACGTCGGCGTCGTCGACCGGTGGTGCGGTGCTCACGGGACCGTGACGACGACCTTGCCGCGGACGTGCCCGCCCGCGACCAGCCGGTGCGCCTCCACCAGGTCGGCCAGCGGGAACGCCTTGGCGATCGGCACCCGCAGCTGGCCTGCGTCGGCCATCCGCCCGAGCTCCTCCAGGTCGGCGTGCTCGGGGCGGACGAAGACGTAGCGCCCGCCCAGCTCGTTGACCGAGGGGTCGACCACCGAGGCGATCCGCGACCGGTCCCGCACCTGGTTCGGGGCGTCGGCCAGGGTGTCGCCGCCGACCAGGTCGAGCACGGCGTCGACCGGCTCGGACAGCTGCCCGCTGATCGGCCCGGCGGAGTAGTCGAGCACCTCGGCGGCGCCGGCGTCCGTGAGGAAGCCGTGGTTGCGCGGACTCGCGGTGCCGATGACGCGCGCCCCCAGGGCGACGGCGATCTGCACGGCGTTGAACCCGACCCCGCCCGAGGCGCGGTGGATCAGCACCCGGTCGCCCTCGCCGACCTCGAGCGCCTCGGTCAGCGCCTGGTAGGCGGTGAGCCCGGCGAGCGGGAGCGCCCCGGCCTCGGCGAAGGAGAGCGACGCCGGCTTGTGGGCCAGGCAGCGCTGAGGAGCTGGCACCAGCTCGGCCGCCGTCCCCCACTGGACGTCGTCGCGGCGCACGTAGCCGAACACCTCGTCGCCGGGCCGGAAGGCGACCACCGCGGGGCCGACCGCCTCGACGACGCCGGAGACGTCCCAGCCCGGGATGATCGGGAAGTTGTGCGGGAAGAAGCTCGCCAGCCCGCCGGCGCGGATGCCCATGTCGACCGGGTTCACCCCGGAGGCGTGCACGCGCACGAGCACGACGTCGGGTCCGACGGGTGGCTCCGGGAGGTCGTCGCGCAGCGTCAGGACGTCGTCGTCCCCGAACCGGTCGTAGGCCATTCCTCGCATGCCGTTCACCGTAGGCCGACCGTGGCGGGCCGGCTCAGCGGTGTCGCCGTCGGCGTTCCCCGCCTCTGGCCGCCGGCCATCGGCTGGAACGTCATCCGCACGGGTGCATCGCCCCTGGCGGGTCGAGCGGTTCACCGCGCGATCAGCGACGGCCCTTCACGTACCGGCCGAAGGCCTTCTGGATCTCGCGGCGGGAGTCGCGCTCGGCGAGGTCGTGCCGCTTGTCGTAGGACTTCTTGCCCTTCGCCAGCGCGAGGGTCGCCTTGACCTTGCCGTCCTTGAAGTACAGGTCCAGCGGCACCAGGGTCAGCCCGCCCTCGCGGGTCTTCCCCACCAGCTTGTCGATCTCGACGCGGTGCATGAGCACCTTGCGCTTGCGGCGCGGGGCGTGGTTGGTCCAGGTGCCCTGCACGTACTCGGGGATGTGCACGTGCTGCAGCCACACCTCGCCGTCGTCGATCGAGGCGAACCCGTCGACGAGCGAGGCACGGCCGGCACGCAGGCTCTTCACCTCGGTGCCGGTGAGCACCAGACCCACCTCGAAGGTGTCGAGGATCGAGTAGTCGTGCCGCGCCTTCTTGTTCTGGGCGATGAGCTTGCGCCCGGTTTCACGCGGCAATGCCCCTCCGTCGTCCTCCGGACGACACCGCGACCAGGTGCCGTCTCCCGTTGCGACGAGCGCGTCCCGGGCGTCTTCGTGGGGGCCTCCGGCCCCCCGTTCCTCGGCCCGCCCCGCAGGGCGTCTCGCCTTTCTCCTACAACCTTACGTACAGGCGCAGGGTCACGTAGGCGGCGATGCCGGCGAGCGCGACGCCCACGCCGGAGACGATGACGCTGTTGGTGATGATCGCGTCCCACTCGACCGGCGGGATGATGCCCGCCTTGATCGGGCCGGCCAGCGTGCGGTCGATGAAGAGCACCTTGGTCAGGATCAGCCCGCCGGCGGCGAGCAGGCCGCCGATCAGGCCGGCGAACGCGGCCTCGAGGATGAACGGCAGCTGGGTGTACCAGCGGGAGGCGCCGACCAGCCGCATGATGTTCGTCTCGTTGCGGCGGTTGAACGCGGCCAGCTGGATGGTGTTCGAGATCAGCAGCAGCGCCGCCAGCGCCTGGACGACCGCCACGGCGATCGTGGCGTTGCGCGCCCCGTTGAGCAGGCTGAACAGCCGGTCGAGGAAGTCGCCCTCGTCGCGCACCTGGTCGACGCCGTTCTCCCCGTTGGGGAACGCGGCGGCGATGACCTCGTAGCGCTCGGGGTTCACCAGCTCGACGCGGAAGCTCTCCGGCAGCGCGTCGGCGGGGGTGTTCTCCACCAGCTCCGGCTGCTGGCTGAACTGCTGCCGGAAGCGCTCGTAGGCCTCGTCGCGCGACTCGTAGATGAAGTCCGCGACCTCCGGCGAGGCGCTCAGCTCCGACTCGATCGCCGATCGCTGCTCGTCGGTGACGTCGTCGGCCAGGAAGATGGAGACCTGCACCTTGTCGTAGTAGATCTCCTTCATGTCGGAGATCATCCCGGCGATGAGCAAGCCGGTGCCCATGAGGCCGAGCGAGATGGCCGTGGTCAGGATCATCGCGACCGTCATGGTGAGGTTGCGACGCAGCCCGGTGGCCACCTCGGAGAGCACGAAGTTGACGCGCATGGATTCCCTGTCGTGGAGTGCGTGCGGACGCGGTCGGTGGTGTCGGTGCGGCGGGCGCTGCTAGCGGCCCACGCCGTAGACACCGCGCGACTGGTCGCGGGTGAGGACTCCCCCGTTGAGCTCGATGACGCGGCGGCGCATGGAGTCCACGATGTGGTAGTCGTGCGTCGCCATGATCACCGTGGTGCCGGTCCGGTTGATCCGCTCGAGCAGCAGCATGATGCCCTCGCTCGTCTCCGGGTCGAGGTTTCCGGTCGGCTCGTCGGCCAGCAGCACCAGGGGCCGGTTGACGAACGCGCGGGCGATGGCGACCCGCTGCTGCTCACCACCGGAGAGCTCGCCGGGCAGCCGGTGGGCCTTGCCCTCCAGGCCGACCATCTCCAGCACCTCCGGGACGACGCGCTTGATCGTCCGGTGCGGCTTGTTGATGACCTCGAGGGCGAACGCGACGTTCTGCGCCACCGTGCGGTTGCGCAGCAGCCGGAAGTCCTGGAAGACGCAGCCCATGGTCCGGCGCAGCTTCGGCACCTGCCACTTGCTCATGGTGTTGAGCACCTTGCCGTTCACCGAGACGGTGCCCGACGTCGGGTCGTCCTCCTTCAGCAGCAGCCGCAGGAAGGTCGACTTGCCCGAACCGGAGGACCCGATGAGGAAGACGAACTCTCCCTTGTCGATCTCCGTGGACACGTCGTCAAGGGCAGGCCGGCCGCTGGCCGGGTACAGCTTGGTGACGTGTTGCAATTCGATCACGAGGCGCCACGGTACTAGTCCCGGGGCCCGGCACGGTCCGTTCGCCACGGAACGCTCCGGACTCGTTCTCGCCCTGTGTCACCGGAGCGGCGCAACGGCCCGGTCACCCGGTCACGGACGGTTGCATCCGGCCCCAGATAGCACCGGAATGTGACCTCACTCGCGGTGCCCCCGCGGCCGTCAGGCGGGCTGTCAGGCGGTCCTATCCTCAGCCGCCTTCCGCGCCCCGGTCCGCTCCTCGCTCGTTCCTCGCTGCGATGCTCCCGCGGCTGTCAGGCGGCGGTGGTCTCCTGCTGCTTGCGCCAGCGGATGCCGGCCTCGATGAACGAGTCGATCTCGCCGTCGAGGACCGCGGCGGTGTTGCCGGTCTCCTGCTCGGTGCGGAGATCCTTGACCATCTGGTACGGGTGCAGGACGTAGGAGCGCATCTGGTTGCCCCAGCTGCTCCCCTCCCCCTTGAGCGCGTCCATCTCGGCCCGCTGCTCGGCCTGCCGGACGACGAGCAGCCGGGCCTGGAGCACGCGCAGCGCGGCCGCGCGGTTCTGGATCTGGCTCTTCTCGTTCTGGCAGGACACCACGATGCCGGTCGGGATGTGCGTCATCCGGACGGCGGAGTCGGTGGTGTTCACGCTCTGCCCACCGGGCCCGGACGACCGGAAGACGTCGACCCGGATCTCGTTCTCGGGGATGTCGACGTGGTCGGTCTGCTCGACGACCGGCAGCACCTCGACGCCGGCGAAGGAGGTCTGCCGGCGGCCCTGGTTGTCGAAGGGCGAGATGCGCACCAGCCGGTGCGTGCCCTGCTCCACCGAGAGCGTGCCGTAGGCGTAGGGCACCTTCACCGAGAAGGTGGCCGACTTGATGCCGGCCTCCTCGGCGTAGCTGATGTCCAGCACCTCGGTCGGGTACTTGTGGCGCTCGGCCCAGCGCAGGTACATCCGCATGAGCATCTCGGCGAAGTCGGCGGCGTCCACACCGCCGGCCTCCGACCGGATGGTCACCAGCGCCTCGCGGGAGTCGTACTCGCCGGAGAGCAGGGTGCGCACCTCGAGTTCGGCGATGGCGCTGCGGATGCTCTCGAGCTCCCGCTCGGTCTCCGCGATGGTGGCCTCGTCGTTCTCCTCGGCGGCCATCTCGTGCATCAGCCCGACGTCCTCGAGCCGGCCCCGCAGCTCCTCCACCCGGCGCAGGTCACCCTGCATGTACGAGAGCTTGGAGGTCAGCGCCTGCGCGGCCTCGACGTCGTCCCAGAGATCGGGGGCGGCGGCCTGCTGCTCGAGCTCGGCCACCTCCCGGCGGAGTCGGTCGACGTCGAGAACGGCCTCGATCGACCTCAGGGTCGTGTCGAGTTCGTCCAGGACGACGGAGAAGTCAGCGGCCACGTCGACCCAGGGTAGTGCGCCCTCCTGCCGGGTAGGCAGGGATGCCATGACCGACCCGCAGCAACCACGCTCCCGGGAGGACTACGCGCGCGGCCTTCCCGACCACCACGACCCCACCGCCGGCCTCGGTGGCGCGAGGCCGGCCCGGTCGGCGCTGACCCTCCGGCTGGTCCTGGCCGTCTTCGGCCTGGTCGTCTGCGTCGGCGGCGGCATCCTCATGCTGCGGGCCGACCCGGTACCGGTCGCGTTCCCGATCGTGCTGTTCGTGCTCGCCGCCATCGCCGCGGTCGACATCGTGGTGATCCTGCGCCGGAAGGCGCGCGGCGAGCCGGGCTGACCCCACCCGTCAGCGGCCGGCGAGGACGTAGGGCGCGAGCGCCGGCTCGTCCGCCACCTCCGGGGCGTCACCCTCGCTGTCGGTCGCGTAGCCGACGAAGGCCGCGTAGTCGGAGGCGAAGGTGGCCGGATCCACCCCCGGCTGGAACAGCTGGGCGCAGGTGGTGAGCGGGATCCGGCCGCGCTCCGCCGGCCCGTCATGGGTGAGCGCGTCGACGACGATCGCGTAGCCGACCGGGTCGTAGCTGCCGATCGCGAAGTGGTCGGCGGCGTTGGCCGGGCAGACCTCCTGGGTGGCGATGTTGGCGATCCGCCCCGAGCCGGTACGCAGCGCGGAACTCGCCTCCGGCGGGGTGTTGGGGACGACGATCTCGTCGGCGGCCGTGTACGCGACGGTGTAGTCGACCCCGGCGAACGTCTCCGCCCCGCTGTTGAGCGCCGCCAGGAACTGCGACTGCGAGGCCTGCTGGTGGTTGGCCGGCGTGCACGGGCCGGTGCTGCACGTGGCGTCGGCCAGCACCGTGCCGTGGTTGGACGGCGAGAGGCCCACGAGGTCGTCGACCAGCGCGCGGGTGTCGGGCCAGAAGCGCAGCGCCCAGCGGGGCACCATCCCGCCCTGGCTCCAGCCCACGACGTCGACGTCCCGGCGGGCCTGCTGGCTGATGCTGCGGATGGCGTGCACGAGGTACTCGCCGGCCACCTGGATGTCGCCGGTGGCGTCGGAGGGCAGGGTGACCGCGCACCAGCGCCAGCCGCGCTGGTCGAAGGCGCGCATGTAGTTCCAGTCGAAGCCGACCTGCGGGTCCATCGTGGTGCCCGGCACCAGCAGGATCGGGTCCTGCCGCAGGTCGCGCAGCGGGCCGTTGCAGGTGAGGCTCGCCCGGAGGTCGGTCTGCGGCACCGACAGCGCGGGGCCGCGCTGGTCCAGCGGGGCGTACTCGCCGGTCGACGTCGTCGGGGCGGGCGCCGCCGTGGCGACACCGCCACCCAGCAGGACGGCGGCCAGCGCCGAGCTCAGGGCGGTCAGCAGCCGGGACCTCGGCATCGGGGCGTCTCCTCGGGGGTTCGGGCGCGCGCTGCCGCGCGCTCTCGGGAATCCAACGACCGAGTGTCCACACGGTTGTGGTCCCCGCCACTCGAGCTGCCGTCCGGCGAGCCCGACCCGGAGCCGGGACGAACGGCTCAGCCGGCCGGCGTCCCCGGCCGCGCGCGCACCCACGGCACGAACTCGTCCCCCGGCATCGGCGGGGCGATGTGGAAGCCCTGGGCGTACCGGCAGCCCAGCTCCGCGATCCGCTGCAGCTGCGCCGCCGTCTCCACCCCCTCCGCGAGGCTGCGCATGCCGCAGGCCCGGGCCAGCCCGATGACTGCGGCGACCGCCGCGACCGACTGGCTGTGCGGGTCGTCCGCTCCGGCCACCAGGCTCTTGTCGATCTTGAGCACACCGGCGGGGATGGCGACCAGCTGGCTCAGCGACGAGAAGCCGCTGCCGAAGTCGTCGATGGAGGACTCCACGCCGAGCTCGCGCAGCCGCCGGAACTGCTGCGCGGCACGGACCGGGTCCTCGGCGGCGCTGGTCTCGGTCAGCTCCACGAGCAGCTGGGAGGCGTCGAGGCCGGCCCCGTGCAGCGCGGTCAGGACGTCGTCGACCAGGGTGCCGGTGGCCAGGTGCACCGCACTGATGTTGACCCCGGCGACCACGGTCACGCCGTTGTCCCGCCAGGCGGCCGCCTGCCGGCAGGTATCGCCCAGCACCCAGCGGGTGAGCGGGATGATCAGCTCGTACTGCTCGGCCACCGGCACGAACTCGCACGGCGGCACCAACCCGCGCTCGGGGTGCCGCCAGCGCACCAGCGCCTCGGCGCCGGTGACCAGCCCCGTGGCCACCTCGAGGACCGGCTGGTAGTGCAGCACCAGCTGGCCGTCGGAGATCGCGTCGCGCAGCTCGCCCGCCAGCTGCATCTTGCGCTGCACCCGGTCCCGCAGGTCGGGGCTGAACACCCGCACCCGGTTCCGGCCGGCGGCCTTGGCCGCGTACATCGCCAGGTCGGCGTCGCGGACCAGGTCGGTGGACCGGACGCCGGCGCGGTCACCGGCCGGGGCGCCGGCGATCCCGATGCTGGCGCTGAGCCGGTGGGTTCGGCCGCCGAGGTCGAAGGGCTGCTCGAAGGTGGCCTGGCAGCGGTGCGCGAGCAGCTCGGCGCCGTCGCCGTCGCAGTCCCGGCAGAGGACGACGAACTCGTCGCCGCCCAGCCGGCCCACCGTGTCCTGCGCGCGGGTGCTGTCGAGCAGCCGGCCGGCCAGCTGCCGCAGCAGCTCGTCGCCGACGTCGTGGCCGAGGGAGTCGTTGACGTCCTTGAAGCCGTCGACGTCGAGGAAGAGGACGGCGACCGCGGGGCGGCGCGGGTGCTGCAGCTCCGCGTCGATGAGCTCGTGCAGGTGGGCCCGGTTGGGCAGCTCGGTGAGCGAGTCGTGCCGCGCCCGCCAGGCCGACGCCCGCTCGGCGCGGACCCGGGCGGTGATGTCGACGTGGGTGACCACGACGTGGCCCGCCTCGTCGACCCGGGAGGCCCGGATGTGGTACCAGCGGGTGCCGGAGCCGGAGTTCTGGGAGGCGGAGTAGTCGAGCGCGACCTCGGTGCGCTCGCCCCGGGCCAGCTCGCGGAGCTGCCGCATGAGCTCGCGGGAGCCGTCGTCGTCCCGGACACCCGTGCTCTGGTCGTAGTAGCTCTTCCCCACCCCGACCTCGAACCGGTCGCCGTGGAGCTGGGCGGCCCGCTGGTTCCACGCCTCGTTGCCCAGGATCATCAGGCCGTCCGGGTCGAGCAGGACGGTGGGGAACGGAACGGCGTCGAGCACCGCCTCCACGAGGTCGGAGTCGCGCTCCGCCGAGCCGGAGCGGCGGCGCACGTCCAGCGGCAACCCGGCTCTGCCCGGTTCTGGTGGCACGGTCCCTCCGCTGGTCCTGATCGCGCCCGGCGGCGTCCCTCCTCCATCGGCACGGGCGACCGCCGGCACGACGCACCGGGCGCCCCCACCCGCGGAAAGGGGTGAGTCACAGGGTGCCGTATCAGGGCTGCCGCGTCTCCCCGGCGATCCACCGCAGGTAGTCGGGGTTGCCACCGACGAGCGGGAGCGCGATGACGCAGGGCACCTCGTAGGGGTGCAGCTCACGGGTGCGCGCCACCACCGCCGGGACCAGCGAGCGGCGGGTGTGCAGCGCGACCCGGGCCTCCACGCTGTCGTGCACCGCCCCCTCCCAGCGGTACACCGACCGGATGGGGACGGTGTGGTGGCCGCAGGCGACCAGCCGCTCCTCCACCAGCGTGCGGGTGCACCCGACCAGCCACTCGACGTCGTCGGCGGTGACGACGACCTCGCAGAACTCCTCGTCCATGCGGGCATCCTCTCCCGCCCGATCGGCACTCCTTGCGTGGAACCGGTGGTCCCGGGGGTAGGGGGCGGTCATGACCGACGACATGACGATCCAGCTGGACAGCGAGGAGTACGTGCTGCGCCGGGAGGGCGACGGCCTCCAGATCGGCCGGCGGGTGGGCGGCGACGTGACCTGGTTGGACACCGTGGAGGGCAGCCTCCTGCCGGCTCCGGCCCGCGAGGCGCTCGAGCGGGGCGACACCTCCGACGAGGCGCTGCAGCGCGCGGTGCGCGGCGTGGTGCAGGCCGAGGTCGAGCGCGGCGGCTGATCCCGTCCGGGTGGCCGCGGCGGCGCCCGCCGCCGCGGCTGCCCAGCTCCCGCGCCCGCCACGTCCCCGGGGCCGCGGTGTGCGCCCGGATACGCCTGAGCGCGGTTGTCAGCGCCTCGTCAGCAGCGCTCATGCGCATCCGGGCGGGAATCGAGCCTCACCCGTCGACGTAGCGGTCGCGCTCGACGACGAACTGGCCGGTGGCGGTGTTGGACTCGACGAACTCCGGCAGCAGCGGGATCCGCACCGTGACGGTGACGCAGACGGAGAACTCCTCCCCCGGTGCCAGCGCCGGTGAGTAGCTGCCCGCGGCGTCGCACCCCGCGCCGGCCGGGGCGTAGGCCAGCCGCAGATCGGTGACGTCCACCGACTGGTCCTCCACCGCCAACTGCGCCGCCCGCAACGCCCTCTCGTGCCCGATGACCGGGTCCGGCGCGGTGCCCATCGCCCGCCCGGCCTCCCGGGCCGCCGCCTGCGAGGCGAACACCCCCCGCTGCACCGCCGAGAACCCGGCGACGACGTAGACCAGCGGCACGAACACCACCAGCGCGATGAACACGAACTCCACCAGCGCCGACCCGCGCTCGCCCTCGACCTGCCCGAGCCGGGCGCGCAGCCACCTCACGCGGCTTCCTTCATCGACCGGCCGGTGACCTCCAGCGGCAGCACGCTGCCCAGCGCCGCCAGCAGCGAGGGCACCGAACCCGAGCAGCGCACCACCACCAGCGTCGCCCCGCCGGGTTCGGCCTCCTCCCCCGACGTGCACACCAGCCCCTGCGCCGTCCGCACCGACGTCGCCCCCGCCACGATCTCCACGGTGCGCGCGGCACCCAGCGCCGAGTCGACGTCGGCGTGCGCGGCGTACCGCGCCCCCTCCTGCGCGCTGGCGGTGACCACGTTGCGCACGTGCACGTAGACCGCCATCTGCAGCACCGCCAGCAGCAGCGCCACGATCAGCAGCGAGACCATGACAAAGTCGACGACGGCGCTGCCCCGCTCCCCGCCGTCCGGAACCCGGTCCGGCCGCTCAGGCACCGCTCGTGACGGAGGTGAGCGCGTTGGTGACCGCGTCGACGATCGCCGCGCGGAACGGGATGAGGATGGCCAGCACGAGGGCCGCGGTCATCACGGTGATCATCACCCAGCCGGGCACGTCACCCCGTTCGGGATCGTCGCCGCGCAGCCGCTCGGTCAGGGCGACGAGGGCCGCGGTGAAGAAGGCGTAGGGACGCATGGAGGCTTCCTTTCCGGTTGTCCGCGGGCTCACTGCGCCAGCGAGACGATGCTGATCAACCCCGGGAACAGGGCGAAGAGGACGGTGACCGGCAGCACCAGGAAGACGACCGGGACCATCATGGCGATCTCTTTGCGGCCGCCGGCCTCGAGCAGCCGGCGCTTGCCGGCCTCCCGGACGTCGGCGGCCTGGGCGCGCAGCACCTCGGCCAGCGGGGTGCCGCGCTCGATGGCGACGAGCAGGCCGTCGATGAACCGGGCGAGCGGGTCCAGCGAGGTGTGGTCGGCGACCTGCTGCAGCGCGTCGACCAGCGGGACGCCGGCCCGCGCGCGGCCCAGCGCCGCACCGAGCTCCCGGGCGAGCTCGCCGCCGGAGAGCCGGGTGACGCGGGCGATGGCGGCGGCCGGACTCTCCCCCGCCGTCACCGCCAGCGCGAGCAGCTCGGCGACCACCGGGAACTCGGCGAGCAGCAGCTGCTCGCGCTTCTGCACCTGCTGTGTGAGCCACCAGTCGCGGCCGAGCACGCCGCCGGCCAGCCCGGCCACGCAGAGCAGGCCGACCGACAGCACGTTCAAGTCGCCGGCGGCCAGCGAGCCGACGGCTGCCACGACCGCGGCGGCCAGCAACCCGAGCCCGCCCCACACCACCTGCTCGATGCGGAAGTCCTCGACGGTCATCTCCCCGCCGAGCGCGTCGAGCCGGCGGCGCACCGCGGCCCGGCCACCGAGGAGGCGGTCGACCATCCGGGCGCCGTTGCCGATCGAGGGCCCGGCGATCCGGCGGACGGCGGTCAGCATCCCCGGCTCGGTGGCCGTGCCGAGCAGCCGCGACGGCGGCGGGGTGTCGTGCACGTAGGGCGCCAGCCGGTCGACCAGCCGGACGGGGCGGAACGGCGGCGCGTACGTCAGCACCAGGACCAGACCGGTGGCGGCCAGCAGGCCGAGCAGCATCCCCACCACGCCGGCGCTCACCGGAGCACCCCGCTCACCGGAGCACCCCGCTCACTGGAGCACCCGCACGTCCTCGGGCAGGCGCCCGATCCGCAGCATCAGCCGGTAGGCGGCCAGGCAGACCGCGCCCCCGCCGAGCAGGATCGCCGTGCCCAGCGCCGAGTCGTAGGCCGCCAGCGTCGTCGACTGGGTGGCGAGCAGCAGCAGGACCGCCCAGGGCGCGGCAACCGCCAACCGCGCGGCCTGCACCACCCAGCTTTGCCGGGTCTCCAGCTCGGCGCGGGCGCGGGCGTCCTCGCGCAGGAACGCCGACAGGGTGCGCAGTACCCGGCCCAGATCGCTGCCACCCACCTCGCGGGCCACCCGGAGCGTCTCCACGATGCGGTCACCCACCGGATCGGCGAGGTCGTCCTTGAGCCGGTCGAGCGAGTCGCCGAACCGGCCGGTGGAGCGGTATTCGGCGGCGAACCGGGCGAACGGCGGCCGCAGCGCCTCCGGGCCGCGGGAGGACAGCGCCGAGAGCGCCTCGGGCAGCGAGAGCCCGGCCCGGACGGCCGAGGCCAGGTTGTCCACCACCTCGGGCCACACCTCCCGCAGGTCGGCGCGCCGCTTGCCGGCCAGCCGGCGCACCTGCACCTGCGGCAGCAGGAAGCCGAACAGCCCGAACACCAGGCTGACGGTGACCGTGCCGGTGGTGAGCAGGACGACGACGGTGACCAGCAGGCCCAGCCCGATCTGCAGCGCGAGCAGCTGGGCGGCGTTGATGCCGGTCAGCCCGGCCGCGGCCAGCTGCTGCTGCCGGCGGCCCGGGCGGCGCGGATCGGTGCGCGGCTTCGCGGCCCGGGAGCCGCTGCGCCAGATGAGCAGCAGGCCCACCCCGAGCAGCAGCCCGAGCAGCGCGCCGGACTCCGTCATGCCAGCAGACCGGCGAGGTCGAACCCGGCGGCGGCGAACCGCTCGGCGTGCGGCGGGTAGCCGTCGGCCCGCACCAGCCTGCCGTCCCGGCTGGTGAAGACGTCGGCGGTCTCGATGACGCCGTCCTCGGACCGGCCCGGCAGCGCGACGATCTCACGCACCCGCCGCCGTCCGTCGGCGTCGGTGCCCACGTGCACCACCAGGTCCACGCTGGAGGCGACGGTGGGGACGACGAACGACGTCCCGATGTTCTCCCCGGCCAGCAGCGGCAGGGTGCACATCTTCACCACGGCCTCGCGGGCGCTGTTGGCATGCAGCGTGCACATGCCGGGCAGCCCGGAGTTCAGCGCGATGAGCAGGTCCAGGCACTCCTCCTGCCGCACCTCGCCGACGACGATCCGGGAGGGCCGCATCCGCAGCGCCTCCTTCACCAGCCGGCGCAGCGGGATCTCCCCGGCGCCCTCCAGGTTGGGCTGGCGGGTCTGCATCGAGACGACGTCCGGCAGCGGTACCCGTAGCTCGAAAACCTCCTCACAGGTGATCACCCGCTCCCGGGCGGGGACGGCGGCGCAGAGGCAGTTGAGCAGCGTCGTCTTCCCGGCCTGGGTGCCGCCGGAGACCAGGATGTTGAGCCCCGAGGCGACCGCGGCCTCGAGGAACCGGGCCGCGGGTGCCGTGATCGTGCCCAGCGCCAACAGCTCGTCCAGGGAGTGCGCCTGCAGCACGAACTTGCGGATATTCACCGCCATGTGCCGGCGGGTGATGTCGGGCATGAGGCTGTGGTTAGCATGCATGTGTGCCCACTCAGCGACGCCGCACCAAGCGCACCAGCGATGGCCCCGTGCAGGCGTCCATCTACGTCCGCATCTCCCTGGACAAGACGGGTGAGGGCCTGGGGGTCGAGCGCCAGGAGCAGGCCTGCCGCGAGCTGTGCGAGCGCATGGGCTGGGAGGTGCGTGAAGTGTTCTGCGACAACGACATCAGCGCGACAACCGGCAAGCGTCGTCCCGGCTTCGAGGCCCTCTTGGCCTCGGACCCTGACGTCATCGTCGTGTGGCACACGGACCGGCTGGTCCGACTCTCGCGCGATCTCGAGCGAGTGATCGACCTGGGCGTCAACGTCCATGGGGTGACCGCTGGGCACATCGACCTGAGCAACCCTGCGGGCAGGGCCGTCGCGAAGACGATCACGGCATGGGCTCAGTACGAAGGTGAGCAGAAGGCCGAGCGCCAACGGGCAGCCGGTCGCCAACGGGCAACCCGCGGCCGAGCCTGGTGGGGCTCCCGCCCCTTCGGCTTCGAGATGGACGGCACCCACCGAGCGACCGAGGCCGAGGCGCTGCGGGAAGCGTATGCCGGGGTCCTCGCCGGAGCCTCGGTCGCCAGCCTCGCCCGCGACCTGAACGCGGCCGGTCACGTGACCACCTTCGGTAAGCCGTGGGGACCGGCGTCCCTGCGGCCGGTGCTGCTGAACGCACGCAACGCTGGCTTGCGAGAGTACGACGGCGAGATCATCGGACCCGCGAGCTGGCAGGGCATCGTGTCCGAGGAGACGTACCGCGCGGCCTCGCGCATCCTCACCAATCCAGCACGGGGCAAGGGCGGGCGAGGCCCAGCCGCGTCGGCGCTGCTCACTGGAGTCGCCGTCTGTGGAGTGTGCGGCAGCGGCGTGAAACAGAACCGCCGATACCACTGGAGGAACGAGGGCGAGTCGTACTCGATCTACGTCTGCAAGGCAAAGTCCTGCGCCTCGGTCCCCACCGAGTATGCCGACGGGCGAGTTTGGCGGGAGCTAACCAAGGCACTCCCCGATCCCGAGTTCCACGCTGCATGGGCAACCCCTGCACCCACCCAGGACACGGGCGACGAGGCTGCCGCACTCCGCGAGGAGGAGCGCACCCTTCGCCAGCGGTTGACGGAAGCTGCGGAGGACTACGCGGCAGGCATCCTGACCCGCGCACAGGTCCATACAATCACCATCAAGACCCGCACTCGCCTGGACGAAATCGAGTCGGAGTTGGCACAGATCGGTAGCGCCTACGACCTCTCCTCAGTGCTGGGAGACATCGAGTACGTCCACGAGCAAATCGAGAGCATGGCGCCCGAGGAGCGCCGAACGCTCGTCCGCGCGGTGGTCGACCGGGTCACGCTGCACCCGCGCCCCAGAGGCACCAAGACGATCACCCCGGATTGCGTACGCGTGACCTTGCGGTCGACGGCAGACATCCGCCTGCACCAGTGAGGCTCCCCATGCGCCCCGCCATCCGGATCAACACCCAAGCGCATAACGAGGACATGACTTGTTGAGCTACGAAGAGACCATGGCCGCCGGGCGAGCCGAATACGCCGACGTGATCGGCCGCCTGACGGGCATTGGCCTGCCAACACAGTTTACGCAGACCGGGGGCATGAACGCGGCTCTGGAAGTATGGCTGGATGGCGGCTACAGCATTCTCGTTACCGAGTCCGACGATTCGCTCGCATGGTCGAGGGCCGAGCATCGCGATTGGGGGGTAGCCCTCTATCCGCCCAGTGAGCAGTACGATGGGGAATGCTTGATGGCCGCTGTATCCGATGATGGATCTGTCGACGCACTTCTCATCCTCGTTCAGGAACTGCTTGCCAGTGCCGTAGCTCGCCCAACGGACTAGATCGGTCGAGTGTCGGAGGATTGTGACCCCGCGGCACCCGACCGACCCTACGTCTACGCCTTGGATGTCGGAACGATCGCGGCCCGAGGCCTTCCGTTGTCCTTCGCCCGGAACTGGATAACCTGACCACTCGCTGGCTGCGCGCTTAGCGGCGCGAACAGCGTAAACGCTACGATGATCTCTCGGTCGTTATCCGTTTCCTCGTCGACCATGGGATAAATCAACATCGCTCCGCGACTGCTGGAGACCAAGGAGTCGACGTAGTTGTCTCCCCAGCTTGGTCGGGCTCCGACCACTCGCGCCGCTGGCGGGCGATGCTTCGGGTCGCTCAGAGCCCCGAACAGACCCCCGCGGCCCTCTCGCCGCTTTCGACTCGCGACAGTCCTATTCCCTACACCATCAAGTTGCCGGGCCTCTCCCTGTTGTTGCGGTGCGATAACGACCCACTCAGTCACAGGGTCGAAGGAGATTTCCCGGACGTACGCGAGGTCTGGTTCGAAGTAGTCGTCTCGAAGCCAATGGAGACTCCCGAGTGCCTTTAACACTGCCTCAGCCGACAGGGTGCCAACGAGCGCATTGAAGCGTCCCCCCGGCCGAACGCCACCCGAGGGCCGGGGCTCCGCCGGGAAGGACAATTCATGCGACTCGCTCGCGGCCTTCAGGACGGGGACCATCGCCTGGTAGTTCGCTTCTATGAGCCCCGAGTCAGTCGGGAATGCAGTCGGTTCCACCGGCTCACCCGGCGACCGTCTAAGCACTAGTTCCGCGTTGAACATTTTGTTACGGGACGACGGCTTGATTGTCGGCAGGTGCTGACTCACCAGTGGCGGGATGTCGCGGGGCGTGATCTGCGGGCGACCGTCCACCAGCTTCGCATATCGCCGGAGCTGCGATCGGAAAGCCTCCTCGTCTCTGACGATGGCCTCAAACGACTGGTACAGGTCAATGGTCCTCAACCCGTCGGGCTCCGCCCGTCCAATGTACAGGCGAACCAGGTCACGGTATCCCTTTCGGAACCCGAACCAGCGGCCCATCTGCATCAGCGTGTCCGCCTGCTTGGTCCGCCTACGGTAGTAGGAGACGGTCAGGCCCTCGATTGTGAACCCCCGACTCAGCTTCGTACCACCGACTAGGATTCGCCAGATCGAGCGCATCTCGAAGTCGAGATTCTGCTGGTCGATGTCCTTATCCCCGTTCACAATCAGGACGGGGTTGCCTGCGCTTTCAAGCACCTTACTCAGGGCTTGTCCGACGTATGGCTTGAGCTCTTCGAAGGTGTCAGGGAAGGGCAGCTCCGGCGCCCGCGCCGTACTAACGGAACGAAAGTCCTTGTTCAATAGGTCGGCGAGGCGCCCGAGGCCCGCGGGAGTCATGTACCCAGCCCGCCCCCACGCAGTCTTCACTCGTTCAGCGAGCGTCTTGTGATCGTCCATCTTAACGGACTCGTGCACCAGCATCGTGTGATGGCGGAAGCGAAGCGCCGGGTCCTTGCTTTGTCGGAATAGCTTCAGTGCACCCGACAGGACAAACGCATCTAGCGCTCCTAGCAGTTCCGCGTCCGCATCGGGTCCCCCCGGCGCTGCGCGAAGGTCGCGGACGAAGCACTTCTCATTCGAGTTCGCAACCGTCTTCTCATCATCCGGGCTAGCGTCTAGGTCGTGGAAGTCTGCCACGCCCATGTAGTCCAACGGACGGTCAAGACTGATGAGGAAGTCCTTGGGGAATATGTCCTCAGTGTCACTTGGATCGATAAACACGTTGGCGTACGGCGTTGCCGTGTATCCGACGTACTGGGCCCGTGGCAGCAGTTGAAGCAGTTCGGAGATCAGCTTGTTGATAGCCGTACGCTTGACTTCTCCCTGAGCCCACTTCTTGGGGTCACTGGTATTGACGGAGGCTTGATCCGACTCGTCGTCAATGATGAGAGTTGGGATCTCCCCTAGGTGTGACCGAATGCTCTTGAGGTCGCGGACCAGGCGCCTCAGCACCGACGCATTCTTCTTCACGACCGCGAGCCGGGCGTCGGTCGCATACAAGTTCTCGGGGTCGAACAACGGCTTCTGCTTGTTCCGCTTCTGGAGTTCAAGCGCCGTGATGCCAGCGTTTAGGCTTCTATAATCGGATCCATGACGAGTGAGGCGTACGATGTCCGTGAAGCCCTGTTCCGATGGCTGAAACCCGTGCGCGAGGAACTTCCCGTTGACTCGGTCCTCGTCATTGAAGTAATCGATGTTTCTGGCTAGGTCGACATCGTCCGGATCTATGCCTAGGAAGATGTTCTCGATCCCGACAAGTTCCATGTCGAGTCGACGCTGTGTTTGCTTGCGGAGCAGGTCGATGGTCCCGGTGAGCACGATGACGAGTCGGTATCCCGCGTCTATCGACTTCGCGAGGACGCCAGTGAAGTTGGCGGTCTTTCCACTCTGCACGTATCCGACGACGAGGCCCTTGGACTGATACGCCTGGGCTCGTGTCGGGTCCGACAGCCTTTCCACGACGCGGGTGGTCGCGGTGTCAAGCTTCGTCAGCGCATCTCCGTTCCAGCCAGAACCGTCTCGAAGGTGCCTCTTGTACGCCCGCCAGTAGAATTCGTGAGCGGCGCGGCGCTCGGGTGTGTACCAGGGCTCGAACTCTTCGCTGATGACGACGGAGCCGTCTCCCGTCAGAGGAAACGTGGCATCAAACGCACTCGCCGTCTCCTCGTCGAGGCCAAGCAGGCGCTCCACCAACGTCCGTCGGTCAGAGCTATGTGGCTCCGTGGCCTCAAGCCACTCACCGGACGTAGCGGAGTCCCAGCCAGCGATCGCGAGGTGCATCTCTTTGCGCAGCGGGTCATCACCACTGGCAAACGAAAGGTGTTCTCTCAGGGCGGCGAGAGAGACATCCGTCGTCGGGGCATCGCCCTGGGCGGCGACGAACGCGGCGAAGGGTTGAAGGGGAAGAGGTTTTCTGCCCTCCATGCTCTTGACCGCCGACAAGTAAGCGTCTACTAGCGTCATGGCGCTACACATCCTTAATCTGCGAAGCCGCGAAGCGGCTTCGGAATTGTCGCCGCCCGCGCCATGTTATCGAGCGCAACGGTGTAGCTGACGTCCCGGATTCGGTCGACGTCCGCCCCGCCGTTTCGCAGCAAGCCTCGGGTTAGCACGGGGAAATTGTCGTCGACACGGAAGCATGCTGGCGCCGAGCGCAGCCGGAGGAGCCGAAAGCTGTCTCGTGGCTGTTCTGGTCGGTATCGGGTCGCCCCGAGTCTTGCGTCGAATACCGACCGCAGCTCAGGAGGCAACTTATCTGCGATGACGTCGATCAAGTCAGGAAGTCGTCGTCCTTCACTAGCTCCAGCGCCAGTCACTTGTACGGATAGTAGCCAGAGCGGCCGGCCGAGAGTGGGCTCCAACTGCTCCAGTGACCCGATCCAGTGCCGACGACTCTCGGAAGTCGTGGTCTTGACTTCGACGTCGTCGCCAGGGAAACCGAAGTCATGCTCCTCAACTGAGTCTCCCCCGCGCCAGGCGCTCAGAGCAGTCGAAGGACCGACCGCCGATACAAGATGCAGCACGACGAGGAGCTCGCCGTAAAGGCCGACTTCCTCACTGACCGGCATGTGTCCCGTCGCGGCGAGGAGGTCGTGATAGCTCGCCAGCGATTGCTTCACCGCGGCTGCGAAGGTGAGCGAATCCACCTGAACCAGGTCGGCTACGGAGCAGAGGAGAGGGTAAGCCTCCGCGAAGAATCGCTGTCCGTGAACCGCGAGAGCAACCCAGTTGGTTCCGTTACGGAACCGGACGGCCGTGGAGATGTGCACGTAGTCATTGATGACCGGAGGCTCTTCACCATCCCACGCCATCTCAAGTCTCAAGGTCTCGTTCGGTGCATCGACGACGAGGAAAGCCTCAGGCGCACCCGGGATTGGGATCGACGCGAGAACACCCGCCGCGACGTACTCCCCGAGCGTGCTTGGGGTGATGTGGCGTCCGCGCGGTGCTGTCACTAGCCCTCTTCCTGAGCGGCGGCAGTTAGAAGCGTCTGCCAAAGATCAAGGTTGTCGCGGTCCTTAGCGCCCATGTACGAACCGTGGAAAAGGCCCTCCGTTAGCAAGTAGACGAGGGTTTTGACGAGTGGAGCATCGTTGATTGATCCGCGAGCTTCGCCCAACAGGGCGCGCCGATAGCGACTATTGAGCCAGATGGTGCTGTTGTCGCGATCGACATCGAAGAAGACATCGTCAGGGAAGTTGGTCCAGCGAATGTCGACGTCGTCGTAACCAGGAAGGTAGTTCAACTCCTGCTCGACCACACGCCGGACTCGTGGCGGCACTCCCCTGCCAAGTGGGACGACGGCGGCGCGCGCACGCACCCGTTGGTTCGCCCGTTTGAATGCTGCAACAGCTTCTTCGATGTAGTCCTTGAAGGTCGTCTGGTCGGCGGCCACAGCCCTATCGAGGGCCGAGGCGAACTCCGGCCCCGTTTCCACCTTGGACTTTTCGGGGTTCATTCGGAAAATCCGCGACTTGACCAGCTCATTGTCGAGGTCGATTACAACGCGGGCCAACTGAAGTTCGCGGCGTTGCACCTCGACGTTGTTCCATCCTCCTGCCTGTAGCAGGCGTCTCCGGCGGTAGAAGTAGAGACCTTGGTATTGCTCCGGCGTCGCCCCTGAAAGCCTGAATTCGGATTGCTGCGAACGCCCCGGCCAGATGTGACATACCGCGACGAACTTGGAGTCGTTTAGCGTGGCGTGAAGTTCCTTGGGATAGCCTGCCGCCCCCGGACGAAGGTATCCGAACGGGTTGACGGGCTGGACCGGCACCACGGGTCCCGTTCCCAACATGCCCACGTCTTCCACATCGATGCCAATTTCGATTTGGCGCTGTTCGAGAAAGCGATGGAACACCATCCCGAGGTGATGCTGTAGGCGCGTCGTGCAGTCTTGGAGGAAACGGGACGTCACCTCTGCGTCGTGGCCGTTGGGGAATACTCGTATGTCGTCCCACCGCACCACGGTTCCTGGGTGCGATCGGAGGAACCCCCACTCCCGCGACAACTCTTCGGCGCAGAAGTCATCGGCGACGATGTCACACTCGAACGAGTTGCTCGCTTTGCTCGCCAGCCACCTGCGCCCCACGGGGCGGGAGCCACGCGACACCGACATGACCGTGAGACTGTTGGCCTGAGAGAAGGACGCGGCCTTCAGGCCCACGCCGAAGTGGCCGAGGTCGGTTTCACCATACTCCCTGACTCCGCCGACGGTCATTGCTTCGTCGATACAGTTGGCTGGGATACCCCGACCATTGTCGATGACGTAGAAGGACTCGATGCGATTGTCTGCAACAATGAATCGAATCAAGATCTTGCTCGCCGTGGCATCGATCGAGTTATCGACGAGATCGGCCACGGCGGTCTCGAGGCGGTGATTCCCGCCGAGCGCTTCCATGACGTGCGGGTCGGGAGGAAGGGTGACTGAGTCCGCAACGGATACTTCTGCATGCCAGTTCGAGGCGGTCAGGCCCCGTTGCGAATTCATGGTGAAGTACGCCTTTCGCGGTTCGTCCCGACGGGGACGTCAGACACTCGCCAGTTGACGTGCGATGTGCCCCGCGATCCCTTGAGCTAGTTGCACGGGCACCGCGTTGCCGATCTGACGACCGATTTCAGCCTTCGACCCATACCATAGGTAGTCTTCGGGGAATCCTTGAAGTCGTGCTGCCTCGAAGTGGGTAATCGCCCGGTCAGCTTCAGGGTGGAGGTATCGACCCTTCTCGGGCTTCCAGAACTCAGTCCGGATGGTGACCGAAGGCCGATCCCAGTGCAGTCTTCCCATCACGTCTCCCGAACCACCCTTGTGGTCACGCCAGCATTGAGCCAGTAGGTCGTCCGGAAGATCCTTACGGTTCCCCCCCGGGGGGATCGCGGCGTACCGCGCCTGGGACAACGGGGTCGCCGTGCGTCCTATGTGGAGCTCGATCGTCTTGAAGGGCCCCGGTAGGGCGACGCCGTTGACTGGGGTCCGTGTGGCTGGCAAGCGGATCTCGCGGACTTCGCGGTCCACCTTGCCGATGGTCTCCCGCACGGTCACCCATTGCTCCTTAGCGTCCGCCAGGGGACCCACGGGAATGCCAACGGGAGGTAGGTCGCGCCTGCTGCCTAGGACAACGGCACGCTTACGGACCTGAGGCACCCCAAATTCTGCCGCGTTCAGAACCGCCCATTCGATTCTGTAATTACTAAGCCGGCCGCTCTTGTGGGTCTCTCGTCGAAGATCGCGGAACTGTCCGGATCTCAGAAAGTCGGCTACATTCTCGAGCACAAAGTAGAGCGGGCGGACGGCCACCAAGGCTTCGACGTACCGACGCCAAAGCGCATTGCGCGGATCCCTCACCTGCCGAGCTCCGAGGCTCGAAAAGCCCTGACACGGCGGTCCACCGACGACCACATCGGCCGTTGGCGGGTTCTGCGTTAGCCAGTCAGCAATGTCACCGACAAAAACCTGAGCGCCGGGATGATTGGCTTTGAAGCTGGCGGCCGCCTCTGGACTCTTCTCCACGGCGGCGAGTGTGCGAAAGGCTGAATGCTGGTTGAAGCCCTCGCTCAGTCCCCCCGCCCCGGCGAACAGGTCCACAACTGCGAGGGGTCCGGGCACGGTCACGAAGTCTAGAGCGGGGCAGGGACAGTCTCGAGCAAGCATGCCGCCTTCGGCGCGCCGATCGCTTGCTACGTCTGAGGAAGGCCGAGCTCCTCCAGGACGCGTTGCACCGCCGCCTCGGCTGGCTCGTGCTCCCAGACGCGGAGGACGCGCCATCCCGCGCCTCGGAGGCGAGAGTCGGTGTCGGCGTCCCTGGCGGCGTTGGTGGCTAGCTTGTCCTGCCACCAATCGTGATTAGACACCGGGACGGTTCGATGCTCGGTGCACCCGTGCCAAAAACATCCGTCTACGAACACGGCCAGCTTTTGGCGCGTGAATGCAATGTCAATTGTTCGCCTCCTGCAGTCCGGGACCGGGTACTGAACCCTGAAGCGCCGTCCGGCCGCATGTAGCGCCCGCCGCAAGGTCATTTCGGGCCCCGTGTCGCGGCGGGGATGTCGGCTCATGCGGAACGACACCTGCGGGGAGGACGGCACCGCGGGCGCCGAGTTCGCACTCCTCGCGTCCGTCGACAAAGGGTCTCCCTAGTGGTTGAGGCTCCGCGACCAGCAGGCTACCTGGGGCGCCAACGGGGGTTCGTCAGTCACCGCGACCAGCAGCCCAGGGCCAGTGTTTCACTCGCCCCGGTCGTCTCCGCGTCGGGCTGCCGGGGGTATGACCCCCGAGGCCTCATCTCTCCTCCATCGCCGGTCTTAGCAGCCGTGGTCCTGCCACAGTTTGAAAGTTGACGGCCGCAACGACCAGCCGCGTTGTTCTTGTCGAGATTGACCGCTCTCCCCGTGTCACTGTTGGAACGTCGACCGGAACAACCCGCTGATTCGCCCTGAGAGCGCCCAAGGGAGTCCGGGGGTATAAGGGGACACCCGGGACCATCCCCGAGCGTCTTAGAATGGCGTACAGGGCGATACAGGGCCATTCCCGGGAGAGGAGAGTCTGACAATCCCCTCCCGGGACGGCTTTTCCGTCAGGCGATCCGGTAATGCAGAGTCACGTCGGCCGACACCTTCCAGGCGGTGCGTGTGTCGTATCCCTCGACCACGACGCCCACAGGAGGTTGATTCGGCTCCGACCACGAGGTCTCGATGTTGTCGACGGAGACGATGCGTCCGGTTCCCGGCGCAACCAATCCCTTACACCGCTCGATTTCCGCGCGGAGAATGGCCGAGACGTTACCCCGGAAATCCCGAGCGGGGCGCACGGCGAACGCAACGGCCACGGTCATGCGCTCGCCACCCTCTCCATCCGGCCGCCTGGCGATGATGTCGGACCGGAGGACTTCACTAGCGGTGCCCAGCGGCACCGGGTCGCCGTGCAGGCGGATCCCGGACCGCTCACCCCGATAGCGGACGGAGGCGGCCAGGCGGTCCCTGACGTCCAGCGCCAACTGCCGGACATCGTTGTCCGTCGGCGTCCGGGAGAGCACCGGCACAGACGGGAACGCCTTGCGCACCTTCAGCAGGACCGTGTCCCGGTGGACATCCCCCGTGTTCGTGGTGCCACGGTCGATGACCTCGACGTGGAACCCGCGGTCCTGGCAGGCCCGGTCCAGCCGGTCGGGGTCCAGTGAAGACATGAGCGAGTCACGGAAATAAGTAACGGTCAACTCGCCGGAGAGAACACCGCCCCTGTCCTTCCCGGCTTCCTTCTGCAACAGGCACAGGACCGGCTCCCCGTTGTTGTTCGGCTGCACGTCGGCGGGAATGGTGACGGCCCTGACCGGCACCTTCCCCCCGAACAGTTCGGCCAGGACATCGGCAAGGACGTTGGCGAGGCGCACGTCATCGTTGATGAGGTTGGCCTGGGCGCGCTTCACCCGGAGCTGACAGCCCTCGACGATCCAGCCGGTGACCGTGACAGCGGAGGACAGCCGCAGATGCTCCGGGACCAGGTCGTCCAGCTCCTCCAGGCCGGCCTGACAGGCACGGGCCTCCAACGCTTTCAGGTCGTCCCCGTACTGGGCTTGGAAGGCGATGGCCGCAGCCTCGGCGCTACGGGCCTCGGTCAGGTCCCGCCGGGACTGTTCGGCGGCGGTGAGGCCAGGGGCGGCCTTGGCCTTCCCGTGAGGGCCAGCGGCGGAGGCGCGAATATTGTCGGGCATGGTGGTTGACTCCTTTTCTGTTGGATGGATGGACGAGAAGCAGGCGCGACCACCAAGCGTTGGCGGTCCGGGTATGGGAACTACTCGACTTAGTGGACGGTTGGCTTCTATCCGTCCACGCCCGTTCTTGGCATGGCTGGTAGACCCAGCCCTCGACATGCTCGGAGGCCCGGTGGCGGAGGGGTCGGCTTGCCAGGGTGATACAGGCCGGTTGCGTAGCTGAGGCAGTGGCCGAACGAGCGCAGAACGACCGCCAGCGAAATAGAGGCCGAGGCTAGGTTGGCGAAGGGGGACAGGCATGGGTGGCAAGCTTTCCTTAGGCCGCCCCGCAGCTATGACAACTCGAAGAGGTTCAGCTGCATCTAATCGTCGAAGGAGGGGGCAATGCGATCCAAGATCGCGTCTACCTCTCGATCTTGAAGAGATTCTCCATTGTTGTACCTCTCTTCCAGCCAGTTCAGCCACGGCTCAACCTGCGCGGGGTCGACTACCCACGGTCGATACCTCTTCAGATCAATCAAATGAGTGTGACTCAGGTGGCTCTCGCCGCCGATGCGGTAGTTCTTCTCGTGAGCGTCGAGATATGGAGTGAGGCGCTGCGGCTCCCTCTCGAACTCAATCGAATCCGGGATAAACTTCTTACCGTCTTCTTCTTTGTTGATTGGTGACGCTGGGGTGGTAGTTGGATCGGTCCTTGTATTGGTTACTGGACAGCCGTGACCAGCCGGAGAGACGCCTACGGTGTTCTGGCCAGGCTCCTCTGCCTGCTGGCCAGCCGCCGCCGTCCGGTCGGCCTGCCCCTCCTGCGGGATGGTCAGTCGGTATTCGGCCACCGGCCTCTTAGGCGGATCGCTCGCACGGACCAGTGCGAGGAAGCCAGCTTTGAGTACGTCATCACGCCCTCGGTATACGGTTCTTGGACTGACTCCCATTTCGCGGGCTACGCGCTCAAGTGAAGGACGGACGTTAGTGCCGTCGGAGTTCGCGTAGGTGGCCAGGATCATGCCGACCGCAATGGCCCGGGAGCCCAGCCCAGATGCCCGAAAGGCCTTGGCCCATCGAAAGGTCATCGCGGCCTCCTCGGTCATTCAGGTGCTCCTCTTTTCCATCTCCCGCCGGGTCTGCGAATGAGCTCGGCACCTTTCTCCGATTCGCTCGGTGTAGTCGCAAGACTGGCGCCGGTACTGGCGGACGCCTTTTGCCATTTGCCGCAAGACTGCCAAAGGCGCCCTCCTGTCGAGTCGCTTTCTCTCCTCTCCCTGTGGCGTTGTGATCAATGTACGAGAATTCCGCGTACACATCCACCGGCCATACTGTGAGCTTCGCCCTTCGCCGGATCCGCTACGATTAGCGTGTCGCTGACGCCCTGGTGTAAAGGTGAAAGCAGGGACGGCTAACACCTTCACGCCGAAGACAGATGGCCAACGCTGCTGGCCGATTCTGTAAACGTGTTAGCGGGACCGTAGGGCCGGTCGTGCGAAATTGGTCCGGCCTGACCCCGGCATGCACCACGGACCCGAGCCCCTCGCCGCGAAGAGTCGGGAGGACCGGCCCGCCGACTGGCGGGGCCCCGCACGGGCGCTCCTACCTAGCCGTGACTCGGCGCGACCACGGCTGACGGCCGTGACACGGGGATCCTGGTGATTGACGCGTTAGCGCCTGGCCCCAGCTTCCTCTTCGTCGAGGGGTCGGGGGCTTCCGTCTTTCGGTCAGGCGGCGTCCCCGACCTGATCCGCGAGGTCACGCGCGGCGACGCCGAACGTCCCTCGGATAAGGAAGTCGAGGAGTGCTTCCGCACAGGCTTCACGACGTCTTGATCCCGAACAGTGAAGTCCGCTCTGCCGTACGGGATACTCAGCGTGATGTGACTGCGTACCGCGTGGACGAGGGGATGACCACGTGCAGACGAGAGCCGTCGGGCATCATCGCGTCCACGAACGGGGTCGACATGTCGATCCGCCGACCCGAGGTGCGCAGCATCCGCTCCACCAGGTCGGCCAGCTCACCCGGTGCAAGGATGGTCGTGGTCAGCTCGCTGCGGCCCCGCCGGGCGATGAACACCCGGCCCGGCTCGTTGACCCAGATCTCCTCGATCTCCGGGTCGTCCAGGTAGCGCTGCAGCGGCCCGAAGCCGGCCACCCGGTCCAGCACGTCGCGGACCACCGACTCCGGATCGCCGATCGGCGGCAGCGCCGAGGTCAGCGACCGCTCCGAGTAGTCGGCGACGACATCGCGCACCAGCAGCCGCACCGGACCGGGATCGGTGAACGGGTCCAGTCCACGCCGGCGGATCAGCTCGCGGACCTCACCGTCCACGACGTCCAGAGCAGTCGGCACGCCCATCCCCCGTAGAGCCGTCGTCGAATCGCTCGGGACTGTAAGGAAACGGATGAGTCCGATGGGGTGACGTCAGTCGATCTGTGGACAACGCCGAGCACGGAGAGGCACGACAGCACCCGGTCAGGTGAACGAGCCGGGCCCGAGGCCAAGGAGGAGGGACCGGGAAGCCGGCCGCCGACCATGGCTAGGCAGGGAAGCCGGCCTCCCGGACGTCGGTCTGCTCCCCCGCCAGCGCTTCCGCGGCCCCCCGGGGCTCCGGTGCGGCGCGCATCGAGCTGCCTGGGCTGCTCGGACGACGACGTTCGGCGGTGTGCATGGCGAGCGGATCCCGCGGCGGGGCGGCGGGGCGACCGAGGTGGTAGCCCTGCCCGTAGTGGACACCCAGTGCCTCGAGTGCGGCGCGCGTCTCCCTCGTCTCGATGCCCTCGGCCACGAGGGCCAGGCGGAGCGTCTGACCCAGCTGGACGATGGCGCCGATGACGGCTCGGTCCTCGTCGTTCGTGGCGACGCCGTCGACGAACGACTTGTCGATCTTGAGGATGTCGATCGGGAAGCGGCGCAGGTAGCTCAGGGACGAGTAGCCCGTGCCGAAGTCGTCGAGAGCCAGCCGTACCCCCAGGAGCTTGAGCTGCTGCAGCTTCTCGGTGGTTGCGTTGGCGTCCTGCGCGAACAGGGACTCGGTGATCTCGAGGGTGAGCTGCCGGGGGTCGAGACCCGAGACGCGAAGGGCCTCGGTGACGTGGTCGACCAGCTCGGGATGCTGGAACTGGCGCACGGAGACGTTGACGCTCATCCGCGGACCGGTGCCGTCAACCTGCTGCCAGGCGGCGGCCTGGCGGGTGGCCTCATGGAGGATCCAGCGGCCGATCGGCACGATGAGGCCGCTCTCCTCGGCCAGGTCGATGAACTGCGCCGGCGACACCAGCCCTCGCTCCGGGTGCTGCCAGCGCACCAGCGCCTCGTAGCCGCTGACCCGGTGGGTGGCCAGGTCGACGATCGGCTGGTAGTGCAGCACGAGTTCGTTCCGCTCCATCGCCTGGTACAGGTCGGCCTGCAGGCGCTCACGGTCCAGCTGGGCGGCGTGGTGGCTGGGCTGGAACGCCTCCCAGCGCCCCTTTCCGTTGGTCTTCGCCACGTACATGGCGATGTCGGCGGCGCTCAGCAGACCGATACCGCTGGCGGCGCAGCCGGCGGTGGTGGCGAGGCCGATGCTGAGGCCGGCGCGGATGACACGATCGAGGACGATCACCGGTTCGCGGAGTGCCGCGAGGATGCGCCCGGCCACACCGGGCGCCATCTCCTCGCTGCGCGGACCGACGAGGAGGACGGCGAACTCGTCGCCGGCGAGACGGGCCAGCGTGTCCCCGGGGCGCAGGCACCCGCTGATCCGGTGGGCCACCACCTCGAGCAGTGCGTCGCCGCCGTCGTGGCCGAGCGTGTCGTTGACCGTCTTGAGGTTGTCCAGGTCCAGGAACAGCACCGCCACCGGCGCGCCGGTGGTGCGCTGGCTCTCCTCAGCCCTGCGCAGCCGCTCCATGAACAGGGCCCGGTTCGGCAGGCCGGTGAGCGGGTCGTAGTACGCCTGCGTGCGGAGCCGCTCCTCGAGCTCCCTGCGATCACTGACGTCGCGCGTGGTCAACACGACGCCGTTCACGGCCGGATCGTCCAGGAGGTGGTTGACGACCGTCTCCGTCCAGCGCCAGGAGCCGTTGCGGTGCCGCATCCGGGCAGCCGGGTACGACTTCGTCGGGGCGCCGCGGACGACGCAGGTGAGCTGGTCGCGGAAGGCCGGCACGTCCTCGGGGTGCACGAGGTCCTGGATGTCGGTGCCGATGAGCGTGCCCGGCGGATAGCCGAGCACCCAGCCGACCGACGGGGTCTGGTAGGTGATCGTGCCCGAGGAGTCGACGACGGTGATGACGTCCGATGCGTTGCGCACCAGGGAGCGGAAATGCTCTCCGGCCTCGAGGGCGTCGAGCAGGCTGTTGAACGCTTGGGCGGTCTCTCCGAGCTGGTCGTCGGAGTCCACCCGGATGCGCTGGGACGTCGACTGGGCCCAGTCGCCCGTGCGGCTGGCCTCCGAGATCCCCTGGGCCACCGATCGCAGGTGACTGCTGAGGACGGCGAGTCGACCTCCGACCACGCACCGGCACACCAGGTAGCTGAGTGCGCCGACGAGGAAGCCGGCGCCCAGGCAGGCCGCCCTGAACAACGGGCGTTGCGCGTACTCGGCCGGCACGCCGAGTCCCGTGGCGAACGGCGGGAAGATCACCCCGACCGTCAGTCCCAGGCCCACCATCCAGACAGCCAGATCCCAGAACACCCGGGTCGTCAGCCGGAAGCCGCGATGACGACGGTGTCCGTCGACGTCCACGGCAGGGGTTCCAGTCATGCCCGGTCAGTCGTCAGACGACGTGGGGAGCCTTGAGCCCGGTGACTCGCCCCTCACCACAAGGAGCCAGATGAAGGCGGACCCGGTGACCTGCACTTCAGAAAGCACCAAGGCGGCCGATAAGACCTCCATGCACCCGGTCAGCGACACGACCCCGAACCGGCTCATCGGTGAGGGCATCCACGTCCCCACCGTCGGGGGTCACTCCCGCTACGTCGATCTGGACGCCGCCGCCACCAGCTCGGCGTCCGTCCAGGTGATGCAGGCCATCCAGCACCTCATGCCCTGGTACTCCAGCGTGCACCGGGGCGCCGGCGCGAAATCCCGCTACACCAGCGCCCGATACGAGGAAGCGCGGGAGAGCGTGCTGCGCTTCGTCGGGGCCGAGCCGCGTTCCCACGTCGCGGTCTTCACCCGCAACACCACCGAGGCCCTCAACGCCCTCGCCTTCCGGCTGGACCTGCAACCGGACGACGTGGTCGTCACCACGGCCGTCGAGCACCACGCCAACCTCCTGCCGTGGCGCCGGCACGCACAGCTCAGGATCGTCGACGTCGAGACACACGGCACGTTCTCCCCGGAACAGGTGGTGGCCGCACTCGACCGGCACCCCACGCCACGCGTCCTCGCCGTCAGCGGCGCCTCGAACGTGACCGGCTGGCTGCCCGACCTGGCGGCCATCGCCGCGGCCGCGCGAGCACGGGGCGTGTTCGTGGTGGTCGACGCCGCCCAGCTGGCGCCGCACCGGCCCATCGACATGGCGGCCCTCGGGGTGGATGCCCTCGCCCTGTCCGGCCACAAGATGTACGCCCCCTTCGGTTCCGGGGTGCTCGTCGCACCTCGGCACGTCCTCCGCCACGGTGAGCCACTGCTCGTCGGCGGTGGCGCGGTCAGGGCCGTCTCCTTCGATGACGTGGTCTGGGCCGACGCCCCCGACCGCGACGAGGCGGGAACGCCCAACGTCGTCGGCGCCATCGCCCTGGCCGCTGCCGCCGACGAGCTCCGGAGTGACTGGCCAGGTCTGCTCGCTCACGAGCGTGCGCTGATCGAAGCGCTCGACGCCGAGCTGCGAACGGTACCGGGGCTGCGCCGCTACGGCCCCACGACAGGCGAGCGGCTGCCGGTCGCCGTGTTCAACCTCGACGGCGTCCCGCACGGTCTGCTGGCTGCCCGGCTGTCCGCCGAGCACGGGATCGGTGTGCGCAGTGGCTGCTTCTGCGCTCACCCCTACATGGCCCGACTGCTCGACCTCACCGAGGATCAGGTCGACGGCTTCCACGGGGACGCACGGGCCGGCGGACGCGGTCAACTGCCCGGAGCCGTACGGGCCAGCGCCAACCGAGCCACCCGGGTCGAGGACATCGCTGCCCTGGGGACCGCTCTGCGCGCCATCTCGGCGACACCGGAGGACGGATTGCGCTACCGCATCGACGAGCACGGTGATCACGTCCTGGACGAGGTCCACCGCCAGGTCCCGGCGGGAGCCTGACCGGCGGTCCTGTCCCGCGGCTGCCGGCCGGCCGGGCGCTGCTGGTCCAGTGTGCGCCCCGGCTGCTCGACTGTGGACTCCGCAGACAGGCGCTTCCCAGGTGGGCGGCGGGATCCGTACGACGTGGGGTGCGGCCGGCTGGGAAGGTGGCGTGCTCGGCTGGTGCGGCCCCCTCGGCTCCCCCGTGACGGGCGAACTGCCGACCCGCGAACCGGGGGCGGCTACAGCCACTTCCAGGGCGGATCGGTCTACTGGTCGCCCGCAGCCGGCGCGCACGCTGTCCGCGCCGGCATCCGGAGCGTCTGGGCCGCCAGTGGCTGGGAGAACGGCCGGCTCGGGTTCCCCAAGTCCGGGGAGTACGGGATCGCGGGAGGCGTGGCGCAGGACTTCCAGTTCGGTCGGATCGTGTGGACGCCGAGCAGTGGGACGGCCGTCGAGCCGCGTGCGCCGTTCGCGAACTGCACCGACGCCCGCAACGCCGGTGCGGCTCCGATCTACCGGGGGCAGTACGGCTACGCCGACAACCTCGACCGGGACCAGGACGGCGTGGCCTGCGAGGTGTAGGAGCGTCGGCTTGCCGCAGGCGTGGCCGAGCCGCAACGGCGACGAAGCCCCCGCCCTCCCGACATGGGAGGTCGGGGGCTGGCCGGGATCAGTGAACGGCTGCACCGCACCGGGCGGGCGACGGTCGGCGGAACCGGCGGCCCGTCGGCCCCGTCACGGAGGTGCGCGGCGTAGCGTTCGCCGCACGGAGCCGTCCAGGCTCCCGATGAGGGAGCGGCGCACCATGGGTGACAAGTCCCCGCGACAGTCGATGACCAAGGCCGGCGGCAAGTCGATCAAGGAGAAGCGGCTCGACCGCAAGTCGAAGAACGACCCGACGCCCCCGCCGGAGATCGTGGCCCGCGGCAAGAAGCGCTGACGGCCGGCTCCGGCCCACCCGGCCGGAGCCGCGTCAGCTCCCGGGCACCGGGCGCCGCAGCACCGCCGGCCGGCACACCGCGGCCGCGCCCAGCACGATCACCGCCGTCGTCGTCAGCGCGGCGCCGACCGACACCAGGTCGGTGAGCGCACCGTTGAGCGCCGCGGCGAGCGGCCGGGAGCCGACGAATCCGACCAGCCAGAGCGCCATGATCCGGCCGATGTACTCCTTCGGGACCCGGGCGTAGAGCAGCGTCGTGACGCCGTTCATGGCCAGCGTCAGGCCGACACCGCCCACGACGAAGGCGGCGACGGCGGCGGGCACGTTCCAGCTCAGCGCGAGCCCCACCGCCGAGCACCCGAGCAGCACCAGGCCGCTCGTGGCCAGCCAGGCGTGGTCGAGGAACCGCACCAGGACCACCTGGACGAAGAAGCCGAGAAACGCACCGGCGCCGAACGCCGACGCCAGCAGCCCGACCAGCTCCGGGCCGCCGCCGAGCGCGTCGGACAGCGAGGGGCCCAGCGTCACGGCCGGATCGGCGCCGATGCCGACCGCGGTGACCCCGAGGAGCAGGACACCCACCACCGGATCGGTGCGCAGGTACCGGATCCCGGCGGCGACCGACAGCCGTGGGCCCGGGGCGGTGGCCGCGCCGGGTGTCCGCAGCAGGAACACCGCTACGAAGAACACCAGGTGCCCGACGGCGGCGAGCAGGAAGGCGACGCCGTAGCCCGCGGTCGCGGCCACCACGCCACCCACGGCCGGCCCGACGGCGCGGCCCACCGAGAAGGTCAGGTTGTCCAGGGCGACGGCCGGGGCCACCTCGCCCGGCCGCACCAGCGACGGGAGCAGCGCCTGCATCGCCGGGCCGCCGACGGAGAACCCGATCCCGACGACGAGCGCGCAGACCATCACCACCCACGGCGGCACGTCGGCCACGTCGGGCGTCAGCAGGACCCAGCCGGCCAGGGTCGCGGCGCCGACCGTGCACAACGCGCGGCCGAGCAGGATCTGCCGGCGGGGGCTGCCCCGGTCGGCCATCGCGCCGCTGACCGGGGTCAGCACCAGCTGCGGCACGAACTGGGCGAAGCTCACCAGCCCGACGAGGAACGCCGAGGAGGTCAGCTGCCACACGAGCGCGGCGCTCGCGATGTTCTGGATCCAGATGCCGATGTTCGCCAGCAGCTTGCCGGCCCAGTACGGCCCGAAGACGGGATCGGTCACCAGCCGCCGGGACGGACGGGGCACCGCAGGCCCGGGTTCCTGCTCCGCGTCGTCCACTTCCAGGCAATCTAGGCAGCGCCGCCGGACGGCGGTCACCCGGGGGCGGCGGCGCCGCCGTCACCGGCTCCCGGAACCGCCGCCATACACCTGACGGCGGTGTCGCGAGCCCGCATTACCGCAGTGCGACGCATCCCGGCGTGAACCGCGCGACGCATCCCGCCGCGAACCACGCACGGAGGCACGGCAGCGGGCCCCCCTCCCGGCTCGGGAGGAGGGCCCGCTGGTCGTGCGGTCGTGCTACCGGATCAGCCGCCGGGGGTCGGCACCGGGCACTCGTCGTAGAAGTACCGCGTGCCGGTCTCCACTCCCTGGGTGGTGAACTCGCACCCGTAGTTCGGGTCGGCGACGACCTCGGGGTCGAGCACCGAGGCGCCCGCGGGCGTCACGCCGTTCTCCACCCAGTCGACCAGGTCGAGGAACTGGTCGGCCGCCTCCTCGGGCGTGAACTCGCAGTGCCCGGCGGAGCGGATCGGCCGCTGCACCAGCAGGTCGGCGTTGCCTTGCGCGGCGACGTCGGCGGCGTAGTACTGCTCCATCGAGAACGGCACGTAGTAGTCACCGAGGGTGTGCGACGAGAGCACCGGGACGTCGATGTCCCCGGTGATCGCCGGGACCGGGACCGAGAGGTAGGTGCTCCGGGTCTTGGGCGCCGGCGCCACCCGCTCCACGCGCTGGTCGAGGGTGGAGCCGTCCTCGAACGTGTAGTCCACCGGGTAGTCGGTGTCGGCGTTCGTCCAGACCGCACCCGGCAGCACGCCCCCGAGCCCGCTGGGCTCGTTGGTCACGACGCCGTAGACGAAGTTCTGCCCCTCCCAGTAGCCGAAGGCCTCGTCGTCACCGGGGCGCTCACCGCCGGTGATCGCCGTGATGTTGTCGCGGAAGACCTCACCCTCCTCGGTGAGACCCGAGTACTCGGGGGTCGCCGTGGTCGGGGTGCCGAGCGCGGCCTTGAACTGCGGCACGGCCTGCGAGAAGTACTCCGCCTGCGAGGGGAACGGGTAGGCGTCCACCCCGGACAGCGTCTGCGCCAGCAGGTTGTAGTCGAGGAAGAAGTCGTACAGCTCGTAGTCGCCCATGACCCCGCACATCGGCGCCGCGCCGTCCCACTCGACCCCGCGGTCGCGCTCGAGCAGCGTGCCGATCACGTGGCCGCCCATCGAGACGCCCTGGAGGTACCGCTGGTCGGCCCGCCCGACCCGCGCGTCGAAGATCTGGGCCAGCCGCTCGGTGGCGAGTGCGCCGGCCTCGATGTCGTACCGGTTCTCGCCGTAGGACGATGCGGCCCAGGCGAAGCCGTTCTCGATGTAGGTGCGCCGCAGGTCGTAGCTCGGGTCGCTGACGTAGACGGTGGTGCCCGTGCCCCGGTAGCCGTGCTCCCAGAAGACGACGTCGCCGTTCCAGTCGATCGGCACCTCGATGCGGTAGGCCGAGCCGCGGTCGATGCCGTAGATCACCTTGCTGATCGGGTTGCCGGCCTCGTCGGTGAGCGGCACGAACTCGGCGCCCGCCTCCCCGTTCACGTAGTCGTACCGCGGGTCGGCGACCGTCCAGCGGAGGTTGTAGACCGGCTCCTTCGGCGACTGCTGGACGGGCTGCCAGCCGGGGTCGGACGACTGCGGACCGGCGAGGGCCGGCCCCCCGACGGTGAACATCCCGAGGCCCACCCCTGCGGCTACGGCGAGGGGGACCAACCGGTTGCGGTGCTGGGACAAGACGCGACTCCTCCGAGTGGGCTGTGATGGCGCTCACGGGCACACTGACCCGCGTTCGCCGGAGGAGCAACCGCGCCGCGGCGTCCGAGGGCGACGCGCGCCGCCACCCTGCTCGGCGACCACAGAACGCAACATGTCCGTTACACAGTTCCCGTAGACCGGGTCCGGATGACCCCGACGCCCGGTCGTACGACCGGCGAGGAGAGGACGACGATCGATGACGGATCCCCTGGACGAGGCGACCGCCCGTTCCTGGCTTCGGATCGCCGTGGAGGAGGCCCGCGCCGGCCTGGCCGAGGGCGGCATCCCGATCGGCGCGGCCCTGATCGGGGCGGACGGGGCGGTGCTCGGCCGCGGCCACAACCGGCGGGTGCAGGACGACGACCCCTCCGTGCACGGCGAGACCTCGGCCTTCCGCAACGCCGGCCGGCAGTCCTCGTACCGGGGGACGACGATGGTCACCACCCTGTCCCCGTGCTGGTACTGCAGCGGGCTGGTCCGCCAGTTCGGCATCTCCCGGCTGGTCGTCGGCGAGGCGCAGACCTTCTCCGGCGGCCACGACTGGCTGGCCGAGCACGGCGTCGAGGTGCTGGTGCTCGACGACCCCGAGTGCACCCGGCTGATGAGCGACTTCATCGCCGCCCACCCGGCGCTGTGGAACGAGGACATCGGCGAGGACGACACCGCCGCACAGCCGGAGGCGGACCGATGAGCAGCCGCGTCACCGGTCGCGACGACGTCTCCCCCACGCCGGCCGACGTCGACCCCGACTACCCGATCGACCCGGTGCCCGGCCACGCCCGGCGGTCGCTGTTCTCGCTGGCGATCGTCCTGCTGGGCTTCACCTTCTTCACCCCCACGATGCTCGCCGGCGCGCAGATCGGCGCCGCGTTCGACGTCGGCTCGCTGATCTGGGTGCTGCTCCTCGGCAGCGCCGTCCTCGGCGTCTACGTCGCGGCGATCGGCGGCATCGGGGCGCGGACCGGCCTGACCACGGTGATGATGTGCCGGTTCGCGCTCGGCACCCGGGGCGCCAAGCTCGCCTCGCTGCTGCTCGGCGGCACCCAGGTCGGCTGGTACGGCGTCACCGTCGCCACGCTCGCCGGCCTCACCGCCAGCGCCCTCGAGTGGCAGGGGCGCCCCACCGAGATCGCGCTGATGGTGGCCGGCGGCGCCGTCATGGGCGTCACGGCCTACTACGGCTACAAGGGCATGTACGCGCTGTCGGTGGTGTCGGTGCCGCTGATGCTCGTGCTGGCCGGCTGGGTCACCTGGCGGTCGCTGGACGAGGTGGGCGGCTGGAGCGGCCTGGCGGCCATCCAGCCCGGGTCGACGATGCCGATCGCCGCCGCGGTCACCATCGTCGTCGGCACCTTCGCCTCCGGCGGCACCCAGGCGCCGAACTGGACCCGGTTCGCGAGAACGCCGACGGTCGGCTTCTGGGCCTGCGTGGTGGCGTTCCTGATCGGCGAGCTGCTGATGCTCGGATTCGGCGCGATCGGCGCCCTGGCGTTCGGCGAGGGCGACTTCGTCCTCGTCCTCTACCAGCTCGGGCTGGTCGGCTGGGGCCTGGTCTTCCTGGTGGCCAACCTCTGGACGACCAACGACAACACCGCCTACAACTTCGGCGTCGCGGGCGCGGAGATCGCCAACTCGCGGTCGAAGAAGCCCTTCGTCATCGGCGGCGTGGTCCTGGGCACGCTGCTGGCCATCACCGGCATCTACGACAACCTCATCGACTACCTGGTGTGGCTGGGCATCCTGATCCCACCCCTGGGCGGCGTGGTCATCGGGGACTTCGTGGCCCGCTGGCGGAACGGCATGCCGGCGACGTCGGCGCTGCCTGCGGTCGAGTGGCGCAACATCGCCGTCTACGTGGTGGCCGCCTTCGCCGCCTGGGTGAGCAGCGAGGCCGGGTGGTTCATCCCGCCGGTGATCGGCGTCGTCGTCGCCGTCGCCGGGGTGCTGGCCGTGCAGCGGGGCCGCCGGCCGGCGGCGGCGACCGCCTGACCGGCCGTCGGACGCCCGGCCCGTCGGGGCCGGGCGTCCGACGGTCAGGGCCGGGCCATCCGGAAGGTGCGGTCCAGCACCGAGTACTCGTCGTACCCCAGGCGGCCGACGAGCTGCATCGCGGCCGTGTCCACCCGGCCGGCCCGGACGAAGCGGTCGTCGATGTAGATGCCCACGACCTCTCCGAACACCAGGTGGAAGCGGTGCTCGCCGCCCCGGTGGAGGACCGGCCGGGACTCGACCACGACGCACTCCAGCGCCGCCGGCACACCGGCCACCCGGGGCGGGGCCACCCGCCGCGACGGCACCAGCTGCAGCCCTGCGTGCGCCGCCTCGCTCTCCTCGGGCGGCAGCCGCAGCGACGTGGTGTTCATGGCCTCGCGCAGGTCGTAGGAGACCAGGTTGCAGACGAACTCGCCGTGCACCGTCGCGTTCTCGTGCGAGTCCTTCCGCTCCCCGTCGCCGGGCACGCCCGGCGCCGGTTCCGCCACCTCCGTGCTGAACACGACCACGTCGGGCCGGTCGGCCACCGCCTGGAAGAAGCTGAAAGGCGCCAGGTTGACCACACCGTCCGGCGTGAGGCTCGAGATCCAGCCGATGGGCCGTGGCGCCACCAGCGCCTTGAACGGGTTCCAGGGCAGACCGGCGTCCTCCTCCCCGCCGGTGCGTCGCTCGCTGTCGTAGTACATGGCCGTCCTACCTCTCGTGGCCGGTCATCCGGCCGGGCCGAGCCGGATGACCTGCTGGTCGTCCAGCCGGCCGAGCTCCGCGTCGGTGAGACCCAGCAGCGTGGTCAGCACCTCTGCCGTGTCCGCTCCCAGCCGCGGCGCCGGCTGCGGCGGGAGCCCGCCGTCCGGCCAGCGCAGCGGGGAGGCGGCGGCCAGCATCGGGCCGATCCCCGGCTGGTCGACGTGCCGGACGACCGGGTCCTCGTCCGACGAGAACCGTGCCGCCGCCTGGCGCACCGTCCGGTACGGGCTCCACAGCACGCGGGAGGCGTCGAGCCGGCCGGCGAGCTCGTCCAGGGTGCGGGCCGCGAACCAGGGGCGCAGCACCGCGGCGATCGTCTCCCGCAGCCGGTAGCGCTCCGACTCGCTGTCCAGGTCTGCGTCCAGTGCCCGCTCCAGCGCCCGGAACACGTCCTCGGTGGCGGTCACGCGGCACAGCGCACGCCACTGCTTCTCGGTCAGCGCGACCACCATGAGGCGCTGGCCGTCGGCCGTGGCGAAGTCGGTGCCGAAGCTGCCGTAGACGTGGTTGCCCAGCCGCGACCGGTCGCGGCCGCTCAGCTCGGCGTCGGCCAGCCAGCCCAGGTTGGCGACACCGGCGAGCGCGACGTCGGCGAGCGCGATCTCCAGGTGGGCGCCGCGGCCGGTCACCGATCGCTCGTGCACCGCTGACAGCAGCCCGACCGCCGCGGTGGCCCCGGTGAGCAGGTCCCACGCCGGCAGCACGTGGTTGACCGGCCCCTCCATCGACTCGGGGCCGGTCATCTGCGGGACGCCGACCTCCGCGTTGACGGTGTAGTCGACGGCCGGGCGCCCGTCCCGGTGCCCCTGCACGCGGACGTGCACCAGGTCGGGGCGGCGGGCCGAGAGCACCTCGTACGACAGCCACCGCTGCCCGACGGCGTTGTCGAGGAAGACCCCGCTGCCCGCCGTCGCCAGGGCCGTGACCAGCTCCCGCCCGGCCTCGGAGCGGACGTCGACGGTGACCGACCGCTTGCCCTTGTTGAGCGACGCCCAGTAGATGCTCGCGCCGTCGGGTGCCACCGGCCAGCGGTGGTGGTCGTTGCCGCCGCCCAGCGGATCGATGCGGACCACCTGCGCGCCGAGCTGGGCGAGCGTCATGCCGGCCGACGGGCCGGCGACGAAGGACGAGAACTCCACGACCGACAGATCGGCCAGCGGGCGTCCGGACGTCGTCTCCATACCGGTCATCGCGCGCACCTCCTCCTGCTGGGCCGCCTCACCGGAAGCGGGGCGGACGCTTCTCGAGGAACGCCTGCCGTCCCTCGGCGAGATCGGGGCTGTGGCCGTTGAGCGCCACGGCGACGTGCTCGTCGTCGAGGAAGCCGTCCAGCGTCCGGTCCGGCGCCCGGCGCAGCAGCGAGGTCGTCAGCGCGATCGCGTCGGCCGGCCCGGCGGCGAGCCCGCGGGCCAGCGCCAGGGCGGTCTCCCCGGCCTCGCCGGGCGCCACGAGCCGGTTGACCAGCCCGAGCTCGTGCGCGCGGGTCGCCGGCAGCCGCTCGCCCAGCAGCGGCAGCTCCGCGGCGCGCTGGTGCCCCACGTGCCGGGACAGCGACCAGGCGAGCCCGGCGTCGGCGACGAGCGCGCGCTGGGCGAACGGGGCGGCGAAGAACGCCTCCCGGCTGGCGACCACCAGGTCGCAGGACAGCACCAGCCCCCACGCGGCCCCGACGGCGAACCCCTCGACGGCGGCGATCACCGGCGCACGGCACGCGGACAGCGCGCGGACGACGCGATGCGCCAGCCGCACCCGGGCCGCGGGCGCGGTCACTCCCCCGCCGGGGTGCGAGCCCATCGAGGTCACGTCCCCGCCGGCGGAGAACCAGCGGTCGCCACCGGTGAGCACGACCGCGCGCACGTCGTCGCGATCCAGCTCGGTCAGCTGCCGGCCGAGTGACTCCCAGGCCGCCCAGTCCAGCGCGTTGCGGGCCTGGGGCCGGTCGAGGGTGACCACGGCGACCCCGTCGTCGTCCATCCGGCTGTGCACTCCCCCGGTCACGCCCTCACCCCCGGTCATGCCCTCACCTCCGGGCGCTGGGCGAACCGCCGGCCGGCGACCTGCTCGGCGATGAGGTTGCGCAGGATCTCCGAGGTGCCGCCGGCCAACGCCATCCCGCGCACGTCCCGGAAGTACCGCTCCACCGGCGCGTCCCGCGTGTAGCCGCGGTGGCCGTGCAGCTGGATCGCCTCGTTGGTGACGAACTGCGCCGCCTCGTTCGCCACGAGCTTGGCCACGGCCGTGTACCGCAGCGCCGGGAAGCCGTCCTCCGACGAGACCGCCGCCCGCCACAGCGCCAGCCGCGCGGTCTCGATGCGGACCGCCATGTCGGCGAGCTTCCACTGCAGGCCCTGGAACTCCACGATCGGCCGGCCGAACTGCTCGCGCTGCCCGGTGTACGCGACCGAGTCCTCGAGCGCGGCCCGCGCCACCCCGATGCACATCGCCGCATTGCCGCACCGCTCGGGGTTGAACTGGCGCAGCAGGAGCCGGGCGCCGGCGGTGGAGCCCGGGTCCGGCGGGATCACCACCTGGGCGTCGTCGACCTCGACGTCCTCGAAGCGCAGAGTGGCCTCGGCGACGCCGCGGCTGCCCATCTTCGGTGACGTGTCGACGACCTCGAAACCGGCCTGGCCGCGCTCGACCACCACGGCGCCGATGCCTCGGGCACCCGAGGAACCCGGCGCGCGGCAGAACACGAGCAGGGTGTCCGCCCGGTCGCCGCCGGTGATGTAGCACTTGGCCCCGTTGAGCCGCAGCACGCCGTCGGCCCCACGGCCGAGCTGGGTGGTCAGCTCGGTGCCGCTGGAGCCGGCGCCGGGCTCGGTCATGGCGATCGCGAAGTACCGCTCGCCCCGGGCGACGCCGGGCAGCAGCCGGGCGCGCTGCTCGGCCGTACCCACCACGGCCAGGGCCCGCGGCGGGCCGTTGAGGAACATCTGGGCCACGATCGCCGTGGCCATGCAGCCGGCGGCGATCTCCTCCAGCACCAGGCATGCCTCGAACACGCCCTTCCCGCGGCCGCCGTGCTCGACCGGCACGGTCAACCCCAGCAGACCCGAGGACCGGAGGACGTCGAGCGAGGTCTCCGGGAAGGACTCCTCCTCGTCCCAGCGGCGGGCCTGGGGCCGCACCGCGGCGGCCACCTCACGGGCCAGCCCCTGCAGCTCCCGCTGCTCGTCGTCGAGCTCGAAGCTGATCACGGACGCGGTCCGGCCGTCTTGATCATCATGCCGATGTCGCCGGTCTGGACCACCTCGTCGCGCTGGTCGAGCAGCGTGAACCGGCGGCCGACGATCCCCCGGTCACCGGCGCTGGTCAACCGCTTGGAGAGCACCTCCATCTGCCCGCGCAGCGTGTCGCCGACGAAGATAGGCTTCGAGAAGGCCCACCGCTCGATGTCCAGCATGGCCAGCGCCGACTCGGAGAACCACCCGGCGCGCTCCATCAGGCCGGTCAGCATCGAGAGGCCGAACAGCCCGTGGACCACCCGCTGCCCGTAGAAGGTGCCGCGCGCGAACTCCGCGTCGCTGTGGATTGCGGCCCAGTCGCCCGACAGCATGGAGAAGGTGACCAGGTCGGTCTCGGTCACCGTCCGGGCCGGCGTGCGGAGCACCTGACCGATCTCGAGATCCTCGTAGAACAGGCTCACTGCGGATCGCTCCCTCTCATCGGGTCGGGGACGTGCCGAACAGGGCGGTCACCTGACTGGACAGCACCCCGCCGTTGCCGTGCACCAGCGCGACGTCGCCGGGCACCTGCCGGTCCCCCGCCTCGCCGCGGAGCTGCCGGACCGCCTCGACCAGCGCGAAGATCCCGTACATGCCCGGGTGGCAGTAGGAGAGGCCGCCGCCGTTGGTGTTCACCGGAAGGCGGCCTCCCGGTGCGATCGCGCCCGAGGCGACGAGGTCGCCGCCCTCGCCCTTCGCGCAGAACCCGAGGTCCTCCAGGAAGAGGACGGGGTTGATCGTGAAGGCGTCGTAGAGCTCCAGCAGGTCGACGTCAGCCGGGGTCAGCCCGGCCTGCTCGAAGGCCCGCCGGCCGGAGTCGACCGCGGCGGTGACCGTGAGGTCGGGCATGTTCGTGATGCTGCGGTGCCAGTGCGCCTCGCCGTGGCCCAGCAGGTACACCGGCGGCCGGCGCAGGTCCGCGGCGCGCTCCGCCGACGTCAGGACCAGCGCGCCACCCCCGTCGGTGACCAGGCAGCAGTCCCGCACGGTCAGCGGGGAGGAGACCATCCGCGCGGAGAGCACGTCGTCCACGGTCAGCGGATCGCGGGCGAACGCGGCCGGGTTCCGCTGCGCCCACTGCCGGGCCGCCACCGCGACGGCGGCGAGCTGCTCCCGAGTGGTCCCGTACTGGTGCATGTGCCGGGCGGCAGCCAGCGCGTACATCGTCACCGGGTACCGGGGCCGGTACGGGCGCTCGTGCGGTGACCCCTCCGACTGCGAGACCAGCCGGCCGGAGTCCGACCGTTGGGTGCTGCCGTACGCGACCAGCGCGACGTCGCACAGACCGGCGGCGATGGCCCCCGCGGCGTGACCGACGTGCGAGACGAACGAGCTGCCGCCCACCGCCGTGCTGTCGGTGTGGCGCGGCCGGATCCCGAGGTACTCGGCGATGTCCAGCGCCGGCAGTTGGTAGTAGGCCGACGCGGTGAACAGGCCGTCGACGTCCGACATGGCCAGGCCCGCGTCCTCGAGCGCCACCCGCGTGGCGCGCGCCACCAGGTCCAGCGGGGTGCTCCCCTGCACGGCCAGGCCGATGCCGTCCTCCCCCACGCCGACGACCGCCGTCCGCCCGCTGAGCTCACTCATCGGGCGCCCCCTCGACGACGGCGACCAGGCGCGCGTCCCCCGCGGGCCCGTCCACCGGCTGCGGCGTCAGCCGCACCCGCGCGCCCAGCGGTGCGTGCGGCCCGTCCACCACGCTCATGACCCGGAATCCCTCGTCCAGGTCGACGAGGACGACGGTGTAGGCGGCCTCGTCCCGCGGCGAGAGCGTGCTGGCCGAGTAGACGGTGCCCGCGCCGGCGCTGGGCTCCCAGCGGAGCACGTCGGCGCTGCACACCGGGCACAGCACCCGGGGCGGGAAGACCGCCGAGCTGCACCGCTCGCACCGCTGGTACAGCAGCCGGCCCGCGCGCAGCGCCTCGAAGTAGTGCCGGCTGGGACCGACGTCCCCGGCCGCCGCCGGGTCAGCCACCGGCCACCTCCAGCACGGAGCGGCCGCTGCCGCGCCCGGCCTCCATGTCCTCGTGGACGCCACGCGCGCCCTCGAGCGGGGCGATGTCGGTCACCTCGGCGGTCAGCCGCCCGGAGGCGACGGCGTCGAGCAGCGCCGTCATCTCCGTCGTCGTGCACGACTTGGTGCCGAGCAGCGCGATCTCCTTGAGGATCAGGTAGGCCGGCGGGATCGAGACCTCCTTGCCCTCCACGTTGCCCACGACGACGACCCGGCCCCCCGGCCGGACCGCGTGCAGCGACTCCCGGAGGGTCGGCGCACCGACGACGTCGACGACCACGTCCACCTGCCGGCCGAGCCGGCCGCGCAGCTCCCTGGCGAACGTGCGCGTCGGCGAGACCAGCACGTGGTCGGCGCCGGCCGCCTCGACCGACCGGGCCTTCTCCTCGCTGGAGACGATGCCGACGACCGTCGCGCCGAGCATGCGGGCGATCCGCACCGCGTGGACGCCGACGCCACCACTGGCCCCGGTGATGGCCACCGTCTCGCCCGCCTGCACTGCGCCGCGGGTGGCAATCGCGTGGTAAGCGGTGCCCAGCGTGCAGGTGGCGATCGCCGCCTCGGGCAGCGACACCGCGTCGGGCAGCGGCACGGTCACCCGCGCCTCGACGGCGACGTACTCCGCGTACCCGCCGTCGCGGTCCTCGCCGAGGAACTGCGGCCGGGTCCCGACGCAGAGCGCGTCGTTGCCCTCCTGGCACCGCGGGCACGTCCCGCACCCCGTGTAGATCATCGTCATGACGCGGTCGCCGACGGCGAAGCCCTCGGCCGCCGAGCCGACCTCGACCACGCGGCCGCTGACCTGGTGGCCGAGGGTGAGCGGCAGCGAGATCGACGGGAAGGCGCCGGCGCGGGTGAGCAGGTCGTGCCGGCAGATGCCGCAGTAGGCGACCTCGATCAGAAGTTGCCCCGGTCCGGGCGCCGGGACGGGGACCTGCTCCTCGGCCAGCACGTCGGGGCCGCCGAACCGGTGCATGCGGATGGCGCGCATCCGGGTGGTGGTCATCGCGTCGTCTCCTCGTCGAGCACGGCGGTCGCGGTCTCCCGCAGCCGCACGCGCTGGATCTTGTCGCCGTTGGCGCTGCGGGTGGTCGGGAACTCGTCCACGACGAGGACCCGTCGCGGCACCTTGAACCGGGCCAGGTCGGCCTTGCACGCAGCCAGCAGCTCGTCCTCGGCCAGCGGGTGCGAACCGTCGCCCAGCACGAACGCGACCGCGACGTCGCCGTCCTCGCGGGTCACCCCCACGACCTGGGCCGCGCCGACCCCGGGGAGCGTCTCCAGGTAGGACTCGATCTCCCGGGGCCCCACCAGGAAGCCGCCCAGCCGCAGCGCGTCGCCGAGCCGGGCGAGGTAGACCAGGTCGCGGCCGGGCAGCTGCCGCCCCAGGTCGCCGGTCCGGAACCAGCCGTCGTCGGTGCGGCTGCGCGCCGTCGCCTCGGGCTGGTGCAGGTAGCCGATGCTCACGTTGGGGCCGGCGATCTCGATCTCCCCTTCGCCCTCGCCCTCGGGGACCAGCTCGCCCGTGGTGGTGTCACGGACGCGGAACGAGATGTCCGGGTCCACCGGCACGCCGCCGCCGAGGCTGCGCCGTGCGACGTCCGCGTCCGGCGCCGGATAGGTCATGAGCGCCTGCACCTCGCTGGACCCGTAGGTCTGGAAGAACGTCGTGCCCAGCGCCTGCGCCGCCGCGACCAGGGCGTGCGGATCGCCGCCGAAGCTGGCGAACGCCCCCTCGCGGAGGGAGCCGATCCGCGCGGCCGGCTCGGCCGCCGCGAGGATCCGGCGGAGCATCTCGTCGGCACCGGTCGTGTGGGTGACCCGGTGGCGCTCGATGAGCCCGACGGCCTCCTCGCCGTCGAACACCGCCTGGATCACCAGCGGGCGGCCCGCCGCCATGGCGGCGATCAGGGTGTTGAAGCCGAAGACGCCGCAGAACGGCAGCATGCCGAGCACGACCGCGTCGGCCGCTCGGTAGCCGAAGGCGCCGGCCACCGCGTGCGCGTGCCGCACCAGCGCCTGCTGGTCGTGCAGCACGAGCTTGGGCGCCGAGGTGGTGCCCGAGGAGGTGAAGGCGTTGGACGGCAGCTCCGGGGCGGCGGCGCACTCCTCGTGCCGGCCGGCGCCGAACAGGTCCTCGTACGGCCGGGCCCGGTCCCGCAGCCCGGCCGGCACCCGCTCCGGCGGCACGGGGTCGCCCATCAGCACCACGTGCCGCAGCGAGTCGGGCGGGTCCTCCGCCAGGCGGTCGAGCATGCCCAGGAAGTCGATGCCGTGGAAGGACGGCCAGAGCACCAGGACGTCGGCCCGTCCCTGGTGCAGCAGCTGGCTGACGTCGTGCGAGCGCAGCTTGGTGTTCACGCTCAGCACCAGTGCGCCCAGCCGGGCGGCGGCGAACTCCAGCTCGACCCAGGCGGTGGTGTTGGGCAACCAGACGGCCACCACGTCGCCGCGTCCCACGCCGAGGTCGGCCAGCCCGGCCGCCAGCCGCCGCGCGCGGTCGTCGAGCTCGGCGAAGGTGGTCGCGCGGTCGCCGTCGACGAGGCAGAGGTCGTCCCCGCGCTCGGCGGCCAGCCACTCCAGCATCGCCGGGAAGGTGAGCTCGTGCGGGATCGCGAGGCCCGCACCGCTACCGATCGCGGCGCTCACAGCAGCTGCCAGATCCGGTCGGCGGTGACCTCGGCCACCGGCGCGTCCAGCTGCACCAGCCCCTGGTTGACCACGACCACCCGGCGGGCCACCTGCAGCACCTTCTCGATGTTCTGCTCCACCAGGACCACCGTGATGCCGTACTCGGTGTTGACCTGCGTGGCGACCTCCATGACCCGCGCGACCAGGTTCGGCTGCAACCCCACCGACGGCTCGTCCAGCAGGAGGAGTCGCGGGCTGGACATGAGGGCGATCGAGATGGCGACCATCTGCCGCTGCCCGCCGCTCATCGTGCCGACCAGCTGCCCGCGGCGCTCGCGCAGGACCGGGAACAGCTCGTAGATCTCGTCGAGGCCGATCCGGCCCTCGGTGCGCGCACCGAAGGTCAGGTTGTCGGCCACGGAGAGGTTCTCGAAGTAGCCGCGCTGCTGGGGGACCAGGCTCACCCCCTTGCGCACGACCTGCGGCGTCGCGGTGCGGGTGATGTCCTCCCCGCCGAGCAGGATCTGACCGCTGCGCACCGGCACGAGGCCGAGCACGGTGCGCAGCAAGGTGCTCTTGCCGGCACCGTTGTGGCCGAGGACGGCGACGAAGTCCCCCTCCGCCACGTCGAGCGAGACCCCCCGCAGGACCGGCTGGCCGGCGACCTCCGCGTGCACGTCGTCGAGGCGCAGCAGCGGCACGGTCGATGACGACCGGTCGGTCGCGGCCACGCCGCTGTCAGGCACCGAAGTAGACATTGCGCAGCTCCTCGTTCTCCATCAGCCGGTCCGGGGCGTCGACGGCCAGCACCTCACCGGTGCTCAGGAACACCGCCCGGTCGCACAGCTCGCGGACCAGCAGCATGTTGTGCTCGACGAGCAGCACGGTGCGACCCTCGGCGATGAGCCGCCGGAGGACCGCGCGGAACTCGTCGAGGGATCCTTCGTCCAGCCCGGACGTCGGCTCGTCGAGCAGCAGCAGATCCGCTCCCGTGGCGAGCAGCCGGGCGATCGACACGAGCTTCTGCTCGCCGTAGGAGAGGCTGCCGGCGAGCTCGTGGTGGATCGACGCCGGCATGCCCACGTAGTCGAGGCACTCCGCCGCCCGCCGGAGGCTCTCCTTCTCGCTGCGCTGGGCCCGCCAGGGGCGGGTGAAGACGGTGCGCAGCCGCTCACCGGGCTGCCCCTGGACCCCGACCACCACGTTCTCGAGGACGGTCAGCCGGGGCAGCAGCCGCACGTCCTGGAACGACCGCGCGATCCCGCGTCCGATCCGGGCCTGGGGCGGAAGGCCGGTGATGTCCTGGTCCCGGTACCGGATGGACCCGGCGTCGGCCCGGATGGTCCCCGAGATCATGTTGAACAACGTCGTCTTGCCCGCACCGTTCGGGCCGACCAACCCGGTGACCTGCGCCTCCGGCACCTCGAACGTGGCGTTCTTGACCGCCTGCAGGCCGCCGAAGCTCTTCGAGACGTTCTCTACCTCAAGCAGCATGGACGGCCTTCCCCTCGGCTGCGTCGCCGACCTTGTCCTTCGCCCGGACCGGGCGCCGCCGGGAGCCGCCCAGCAGGCCCTGCGGGCGCACGAACATCAGCAGGATGAGGAGCAGGCCGAAGAAGACCTGCTCGAGCGGGCCGGCCGCGGAGCTGGCGATGTCGAGCTGCCGCAGCCCCTGCGGGATCAGCACGATGACCGCGGCTCCGATCACCGCGCCCACCACCGAGGTCATGCCTCCCAGCACCACCATCGTGATGATCGAGACCGAGGTGGCGACCTCGAAGGTGCCCGGGCTGAGGTACAGCAGGTACTGGGCGTAGAGCACGCCGGCGAGCCCGGCGAACGCGCCGGCCAGGACGGTGATCGAGACCTTGGCGAAGCGGACCGGCTTGCCGAGCGTCGCGGCGACGATCTCGTCGTCGCGCACCACGTGCAGCATCCGCCCGTAGGGCGAGCGGACCAGCCACAGCGAGACGCCGGCGACGAGCAGCGCCACGACGACGGCGAGCCCGAGGAAGGCGCCGCTCTCGCCGAAGTCCAGCGGACCCATGGCCGGGCGCTCGATGCCGGGGATGCCGCCCGTGCCGCCGGTGACCGACGTCCAGTTCTCGAAGACGCTGCCGGCGACGACCTGCAGCGCGAACGACGCCACCAGGAAGTAGTCACCGGACACCCGCAGCGACGGGATGGCCATCACCGCGCCGGCCAGCGCCGCGAGCAGCAGGGCGACGACGAGCGCCGGACCGGGGGCCCAGCCGAACTGGACGGTCAGGACGGCGTAGGTGTAGGCACCGACCCCGAAGAGCGCGGCGTGCGCCATCGAGAAGATGCCGGTGTGCCCCACGAGCAGGCTCAGGGAGACCGAGAGGATCGCGTAGATGGCGATCAGCGTGGCGATGGAGAGGACGTATTCGTTCATGCCGAGGCCTTGACCCTCCGGAGGTTGATCTTCGCCAGCCCTTCGGGGCTCACCGTGATCAGGACGAGGAAGAGGACGAAGATCGCCGCGAGCGTCCACTCCGCTCCCATGACGAGGAGCAGGACGTTCTGCAGCAGGCCGAGCAGCATCGCGGCGACGAAGGCTCCGGTGATGCTGCCGATGCCGCCGATGATCACGGCCATGACCGAGACGATGAAGAACGTCTCGCCGAGGCCCGGCTGCATCCCGGTGTCCGCGGCCACGTAGACCCCGGCCACCGCGGCGAGCAGGGAGCCGAGCGCGTACACCACGACCAGGACCACCTGCGGCTTGCGGCCGACGATCTGGACGAACTCCGGGTTCGCGGAGAAGGCCTGGACGAGCTTGCCCATCCGCGTCTTCGCGAGCAGTGCGACCAGCGCCCCGAAGAGCAGGAACGTGACCGCGATGAGCGCCACCTGCCCGGCGATCAGCGACCACTGACCCAGCCCGACCGTCGTGGTGAACCAGCCGCCCGCCGCGAGACGGGCCGGCCGGGCCCCGAGCTGCACCGTGAAGATGTTGTCGATGACGATCAGCGCCCCCAGCGACACGAGGAAGAGGACGAAGCCCGCTCCCCCGCGCCGCTCCAGGGGCCGGTAGAGCAGTGTCACGAGCGCCACGCCGAGGAGCACCGACAGGAGCAGCGCGGCGGCCACCGCCGGCCCGACCGGCAGGAAGTCGACCAGGTAGTAGGCGAAGTAGCCGCCGGCGGCGAAGACCGCGGCGTGCGCGATGTGGAAGTGCCGGGTCGCCGCGAAGATCAGCGCGAAGCCGACCGCGACGAGCGCGTACAGGCTGCCCGCGACGAGCCCGTTGAGCAGCAGCTGGACGAAGAGATCCATGCGTCTCCTTCGATGATGAGTGCGGCGCCCCGGCCGGCCGGAATCCGGTTACTCGACGGACCGGACCGCGCCACCCTCGATGACGGCGAGCTCGATCGGGCGGCTGGCGGTGCCCTCCTCGAAGGTCAGCTCGGAGCCGTAGACGGAGTCGAAGGTGCCGATCTCCCGGATCGCGTCGGCCAGGGCAGCACCGCTCACCGTCTCGGCACCGGAGTCGCAGACGTGCTCGAAGGCCTCGGCGAAGACCATGACGCCGTCGTAGTAGTTGCCGATGAAGGCGCTCTCGGGGGCCTCGCCGTACTTCTCCTCGTACTCCTGCTGGAACTCCTCGCCCGGCTCGAACGGGATGGTGGTGAGCCGCAGGCCCTCGGCCGCCGGGTTCTCCAGCACCGCCGGGATCGCCACCCACGAGGTGTTGGCCAGCGGCACGTCCCAGCCGATCTCGCGGACCTGGCTGATGATGTTGTCCGAGTCCTGGCCGAACGCGCCGAGCACCAGCACCTCGGGGTCGGTGGCGCGCAGCTTGGTCAGCTGGGAGCGGAAGTCGGTACCGCCGAACTCCGCGCTCTCGATCCCGGTGATCTCGCCACCCTGCTCGATCCACGCCTCCTCGAAGTTCTCCCGGGCCGCCTCACCGCCGTCGTCACTGGTGTAGATGATCGCGGCGCTGCTGACCCCGTCCTCGCGCAACTTCTCCGCGAGCGCCACGCTCTCGTTCCGGAGCAGCGGGATGGTGTTGAACAGGAAGGGCCCCTGCTCGCCGAGGGCGTCGCTCTGCGCTCCCCCGTTGATGAGGACGACCTCCTCGTTGGCCGCGATGGGCGCGAGGGCCAGCGTCTGGCTGGAGAAGGAGCTCAGCACGTACTGGATGCCGTCGGAGACCATGCCCTGGAAGGCGACGACGGCCGGTTCGGGCAGCGCCCGGGTGTCCTCGACCTCGAGCCGGATCTGGGTCTGTCCCCCGATCCCGCCGTCGGCGTTGATGTCCTCGACCGCCATCTCGGTGCCGTTGGCGAACCACTCGCCGTAGGCGGCCTGGGGGCCGCTCTGCGCCCAGAGACCACCGATGGTGACCTCCTCGGCATCGCAGGCGTACCCCTCGCCGCCGCCGCCGCCGGCGGCCGCCGACCCGCCGCCGGAGCCGCTCTCACTCGTCCCGCAACCCGTCACGACGACCGCAGCCGTGGCCGCGGCCACCGTGACGACCAGCCGGTTGCCTGTCTGCACCCGCATGTGGTTTCTCCCGTCCTGATCGGTGCCCCGCCTGGCGGCCGGCTCCCGTCGAGCGACGCCGTCGCCGCACGAACGATCGTTCGTTCCGGGAACGTACGAGTGAGTGTGGTCACACGTCAAGAGGTACGACCGCGATCGTTTCCGGCGACCGTCACCACCTTGACGCCTCCGCCGGCGCGCGGTTTCCTATCGGTGAACGATCGTTCGTACGCGCCTTCTCCGCACGGCCTCTCCGCAGGCCGCCGGGACCGGGGGCGCCCCACCGCCCACGGCCACCCGGCAGGTGGGCGCAGGTGCCAGGGAGAGGCTGCAGATGAGCGGAGAGGCGCAGCAGCGCGCCGGCCGGGGAGCCCCGCCCGCGGGCCCCTTCTTCGAGGACTTCGCGGTCGGCCGGCGGATCGCCGCGGCCGCCGGACGACCGCCCGAGGGGGACGCCGCGGCCGCGCCGACCACGGTCCTCCGGCTCGCCGCCGGCACAGACGTGCTGCCGCACTCGCTGCTGCGCGTGCTGGAGACCCGCTGGCGGAACGTGTCCCCGGCGCCTGCGGGCGAGGCCCTGGAGGCGACGTTCACCGTGACCGCCTGCCGGCGGATCGCCGCCGAGGAGGCCGGTTCGGTGCAGTGGCACGCCGACGTGCGCGACGCCCGGGGGCGCACGGCGCAGGACGGGACCATCACCGTGCTGGTACCGGCGCGGCCGGGCTCCGACGGGTCCGCCGACCCGGTGGAGCGGGCGTTCTGCACCCGTCCCTGGGGCGAGGCACTGGCCCGCGAGCTGGCCGACGACGCGGCCTTCAGCTCGGCGACGGCCACCTGGGACGGGGCCATCGGGCTGCGCGCCGGCACCAGCCAGATCCAGCTGCGGATCTACCGAGGCCAGGTCATCGAGGTGGTCCCACGAACCCCGCTCGGCGCGACCTTCACCCTCGAGGCGGCCGAGCACGTCTGGACCGACCTGCTCACCGGTCCGTCCAACGACTTCTTCCGCCGGGCCATGAGCGGCGACTCCTTCACCGTGACCGGCAACGCCTACGAGTACCTGCGGATGTCCAAGGCGGTCATGGCTCTGGTCGACGCCGCCCGCACGCTGGCGACGGGAGCCACGGCATGATCCAGGCGAGCTACCTCCCGGTCGGGGGCGCACCGGCCTACGTGGAGCGCAGCGGCGAGGGGCCGCCGGTCCTCTGCCTGCACACCGCCGGCCAGAGCGGCGTCCAGTGGCGGGGCACGACCGACCGGCTGGTCGCCCTCGGCTACTCCGTGATCGTGCCGGACCTCCCCGGCCACGGCCGGTCCGAGCCGGCACCGGGCGGTCCGGTCCGTGACCTGGGTGAGTACGCGCAGTGGTGTCTGGAACTGCTGGAGCTCCTCGAGGTGGAGCGACCGTTCGTGGTCGGCTGCTCCATCGGCGGGAAGATCGCGCTGGACCTGGCCGTGCGGGCCGGCGGCTCGCTCGCCGGTGTCGTCGCCATGGCGGCGGACGCACGGAACAGCCGGACCAGCGTCTCCGGCCTGCGGCGGGAGCTGGAGGACGCCGCCGCACCCAGCCGCAGCGACCGCACCTACTTCGGCACGCTCGCCGTCGTCGGCCGACGCGTGCCCCCCGAGCGCGCGGAGCTCATCGCGACGATGCACCGGCGGGAGGACCCGCTGGTCTCGACGTCGGACCTGCTCGGCTGGGCCACGCACGACCTGCGTGCGTCACTGCACGAGATCGCCTGCCCCACGCACCTGGTGGTCGGCGACGACGACCTCTGGCTCGACCCGGCGGACGTGGTGTGGACTGCACAGCAGATCCCCCGGGGAGAGGTGACCGTGCTGGAGGGCATCGGGCACTACCCGATGGAGGAGATGGACGATTTCCCAGCGGTCCTCCACGGCTGGCTGACCGACCTCGGGGCCGGTCGCACCGCCGCCCCGGGAGCAGGGTCACCGCGAGCAGAGGAGTGAGACGGATGGTTCTAGCCGGCACCACCGGGGCGCGGGCCCCCGGGGACGGCGCGCCGGCGGTGGCGGGGTGAGCGCTCGCACCCGCTGCCTGGCCGCGGCGCTGGAGCTGATGGCCGCCAACGGCTTCAACGGGACGTCGATGCGCGACATCGCCCGCGCCGCGGAGACCAGCCTGTCCAACCTGTACAACCACTTCGCCGCCAAGTCCGACGTCCTCGTCGCCCTGCTGCGCGACGCGAACGACGAGTTGCTGCGGCGGATCAGGGCCGAGCTGGCGGCGACCGGCCCCGGAGCCACCGAGCGCATGACCGCCGGGGTCCGCGCGTACGTCCGGTTCTCCGGTGAGTGCCAGACCGCGGCCGTGCTGTCGCTGAGCGAGTTCCGCTACCTGACCGGCGACGGGCGTCTGGCGGTCGTCGAGGCACGCGACACCACCGAGAGCATCTTCCGCGGCGTCATCGCGGACGGCGTGCGGATCGGTGAGTTCCGCACCCCCCACCCGGAGGGGGCCACCCGCGCCATCGTCTCCATCTGCGCGGCGGTCCCGACCTGGTACCGCCCCGACGGCCCGCTCTCCCTGAGCGAGGTCGCGGACGTGCACGTGCGGTACGTGCTGGCCATGCTGGAGGCCACCGAGCTGTCCCCGGCCTGACGGCGCGCCCGGCCCGCGCTACGTCGCCCTGCTGCCCTGCCCCGGATGCCGGTCCGGCTGCGCGGTGAGCGCCGAGGGGTGCTGGGCGAGCGCCGTGACGGAGATGTCCAGGTACGGGAAGAGTGGCAGCGACATCAGCAGGCCGTGCAGCTCGTCGTGGTCCGCGACGTCGAACACGCTGTAGTTCTCGTAGCGGCCGGCGACCCGCCACAGGTGGACCCAGCGGCCGTCACGCTGCAGCTCCAGCGCCCGCTCCTTCTCCGTGCGCTTGAGCTCGTCGGCCCGCTCGGCGTCCAGGGTGGGTGGCAGGTCGACACGCATGTGGACGAGGTAGAGCATCCGGCGACCGTAGGGCCCGGTGCGCCCTGCGTCCACGCCGGCCGGCCCGGGGTGCGGGGACCTGCCCCCGCGCCGCTCAGCCCAGGACGGCGTCGATCAGGTGCGGGCCGGGCTCGGCCAGCGCCTTCTGCAGCTGCTCGGCCAGCTCCCCCGCGGTGGTCGCGCGGGTCGCCGGCACACCCATGCCCTGCGCGATCGAGACGAAGTCCAACCCGGGGCCGCCGAGGTCGAGCAGCGTGGCGGCGCGCTCGCCGTCGTTCGCCGCGCCGACCCGCGACAGCTCGTGCTGCAGGATCGCGTACGAGCCGTTGTCGCAGATGATCGTGGTGATGTCGGCCTGCTCGCGGGCGTGGCTCCACAGCGCCGAGATCGTGTACATGGCGCTGCCGTCGGCCTGGATGCCGATGACCGGGCGGTCGGGGCAGGCCACCGCCGCGCCGAGGGCCATCGGCAGCCCGTCGCCGATGGCGCCACCGGTCAGCGCCAGCCAGTCGTGCCGGGGGGCGCCCGAGGTCAGCTCCATCAGCCCCACCCCGGAGGTCAGCGCCTCGTCGACGACGATCGCGCGCTCGGGCAGCAGCGCACCGATGACCGCCGCCATCGTGCGCGGCGTCAGCTCCCCGGTGGGCAGCTCCGGGCGCGAGGCCTCGAGGAGCACCGGCTCGGCATCCGGCGCCGCGAGCGCGGCCAGCGCCCGCAGGGCGGCGACGCCGTCCTCGCCCGGCTCGCTGAGCACGTGCACCGTGCAGCCCTCGGGGACCGGGTGCCCCGGCACGCCGGGGTAGCCGAAGAAGTGCACCGGGGCCGAGGCCCCGGCGAGCACCAGGTGCTCCGTGCCGGCGAGCGCGGCCATCGCCATCTCCGGCGGGTAGGGCAGCCGGGTGACGTCGGGCAGACCGGCTCCCCGGGCGGCGCGCGCGGGGAAGGTCTCGGTCATCAGCCGGGCACCGGTGCCGGCGGTGATCTGCCCGGCGGCGAGCAACCCGTCCTCGCCCACCGCGTCGCCGCCGAGGAACAGCACCACCGACTCGCCGCCGGCGAGGACGGCGGCCACCTCCTCGACCACCGACGGCGCCGGCCGCGGAGCCGGCCGCGCCCGCAGCGGCGGAGCCGGCTCGGCCCCCTCCTCCCAGGACACGTCGGCCGGGAGGACGAGCGTGGCGATGCCGCCCGACCGGGCCGCGGCCACCGCGTCGGCCGCGTCGGCGGCGACGTCGGCCGGCGCGAGCGAGCGGCGCACCCACCGCGAGAACGTGCCGGCGACGGCGTCGATGTCGGACTCCAGCGGTGCGTCGAGCCGCTTGTGCGAACGCGCGTGGTCGCCGACGACGTTCACCATGGGGGCCCGCCCGCGCCGGGCGTTGTGCAGGTTGGCCAGCCCGTTGCCCATGCCGGGGCCCAGGTGCAGCAGGGTCGCGGCCGGGCGGCCGGTCATCCGCGCGTAGCCGTCGGCGGCGCCCGTGGCCACCCCCTCGAAGAGGGTCAGCACGGCGCGCATCTCGGGCACGTCGTCCAGCGCCGCCACGAAGTGCATCTCCGAGGTGCCGGGGTTGGCGAAGCAGACGTCCACGCCTGCGCCGACGAGGGTCCTGATCAGTGCCTGGGCGCCGTTCACGTTCGGACCCTCGCACGGACCGCGGACGGGGGCGACCCGAGCCGGCGCCGCCGCAGAGCCCCCCGGAACTGCGGCTTCCGCCCCGCTTCAAGAGGGCGGTGGGGGCCTGTGGACAACGCCCCGGAGGCGCCTCCGGCGTTGTTACGGTCCCGCCCAGACCCGCTGATCCGCCGGTTCTCGCGTCCGCGCACCGGCCCTCCCGACAGGACACCACCATGGCCAACGTCAACGTCACGTACCAGCAGATGGAGGACGCCGCCGGCCGGCTCACCAACGGCCGGACCGAGATCGACGGCATGCTCGGCCAGCTCAAGGGGCTCGTCGACCAGCTCGTCGCCGAGGGCTACGTCACCGACAGCTCCAGCCGCACCTTCCAGGCGTCCTACGACGAGTTCACCACCGGCGCGCGGAACATGATCGCCGGGCTGGACGGCATGGCCCAGTACCTGAACCAGGCCGCTGCCACCTTCCGCGACGCGGACACCCAGCTGGCCGGCGCCCTCGGTCGCTGACCCGCACGCTCCCCGCACCGGAGGCCGCCCCGCACGACGCGGGGCGGCCTCTGCCATGCCGTCGTCCACCGGCGGGGAGCAGGTGGACCGCGAGGCCCGGCCGACGGGCCACGGATCGTGCACCGCGGTCATCCGGACCGGTCCTCCCCCTCGTCCCCGGCGGCCGGCGCCGGCTGCAGCCGCGATCGTCCGGCGATGATCGCCACCAGGCCGGCCAGCTCCCAGACCTGTGCCGGATCCAGGCTCACCCCGACGACCAGCAGCGCATGCGTGCCCCGGGGAGCACAGGCCAGGGCCACCGCCACGCCCACCGGCCCGGGAGGCGCGACGATCTCCGGCCCGCCGCCCACGAGGTCGCCCAGCCGGGCCGGGGGCAGGACGGTGCGCTCGGCGACGACGCCGGCCCCGAGGCCCATGTCCGTCTCGAAGGCCTCCACGTGGTGGGGCCCGGCACCCCACCGGGCCCGCACCAGCTCGGCGACGACGGCGGAAACGTCGACGTCGGCGACGGGAGGAAGCGGCACGACGCTGCTCTGCACGTGCCACATCGCGGCCGCCCCCCGGTCCCGCGGAGCGCTCACCACCCCGTGGCTGACCACGCCCGCGTCGAGCATCGCCGCGCGCCAGTCCATCAGCGCCCGGGTGCCGCCGGTCCACACCTCGGCCGGGCCGCCCGGCCACGTGCCGCGCAGCAGCCGGTCGATGTGGTCCCGCGCCTCCTCGTCGTCCGGGAGGAGGAGCTCGGTCCAGTCGCGCGGGAGGCAGAGCTCCACCAGTCCCGCGGTGGAGGCCGTCACCGCACCACGCTCGGCTGCCGGGTCAACGAGCGGTCCCCGAGCGGACGGCCCTCGGACCGGGTCGGGTCCCCCGCGGCGACGGTGCGTGCCAGCCCCGCCCCGTTGAGGTTGTAGCGCACCACGCGCCAGAGCAGCTCGGCCTCCCCCATCCGGTAGCTGGTGCTGCGGGCCAGCTGGAAGTAGCTCGCCGGCGTCTCGATCGGCGGGCCGAAGCACTGCGGCACCATCCGGGTGGCCGCGCCACCGCCGGCCGAGGCGCCGCTGCCGGCGCGGGCCGCCGCGACCACCCGCGCGCCCGCCCCCATCGCCCCGAGGCCGAGGACCAGCCCGGCGGCGTCCATGAGCACCGTGCCGTCGGTGAGCGCCTCGGTGAAGCTGCCCGTGTTCCCCACCGCCGACAGGTAGTGCAGAGCCAGCGCCAGGACGCCGAGGACCACGGCGCCGCCCGCCAGGGACTGCAGACCGGGCACGAAGGCGAGGAAGCCGCAGACGGTGCCGAGGAGACCCGCGAGGTCGCCGATCAGGTCCAGCAGCGGAGCGCACGCGTCCAGCACCTCCACGAGCACGTCGCGGAGGTCGTCGGCCACCTCCTCGATCTCGGCGAGGGCCGTGGTCACGTTCTCGGCGAGCCGCGACCAGACGCCGGGCTCGGCCGGGGCGATGTCCATCGCCCGCTGCAGCCGGCCGGCCGCCTCGCGCCCGGCCTGCTCGTAGCCGGCGAGCAGGGCGCGGGCCTCCCCCGCGAGGCGCTCGACCTCCGCGTCGGCCGTCCCCGCCGTCCGCCCGGCGGCCGCCCGGGCCCGGAGCCGCTCGGTCCCGGCCGCGGCCTGCTCCGGGGTCGGCGGCGCGCCCGCGTCCACGGCTGCGGCGGGCAGGGCGGCGTAGGTGGCGTGCGCCGCCGCTGCCCGCCGCACCGCGGCCGCGTGCTCGGCCTCGAGGGCCCGTGCGCGGCGCTGACCGGCGTGCATGGTGTCCAGCCAGTCGTGCAGCGCACGGCTCGCCTCGTCGAACGAGCGGGCCGCGGTCTCCACCCGGGGCCGGAACTCCCCCGACATCAGGTCCCGGAAGGCGACGGCCGCCGAGCCGCGCCACTCGCCGTCGGCGGCGCCGGTGAGCACCGCGGAGATCCGCTCGAGCACCCGCGCCGCGCCGGCGACGCCGGCGGCCACCTGACCGGCGGCCGCCACGTCGCCGGGAGCCGGGTCGAACCCCAGCGAGGGGAACCGGTCGCTCATCGCCCGCCTGCTCCGCGCAGCGCGTCGGCGAGCGCCACGTCGGCCTCCCGGAAGGCCGCGGAGATGCGGTCGAGGGCCTCGGCGGCGTCGTCGGCGAAGCCGGCCAGCTTGCCGATGCCGTAGGCCCACTCGTCGCCGAACTCGTCCATCCGCCGGGCCAGGGCAGGGGCGCCCATCGCCGCTCCGCTCACCGTGCGCATCTCCCGCGCGGGCTGCTCCAGGAGGTCCCGGATGCCCACGAGGTCGGACCGGACGCGGGCGAGCACCGCCCCGTCGATGTACAGATCGCTCACTCCGGCCTCCGCCTCTCCACCGCCTCCGGCCGGCCACGCTAACGAGACCGGAGGGGGTCGGCGGCCGTTGTCCACAGGCCCGGGCCCGGGGCCGTCGCACCTCCCCTCAGGGCGCGTCCGGCGGGGGTGGGACGGCGACGGTGCGCAGCACGCCGTCGCCCAGGTGCAGCAGCCCCCGCCCCGGCCGCACCGGCCCGCCGACGGCGCTGCGCGGCAGCCGGACCCCGATCAGGTCGCCGTCGGTGCTGCCCTGCGGGGAGAGCAGCAGCCCCTGCCGCGCCTTCCGCGCGTCCACCTGCCACCCGGAGAGGCCGGTGCAGATGCCGTCGGCGCCGCCCGCGAGCACCAGGCTCCGCCCGGGCAGGGCGGCGCCGGTCACCACCTCGCGGAACACCTCCGCGGCGGGGCAGTCGCGCAGCACCTCGCCGTCGTCGAGGAGCAGGACCAGCGGCCGCCCGGGGTCGGCGGTGAGGAGCTCCCGCCAGCGCCCGGCCGGGGCGGCGGCGTCCGCCACCACCGCGACGACGCCCGGGCGTCCGGCCAGGGCCCGCAGCGGTGAGGCCTTCGGCGCGCAGACGACGACCGGGGTGCCCTGCCGCAGCAGCGACTCCGCCATGACGGCCAGCATCGAGCTCCGCCCCGAGCGGGCCGGACCGGCGACCACGAACGCCAGGCCGCCACCGTCCAGGTCGGGGCCGCAGCCGACCAGCTCGTCGCCGCCGACCCCGACCAGCGCGAAACCGGGCCCGGGTTCCGCCGGCCGCATCCCCCACGCCGTCTCGAAGGTGATCCGGGCGGGCAGCGGGTCGACGCGGAAGGGCCGGGCCGACCGCGGCAGCAGGGCGTCCCGCACGTGCGCGGCCTTCGCGATCCCGGCGAGCGCCGCGGCCTGCCCCTGCCCCGACCCGTCGTCGGCCAGCAGCGCCACCTGCGTCTCGACGGCGCCGTCGACGGCGACCCCGCGGCCGGGCGGCAGCACGTCGGGCACCTGCCTGCCGGGCACGCCGATCAGCGGGTAGTCGCCCCGGTCGGCCAGCCGCAGGACGAGCTTGCTGTCGGTGAGCGAGGCCAGCCGCGCGGTGCCCAGCGAGCGGTCGCCGGTCATCACCACCGAGATCCCGGCCGACGCCCCCTCGCGCACGAGGGTCAGCAGGATGTCGGTGAGCCGGCCGCCGTCGACCTCGCCGAGGGTCGGGGTGAACCCCTCCCACCGGTCGACGAGCAGCAGCACGTGCGGCAGCCGCAGGCCGGCCGGAGCCGAGCGGCGCTGCTCGGTCACGTCGGCGTAGCCGCCCTCGGCGAGCAGCTGCTGGCGGCGTTCCAGCTCGCCGGCCAGCCGGTCGAGCAGCCGGACGGCGCGCTCGGTCTGGGCGCGGGGCACGACCGCACCGCAGTGCGGGAGGTCGGCCAGCGGGAGCAGCGCACCGTTGCCGCAGTCCAGGGCGTAGAGGTGCACGTCGCGGGTCGAGCAGCGCTCGCCCACCGCCCCGGCGAGCGTCCGCAGCAGCTGGGACCGCCCGCTCCGGGGCGAGCCGATGACCAGCAGGTGCCCGTCGGCCGCGGGGTCGAAGGCGGCGACGCGGCGTTCCTGCCGGGCCGGCAGGTCCTGCAGCCCGTAGGGCAGCCGGACCGCCGACGGCCCGGCCGCGGGCGCGTCGAGGTCGGCGGCCGGCACCCGCGCCGGCAGCGCCGCCAGCCACGGGCTGCGCTGCGCCGGCACCCGTTCGGCGACGGCGGCGGCGCGCACCGCCGCCACGAGCACCGAGAGGTCGGTGACCTCGACGTCGGACCGCCGGCCCGCCGTCGGCGGCCGGGGTGCCGCGTACCCCACCAGGGACCAGCCCAGCGGGACGGCGAACGGCGCGGCGGCTCCCGCGCCCTGCCCCGGACGGCGGCCACCGATCCGCCCGGCCTGGAACGGCACCAGCGCGCCGTGGCCGAGCCGGGCGAACCCGCGCCCGGGAGCGGACTTCGCGATGCGCGCGGCGTCGGTCGCGTCCAGCACGTCGCTGCTGTCGGCCCCGTCGGTGACCCGCAGCGAGATGCGCAGGTTGGTGTTCGCCCGGATCTCCGGCGACACCACCCCACTGGGCCGCTGGGTGGCCAGCAGCAGGTGGATGCCCAGCGACCGGCCGCGCTGGGCGATGCTCACCAGCCCGGCCACGAAGTCGGGCAGCTCCCGCGCCAGCGAGGCGAACTCGTCGATGACGATGAGCAGCCGCGGCAGCGGCGGGGGGTCCGGCTCGCGCGCCCGCAGGTCGAGGTAGTCCTCGAGGTCCTTGACGCCGGCCGCGGCCAGCCGCTGCTCGCGGTACCTCAGCTCCGCACCGAGCGAGGTCAGCGCCCGCTCGACCAGGTGGGCGTCGAGGTCGGTGACCATGCCGACGGTGTGCGGCAGGTGCACGCAGTCCTTGAAGGCGCTGCCGCCCTTGTAGTCGACCAGCACGAGGTTGAGGGCGTCCGGGCGGTTGGCCACCGCCAGCGACGCGATCATCGTCTGCAGCAGCTCGGACTTCCCCGCGCCGGTGGTGCCGGCGACCAGCCCGTGCGGGCCGTCGGTGCGCAGGTCGAGGGTGAACGGCCCGTGCAGGCCCGCGCCCACCACCACCCGCGTGGTCCGGCCCTCCAGCTGCCAGCGCGCGCGGACGCCGTCGACGGTGGGCGGCTCCAGCCCGAGGACGTCGAGCAGCCGCACGCTGTCGGGCAGCACGGCGTCGTCGTCGGCCAGGCTGACGTCCCGCAGCGGTGCGAGCGCGCGGGCCGCCGCCTCGGCGAGCTCGGCCGCCACCGGCTCCGCGAGCACCGCGGGCACCGGGTCGTGGCCGCTGCGGCGGAGCGAGAGCGTCGTCCCCCCGTCGGGGTCGACGACCGCCGTCGCGGTGGCCGCCTCGGGCAGGAAGCGCTCCTCCTCGTCGGCGCACACCGCGTAGACGCCGACCGCCGGCCCGTCCTGCAGCACCTGGGCCAGGCCCGGGGTGGCCCGCAGCGGCCGGTAGCCGTGCACCACCAGCACGTGCGCGGGGAAGGACTCCGGCAGCACGCGGCCCGCCCCGGCCGTCGTCGCCTCGCGGCGGGCCTTGATCAGCGCGGTCAGCTCGGCGATCCGCGCGGAAACCGTCTCCGGGTCGTTGCCGACGGACGCCACCGGGCCCTCGCCGTCGGCCGGGCGGGCGTGCGGCAGCCAGCGCACCCAGTTCCAGTCGGTGCGGCCCCGCGGGGCCAGGACCGTCAGCGCCAGGTCGCGCGGAGGGTGGTGGACGGCCAGCTGCAGCACCACCCAGCGCAGCAGCCCGGCCAGCGGCTCGGCCGGGCCGGCGAGACCCACGACGCCGACCGCGCGCAGCGGCACGACAGCGGGCACGGCGTGCACGGTGCGCTGCTCCGGCGGCTCGTCGCGCCCGGCGCGGTCGGTGACCACCACCTGCGCGGGGAGGTCGGCCGACCCGAGCCGGAGGTCGAGCGCGTCGGGGTCGGTGCGGCGCCGCTCCCACAGCCGCCGGCCGGGCAGCACCGCGGTGAGCAGGGCCGTGGCCGGATCGGGGTGGGCGGCGCGCCGGCGGGTGGTCTCCTCCGCCACCGCCGTCCCGATCCGCTCCAGCGCGCGGGCCAGCTCCTGCTCGTACTCCGCGCGTGCGCGCCGGGCCTCGCGGGCGCCCTGCCGGCGGTCGGCGACGGCGTTGCCGACCATCATCACCGGGCCGCCGACGGCGAACACCAGGTACAGCGGTGCGCGCAGGACGACGGCCAGCACGACCCCGAGGAGGAGCGACGACAGGATCATCACCAGCGGGAACCGGCGGGGCTCCCGCGCCCGGGGCTCCTGCGGCAGCCGGACGCGGACCTCCCGCTCCGCGGGCAGGATGCGCGGCGCCCGGACGAACGCCCGGGCGCCCGGGCCGGCCGGTTCGACGGCGGCGTCGGCCACCGGCGCCGGCCCGACCACCAGCCGGGTGTCCCCGAGCTGCACCAGCCCGCCGGGCGCGATCGGCACCCCGGGCTCCTCCTCGGGCACCGGCTCCCCCTCGACGAAGGTGCCGTTGGCCGATCCGAGGTCGCGCAACGTCGCGCCATCGGCGCCCACCCGCAGCAGCGCGTGGCGGCGCGACATCGACCGGTCGGCGAACCCGAGGGCGCTGCTGCGGCCGAGCTCGTGGTCGCCCATCGGCAGCTGCGCGACCAGCCCGCTGCTCGGACCGCCGAGCACGCGCAGCTGCCATCCGCGGGGAGCCGGGAGCACGGCGGCGACCGAGCCGGCCGCGGACAGCTGCACCACCGCGCCGTCGACCAGCGGGCTGTCCCCGACCGACCGGTCGTCGTCGATCCGTTCCCCGGCGACCCAGATCCCCTCGGCCGACCGTCCGGTGACCCGGCCCAGCTCAGCGGCGAGCCGGCCGACCGGCAGGTCGTCGTCCACGTCGACGGCGACGTCGAGCAGGGCCCCGTCGTCCTGCCCGACGCTCAGCTGGACGCGCACGGACTCCCCCTCGCCGGTTCCGGTCCGCCCCTGCCCGGCCCCGCCGGGAGGAGCGGACCAGCCCGGGACGGTCCGCCGGTCGGGGGTCCGCCGGGGCCGGATGCCGCGGGAACGCTAGACGGACGCGCGGCATCCGGTCCATCGGCGCCTGTGGACATCCCCGGCCGGGGGACGCCCGGCGGGGGTCAGCTCGCGGTCTGCACCTCGAAGTGCACGAGGGACGCCCCGCCGGTGGCGAAGTTCGCGAGGTCCGCGCCGGCTGCCTGTCCCTCCGGCGAGGCGAGCGCCTGCCCCATGGCTGCCTCGGAGTCGAAGTCCAGCTCGGCGACGAGGTAGGGCACCGGCTGGGACGGGTCCATGGCCTGGCCGTGCCCAAAGGTGAGCCGGACCAGCCCGGGCTGCTTCAGCGCCAGCGGGGTGTGGGTCTCCCGGTAGTACGCGTCGAACGCCGCCGGGTCCTCAGGGGTCCCGTAGCTGACCACCAACCTGTGCACCATCTCGCCAGACCTCCTGATCTCCCGGGCTCCGCTGCCCGGGTCGCCCCTGCACCCAACCAGGGAAGGGGCGCCCGCCGCGACCGGACGATCAGAAGGTCAGCACCAGCCGACCCCGCACCCCGCCGGCCTCCAGGACCCGGTGCGCCTCGGCGGCCTGCTCGGCCGGGAACGTCCGGGCCACCCGCAGCGTGAGCGCGCCCTCCTCGACCTGCCGGCGCAGCTGGTCGAGCGCCGCGCGGTCGGTGGCCACCTTCCGGACGAGCGTCGGGAAGAACCGCAGCCCGCGCTCGCCGTTGCCGCGGTACCCCCGCACCGTGGCCACCGCTCCCCCGTCCCGGACGGCGGGCAGCACCTGCGCGTCCTGCACCGAGCCGTCCGCGAGCCCGTCCACGCCCTCGGGGAAGTGCTCGCGGATCCGGTCCGCGACGTCCTCCCCACGGCGCACGACGACGTCGGCGCCGAGGCCGCGGACGAGCTCCTCGTCGGCCTCCGACGAGTCGGCCACCACGGTGAGGCCATCGGCCTTGGCCAGCTGGACCACGTAGCCGCCGTAGGCGCCAGCCGCGCCGGTCACCGCGAGCACCTGGCCCGGCTGCAGGCCCATCAGGTCCAGCGAGAGCCGGGCGGTGAGCCCGTTCATCGGCAGCGTCGAGGCGGCCACGGCGTCGGCGCCCTCGGGCGCGCGGACGACCGAGTCCCCCGGCAGCACCTTGTCCTCGCGGTAGGCGCCGTGCGGCCCGAACGGGACGACGATGCCCATGGCGAGATCACCGACGGCGAGGTGCTCCACGCCCTCGCCGACCTCGATGACCGTCCCGGCGACGTCCATGCCCGGCACCCACGGCGGGGTCTTCACCGGGTCGCGCTCCGCGTAGGCGCCCGAGCGGGCGTGCGTGTCGGTCGGGCTGACCGCGGCCGCCTCGACCCGGAGCCGCACCTCGCCCGGACCCAGGGGCTCGGCCTCCACCTCGACGATGTGCAGGGCCTCCGGCCCGCCGAACTCGGTCACTCCCGCTGCGCGCATGCATCCTGCCTACACGGGCCGGCCACCCACCGGCCGAGCGGGGTGTCCCCGCACACACCGCGGCCCCCGCCTCTCCGGGAGAGACGGGGGCCGCGGGGCGAGCCGGGCGATCAGCCCTTGAGCTTGTAGGTCCTGAGCAGGCCCCGGCTGATGATCGTCTTCTGGATCTCGCTGGTGCCCTCGCCGATCAGCAGGAACGGCGCCTCGCGCATGAGCCGCTCGATCTCGTACTCCTTGGAGTAGCCGTAGCCGCCGTGGATGCGGAAGGACTGCGTGGTCACCTCGGCGCAGTACTCGCTGGCCAGGGTCTTGGCCATGCCGGACTCGACGTCGCTGCGCTTGCCGGCGTCCTTGAGGCGGGCGGCGTTGACCATCATCAGGTGCGCGGCCTCGACCTTGATCGCCATCTCGGCGAGCTGGAAGGCGATCGCCTGGTGCTGGGCGATGGGCTTGCCGAAGGTCTCCCGCTGCTGGGCGTAGGCGATCGCGAGCTCGAAGGCGCGGATGGAGATGCCGCAGGCGCGGGCGGCCACGTTGACCCGGCCCACCTCGACGCCGTCCATCATGTGCGCGAACCCCTTGCCGGGCTCGCCGCCGAGGATGTCGGAGGCCTTCGCCTGGTAGCCGTCGAACACCAGCTCGGTGGTGTCGACGCCCTTGTAGCCCATCTTGGCGAGCTTGCCGGGGATGGTGATGCCGGGCTTGACCTCGCCGAAGCCGGCCGGCTTCTCGACCAGGAAGGTCGTCAGGTTCTCGTGGGCCTTCTCCGCACCCTCGTCGGTGCGCACGAGGGCCGCGACCAGGGTGGAGCTGCCGCCGTTGGTGAGCCACATCTTCTGGCCGTCGATGACGTAGTTCCCGTCGGCCTGCTTGGTGGCCTTGGTGCGGATCGCGGCGACGTCGGAACCGAGGCCCGGCTCGGACATCGAGAAGGCACCTCGCACCTCGCCGGTGGCCATGCGCGGGAGGTAGTACTCCTTCTGCTCCTGCGTGCCGTGCTGGCGCAGCAGGTAGGCCACGATGAAGTGCGTGTTGATGACGCCGGAGACGCTCATCCAGCCGCGGGCGATCTCCTCGACCACCAGCGCGTAGGTGAGCAGCGACTCCCCGAGGCCGCCGTACTCCTCCGGGATCATCAGGCCGAAGATGCCGAGCTCCTTGAGCCCGTCGACGATCTCCTGCGGGTAGATGTCGCCGTGCTCGAGCTCCTGCGCGTGCGGGATGATCTCGCGGTCGACGAAGCTCCTGACCGTCGACAGGATCTCCTGCTGGATGTCGGTCAGATCAGCGGTCTGTGCCAAGCGGGTCAACGGTCCACTCCTTCGGGACTGCGGTGTCCGAGTTACCGAGGAGTATGGGACACGGCACCGGGCGCCCCGGCGTGCGCCTGCTCACCCTCCCCCGCCGCCCCGTGCGCCGCAGCGGCCGCGTGGCGTCCGCACCGGCCCCACCACCGCCGTGGTGGAGTGGCCGCTCGGCGGCACCGCACGGCACAGGAGGACCCATGACCCACGGCGACGACGGGCTGTACCGCGGCGACCCGCCGCCGGCGCCCGGCGCGGGCTCCGCCCCACCCGGAGCGGGGTACCGCCCGCCCGGCCACGGGCAGCCCTACGGCCCGCCGCCCGGTTACGGCCCGCCGCCCGGTTACGGCCCGCCGCCCGGTTACGGCCCACCGCCCGGCTACGGCCCGCCGCCCGGCTACGGCCCGCCCCCGGGCTACCCCGGGCAGTGGGGGCGGCCGACCAACACCCTGGCGATCGCCGCGCTGGTCATGGCGTTCGTCTTCCCGCCGGTGGGGCTGGGCCTGGGCATCTCCGCACGCAGGCAGATCCGCCGGACCGGCGAGGAGGGCGACGGCCTGGCGCTGGCCGGCGTCGTCGTCGGCGGCCTCGGGACCGGGATCTACGTCCTGATCATCCTGTTCTGGATCGTCGCCTTCGCGACGCTGACCAGCACCGGCTTCGGCCCCTGACCGGCCGGGCACCGGAAGCTCCGCCCACGGGAACGGGTCGGATCCGTGGGCAGAGCCTCCTGTGCCCGGGGAGGGGTCAGCTCTCCGGCGGCGTGAAGGACGACATCCGGGACAGGCCGGCGGCGCGGCCCTTGCCCGCGATGACCAGCGCCATCTTGCGGCTTGCCTCGTCGATCATCTCGTCGCCGAGCATCGCCGAGCCCTTCTTGCCACCGGCCTCCGACGTCGCCCAGTCGTAGGCGTCGAGGATCAGCTCGGCGTGGTCGTAGTCCTCCTGGGACGGCGCGTAGATCTCGTTGGCGGCGTCGATCTGGCCGGGGTGCAGCACCCACTTGCCGTCGAAGCCGAGCATCGCCGAGCGCTTGGCGACCTCCTCGAACGCGGGCACGTCGCGCACCTGCAGGAAGGGACCGTCGATCGCCTGGACGCCGCGGGCGCGGGCGGCCATGAGGATCTGCATGAGGATGTAATGGAACGGGTCACCCGGGTAGTCGGGGTGCAGGGCGCCCACGACCAGCGACTTCATGTTGATGCTCGCCATGAAGTCGGCCGGGCCGAAGATGATCGTCTCGATCCGGTCGCTGGCGAACGCGATGTCGTTGACGTTGATCAGGCCCTGCGCCGTCTCGATCTGCGCCTCGATGCCGATCCGGCCGACCTCGAGGCCGTTGGCCTTCTCGATCTGGGTCAGCAGCATGTCCAGGGCCTTGACCTGGGCGGCGTCCTGGACCTTCGGCAGCATGATGCAGTCGAGCTCGGCGCCCGCTCCGCCGACCACCTCGAGCACGTCCTGGAAGGTCCACTCCGTCGTCCAGTCGTTGACGCGGACGGTGCGGATCTTGTCGCCCCAGCCGCCCTCGTTCAGGGCCGCGACGATGTTCTTCCGGGCTCCGGGCTTGGCCAGCGGCGCGCAGGCGTCCTCCAGGTCGAGGAAGACCTGGTCGGCCGGCAGGCCCTTGGCCTTCTCCAGGAACCGGGGGTTGCTCCCGGGAACGGCCAGGTTGGAACGGCGGGATCGGAGCTCGGCCACAGTGCCTCCGCAGACTGGAGTCGACGATTGGGATCGCCGGGAGCCTAACGACGGCGCACTCCCGGCGCCGACCCGGCGAGACCGCGGTCCCCCGGCCGAGTGCGCAGTTGTGGTCGGCGACACACGCGGGCGCGCCGGAGCGGGCGACCGCAACTGCCCACTCGGCGACGAGCGGCGCTCAGGTGCCCGGCTCGACCAGCGTGGTCGGCCGGCTCGCCCGCACGACCAGCGCCACCCCGGCCACCACCAGCACCACGCCGGGGAGCGCCAGCAGCGGCGGGACCTGACCGAGCAGGACGAGGGCGAACAGCAGCGCGCCCGGCACCTCGAGCAGAACGGCGAGGCTGACGACGGTCGGGCCCACCGACGAGAGCACCAGGTTCAGCAGCGTGTGCCCGAACAGCTGCGCGGAGACGGTGATGCCCGCGATCAGCCACCAGTCCCGGGCCGCGAAACCGCCCAGCGGCGCGTCCAGGAGCAGCGCCGCGACCGCGATCACGACGGCGCACACGGAGTAGCAGACGACGGCGTAGGCCGAGGTCGCCAGCCGCTGGCGGGCGCGCGCTCCGGCCAGCACGTACCCACCGGCGCAGATGGCCCCCAGCAGGGCCAGCGCATCGCCCGCGAGCGCCTCGAGGCTCACCGTGACGTCCACCCCGACGATCAGCACGACGCCGGCGAACGCCAGCAGCAGGCCCCACCACACCGCGGCGGGCAGCCGTACCCCCGACACCCGGGCCGCCAGCGCCGTCCAGATCGGGGTCGTGGTGACCAGCGCGACGGACGCGGCCACCGTCGTCATCGACAGGCTCGGCAGCCAGGCGGCGAAGTGCGCCGCGAGGAAGAGCCCCGCGACGACCGAGCTGCGCAGGTCGCGCCACCGCAGGCCGGTGAGCGTCGAACGCTCGCGGGTGAGCAGCACCGGGACGAGCGCGGCCGCACCGGCGGCGTTGCGCCAGAACGCGAGCGCCAGCATCGGCGCGGTCACCATCGCGGTCAGGGGCGCCGACAGCGAGACGCCGACGACGGCGAGGGAGAGCAGACCGACGTCCCGGCCCCCCGGCCGGTGCAGCGCCCAGGCGGACGCGGCGGGGGCGGGCGTGCTCAGGACGGCACCCGGATCCGGCCGCTCGCCACCGGGACGACGGCGCCGCGCACGGTCGCCGCGACCGCCCGCCCGCCGGCGGCGGTCACGGTGCACTCCAGCAGCGACGGGCGGCCCATGTGCTCGCCCTGCCGGACGGTGTAGGCCGACGTCCCCTCGCCGGCCAGCAGCCCGCTCTCCACGAGCCACACCCCGGCGCCGAGCGCGGCCGAGCCCGTGGCCGGGTCCTCCCAGGCGTCGTCCTGGGCGAAGACCCGGGCGTAGGCGGTCGCGCTCGCGGCGTCCCAGGACAGCACCGAGACCCCCTCCCCCACGCCGAGCCGGCCGAGCGCGGCCGAGTCGGGGACCGCGCGGTCGACCGCGTCGGGGGCGACGGACAGGTAGGAGAAGGGCAGCCCGCAGCCGGCCAGCGCCACCGGCACACCGGTGAGGTCCGCGTCGGCCAGGCCCATCGCACGGGCCAGCGCGCCGGCGTCCGGACCGTCCGCCAGCGTCGGGCTGCCGCCGGTCAGCGTCGCGCCGTGGCCGTCGACCACCACGTCCAGCACCCCGGCACCGCACTCCTGGCGCAGCGTGCCGGGCGCCAGCCGCCCGGTGCGCACCAGCGTGTGCGCGGCCCCGACGCTCGGGTGCCCGGCGAACGGCAGCTCGGCCGACGTCGTGAAGATCCGCACCCGGTAGTCGGCGCCCGGCTCGGTCGGCGCGCAGAGGAACGAGGTCTCCGAGAGGTGGAACTCGTTCGCCAGCGCCTGGCACTGCTCGGTGGTCAGCTCGTCGGCGTCGAACACCACGGCCAGCGGGTTGCCGGCGAACGCCCGCGGGGCGAACACGTCGACGATCTCGTAGTCCAGCGCAACCGGGGCAGCCACGGCGCCGACGGTAGCCTTCGGGCCGTGACGACGGTGACCAGGGCGTACGTCTCCCGGCTCGCCGGGCTGACCGTCTTCGACCCCAACGGCGACCGTGTCGGCAAGGTCCGCGACGTCGTCGTCGGCCTCCGGGTGGGCACCGCGTGCCCGCGGGTGCTGGGCGTCGTCGTGGAGGTCGTCGCGCGGCGCCGGATCTTCGTGCCGATGGGTCGGGTCACCGCGCTCGACCCGGGCGCGGTGCTGCTCAACTCGGGCACCCTCAACCTCAAGCGGTTCGAGCAGCGGGCCGGCGAGACCCTGGTGCTCGGCGAGCTGCTGGACCGCCAGGTGCGGATCAACGAGTCCGGCCGCACCGCCCACGTGGTGGACGCCGCCATGGAGCAGACCCGCACCGGCGACTGGCTGCTCTCCCGCCTCGCCGTCCAGGAGCCGGGCCGGATCGGCCGCCGCGGGCAGCTGCACCAGCTCGCCTGGGACGAGGTGACCGGGCTGGCGCTGCCGCAGACCGGGCAGGGTGCGGAGACGCTGATCGCCACCTACCGGGAGCTGAACGCGGCGGACATGGCGCACGCGCTGCAGGAGCTGCCGATCAAGCGCCGGCACGAGGTGGCCGAGGCCATGGACGACGAGCGGCTGGCCGACGTCCTCGGGGAGCTCCCCGAGGCCGAGCAGATCACCATCCTCGGCACGCTCGACGAGGGCCGGGCGGCCGACGTGCTCGAGGAGATGGACCCCGACGACGCCGCCGACCTGCTGTCGGAGCTGCACGACGTCGACCGGAACCGGCTGCTGGAGCTCATGGAGCCCGACGAGGCCGAGTCGGTGCGGCAGCTGCTCAAGTACTCGGAGGACACCGCCGGCGGCATGATGACCAGCGAGCCGGTGATCCTCGCCCCGGACGCCACGATCGCCGAGGCGCTGGCGCGGGTGCGGCAGGAGGAGATCACGCCGGCGCTGGCCAGCCAGGTCTACGTCTGCCGACCGCCGTCGGCCACGCCGACCGGCCGCTACCTGGGGCTCGCGCACATCCAGCGCCTCCTGCGCGAGCCGCCGTCGACCCTGGTCAGCGGGGTGCTCGACGACCTCGAGCCGCTGAAGCCGGAGGCGCCGCTGGCCGAGGTCACCCACTACTTCGCCACCTACAACCTGGTGGCCGCGCCCGTGGTGGACGCGCAGGGCCGGCTGGTCGGCGCGGTCAGCGTCGACGACGTCCTGGACCACCTGCTGCCCGAGGACTGGCGGGAGCGGGCCCGCCGTGGCTGACGGTCCCCGGCTCGACGTCCCCCGCGGGGGCGCGCGCCGGTTCGGCAGCTTCCTGCGGCTGAACCCCGACGCCGTCGGGCAGTTCGCCGAGGGCATCGCGCGCTTCCTGGGCACCGGCCGGTTCCTCGCGGTGCAGACGATCCTCGTCGTCGTCTGGATCGCGCTGAACGTCTTCGCCGTGCAGCTGCGCTGGGACCCCTATCCGTTCATCCTGCTGAACCTGGCCTTCTCCACGCAGGCCGCCTACGCCGCCCCGCTGATCCTGCTGGCGCAGAACCGCCAGGCCGACCGCGACCGGGTGCAGGCCGAGGAGGACCGCGCCCGGGCCGCGTCGACCCGCGCCGACACCGAGTACCTCGCCCGGGAGCTGGCGGCGGTGCGGGTGGCCGTCGGTGAGCTGGCCACCCGCGACTTCATCCGCGGCGAGCTCAACCGGCTGCTGCCCGAGGACGGCGACGACGACGGCGAGCGGAAGAAGAAGAGCAAGAAGCGCCGGGAGCAGGCCGACCCGGTGGCCTGACCGGTCAGCCCGCGAGGACGTGCACCAGCGCGCCGGCCGCCCCGGCGAGGACCAGCACCAGGATGAACGGCGCCCGCAGCGCCAGCGCCAGCGCGGCGACGGCGAGCCCGGCCAGCCGGCCGTCGACCACCACCTCGTCGCCGCTGGTCAGTCCCTGCACGACGACGAGCGCAGCCAGCAGCGCCGCCGGCACGAAGTCCACGACCCGCGCCACCCAGGGCTGCTCCACCCAGGACGCGGGCACCGACAGCCCGGCCAGCTTGAGCAGGTAGCAGCCGACTGAGGCGACGAGCACCGCCGTCCAGGTGGCGCTCACGACGGCACCTCGCGCCGCGGCCGGCCGGCGAGCGCCACGGCCACCACCGCGGCGACCACCTGAACCCCCGGCGGGACGACCGGCGTCAGCACGAGCGCGACCACCGCACCGCCGAGCGCCACCCGGCGCTGCACGGCCGGCTCCGGGAACGCCCGGCCCAGCCGCGGCCACAGCAGGGCGAGGAACGCGGCCGGGACGACGGCGTCCAGCGCCGCCCGGGCGGTGCCCCCCAGCGCCGCGGCGCCGAGCGCGCCGACCACGGTCGTCGCGTTCCAGGTCAGGTAGAGCGTCGCCCCGCCCACCAGGAACGCCAGCCCGGCGAGCGTCCGGTCGGGAGCGGCCAGCGACAGCGCCGTCGTCTCGTCGATGACCCAGTGCGCCGTCCCCGCCCGGCGGAGCCGACCCCGCGGTCGCAGCAGCGGCACCAGCCGGACGCCGTAGACGGTGTTGCGGGTGCCGAGCAGCAGTGCGCTGCCCACGGCGGCCAGCGGGCTGCCGCCGGCGCCGAGCACGCCGACGAGGGCGAACTGCGACGCCCCGGTGAACATGACGGCCGAGAGCACCAGCGCCTGCCAGACGTCGAGCCCCGCGGCGTCGGCCGCCGCGCCGAACGCCACCCCGTAGAGGCCGACGGCGAGGCCGAGCCCGACGGCGTCCCGCAGGGTCTGCGCACGGTCGGGCGACACGAGCCGACCCTAGCGACGCGCCCGGTGCGTCCGGGATCACCCTCCGGCGACCGGGCGGCGACGGCACCCGCCGTACAGTGGCAGGGACCGATCGCGCAGGTCGCCGCTTCTGGCGGCAGACCGCCGGACGCCGGTCCCCCGTCGAAGGAGACAGACGAACACGATGTCCGACCAGCTGACCGGCACGCCGGCGCTCGACGCCGTCAACGCCGCTCTGGCCACCGTCCAGGACCCCGAGATCAACCGGCCGCTCCCCGAGCTCGGCATGATCAAGGACGTGCGGATCGGGCCCGACGGCTCGGTCGCCGTCGAGGTCTACCTCACCGTCGCCGGCTGCCCCATGCGCGAGACGATCACCAACCGGGTGACCCAGGCCGTCGCGGCCGTCCCCGGCGTGACCTCGGTGCAGGTGGCCCTCGACGTGATGAGCGACGAGCAGCGCAGCGAGCTGCGCAAGACCGTCCGCGGGTCCGACGCCGCCGAGCCGGTGATCCCCTTCGCCCAGCCGGGCTCGCTCACCCGCGTCTACGCGGTCGCCTCCGGCAAGGGCGGCGTCGGCAAGTCCAGCGTCACCGTGAACCTCGCCGCGTCGCTGGCCAAGCGCGGGCTGGCGGTCGGCGTCGTGGACGCCGACATCTACGGGCACTCGGTGCCCCGCATGCTGGGTGTCGACGACAAGCCCACCCAGGTCGACAACATGATCATGCCGCCGCAGTCGATGGGCGTGAAGGTCATCTCGATCGGCATGTTCACCCCGGGCAACACCCCGGTCGTCTGGCGCGGGCCGATGCTGCACCGTGCGCTGCAGCAGTTCCTCGCCGACGTCTGGTGGGGCGACCTCGACGTCCTGCTGCTGGACCTCCCCCCGGGCACCGGCGACGTCGCCATCTCGATCGCCCAGCTGCTGCCCAATGCCGAGATCCTCGTCGTCACCACGCCGCAGCTGGCCGCCGCCGAGGTGGCCGAGCGGGCCGGCGCGATCGCGACGCAGACCCACCAGCAGGTGGTCGGCGTCATCGAGAACATGAGCTGGATGGACCTGCCCGACGGCTCGCGGGTCGAGGTGTTCGGCTCCGGCGGCGGTCAGACCGTCTCCGACGCCCTCACCCGCACCCTCGGTGCGCGGGTGCCGCTGCTGGGCCAGATCCCGCTGGACACCCGGCTCCGCGAGGCCGGCGACGCCGGTGCGCCGATCGTGCTCGCCGACCCCGACTCCCCCGCCGCGCAGGCGCTGGAGAAGATCGCCGACGGGCTCGCCGTCCGCCAGCGCGGCCTGTCCGGCATGTCCCTGGGTCTGACGCCGGTCAAGCACTGAGCTGAGCACGCCCTCTCTGGGGGTGTTCCTCCCGCTCGAGGGGTCCTGCAGGACCCCGGAGGCGGGAGGAACACCCCCAGAGTGCGTCCGGGGCTACGTGGCGTCGATGTCGAAGGGCGGCGGGACGGCGCGGTCGCGCAGCTGCGCGGCCACCACCGTGGCCGCCGTCGCGCCGGCGGGCCCGGCCGGGCGGGCCGGGGCGTCCTCGTCGTCGCCCAGCAGCTGGGTGCGGATGAACGTCCGCGGGTGGTACTTGCGCAGGTCGAGGTCGCGGAGATCGGTGAACTCGTCGCCCAGCGACTCGTTGACCTGCTCCCGCACGCCCGTGATCGCCGAGCGCACCTTCTTCAGCCCGGACGCGGCCTCCTTGGCCAGGTCGGGCAGCCGTTCGGGGCCGAAGATGAACAGCGCCGCGAGTGCCAGGACGGCGATCTCGCCCCAGCCGATCGAGTCGAACACCGTCGCTCCCGTCCTGCCGACCGCCCGCGCGGTCACCGGTCCCAGCGTAGGCGCCGACCGCCCTCCGGTCTCCTCCTGCTCAGGCGGTGCCGAGCGTCACCTGGACCGTGCGGGAGCTGCCCCCGCGCACGAGTTCGATGCTGACCCGGTCCCCCGGCTCGCGGGCGTCGATCGCCACGGCCAGCTCCTCGGAGCTGCCGACCGGCGTGTCCCCGACCGCGATGATGATGTCCTCCTCGCGGATGCCCGCCTGCGCCGCCGGGCTGCCCGGCTCGACGTTGAGGACGAGGGCGCCGTCGCGGGTGCCGTCGGTGACCGACCGGGCGTTGACCCCGAGCGTGGCGTGCACGGCCGAGCCGGTCGAGATCAGCTGCTCGGCGATGCGCGTCACCGTGTCGATCGGGATGGCGAAGCCCAGGCCGATCGAGCCGCCCGCACCGGTGGAGGCGATCGCGGTGTTGATGCCGACGAGCGCCCCGCTCGCGTCGACCAGCGCACCGCCGGAGTTGCCGGGGTTGATCGGGGCGTCGGTCTGGACCGCGCTGATGACCGCGTTGGTGTCGGTGCCCTCGCCGGAGAGCCGGACCGGCCGGTCCAGCGCGCTGACGATCCCGCTGGTGACCGTGCCCGCCAGCCCCAGCGGCGAGCCGATGGCCACCACCGGGTCGCCGACGACGACGTCGCCGGAGCGGCCGAGCGACGCCGTCACCAGGCCCGGCTTCTCCACCTTGACGACCGCGAGGTCGCTGGCCGGGTCGCGGCCGACGATGCGCGCGGCGGACCCGCTGCCGTCGGAGAAGACCGCCCGGATCTCCGCGCCTTCGACGTCGTCGGCGCCGGAGATGACGTGGTTGTTGGTGACGATGTAGCCGTTCTCGCCGTCGATCACGACGCCGGAGCCGGTGGCGCCGCCCTGGCCCACCCGCACCTCGATGGAGACGACCGCGGGGATGACCGCGTCGGCGATGTCGGAGACCGAGCCCGGTTCCCGGGTGATCCCCGGATCGACCTGCGAGAGCGTCGTGCCGGGGGTGAACAGCGGCGTCTCGTCGGCGGTGCGGGTCAGGTACCAGCCGACCCCGCCACCGACGAGGCCGACGACCAGCAGGGCGAGCACGGCGAGCGTGGCCAGCCGCACGGAGACGTCCCGCAGCCGGAGCTTGCGGCGGCCTTGCGCGTCGACGACGACCGGCCCCGGCTGGCTCTCCTCGTCGTACACGGCGGGCGCGCCCAGCCCGGCCGGGGACGCCGGATCGCGCCACGGGTCGCTGCGCGCGTCGGCCTTCCACCACGGGCCGCTGGCGGTGCGGCGCGCGCCCGGGCGGCCACCGGGCGGGTCCTGCAGACCGCCGCGGCCGGGGACCGGCGGGCCGAAGGCGCGCAGCAGCGCCTCCGGGGGAGGCGGCGGGACGGGGCGCGGCGGCGTCGTCGGGCGGCCGCCGGCGAAGCTGCCCGCCACGCGCTCCGGCCGGCCGAACACGCCGGCCTGCGCCGGGGTGGGCTGCGGCGCGGGCACGGGGCGGGGCGTCAGCCGCTGCGCCGTCGTCTCGTCGAAGGCGCCGGACTGGCCGGCGGGCCGGGCGAAGCCCGGGTCGTCGGCGGGCGCGCCCGCCGGCTCGTCCGGGGAGCCGCTCAGGGGGTACCGCCCGGGATGCCGGTGCCGGAGGTGGTGTCGACGGTGACGGTGCGCAGGACCGGCGGGGTGACCTCGGTGTGCTGACCGGGGCGCACGGTGTCGGCCTCGGGCGCACGCTCGGGATCGGCGGGGAGCGTGAGCGCCAGCGCGGTCACCCCCGCACCCAGGCCCACGAGCGTGCCGGCCACCCCGCGGCGGAACCAGCGGCCCCCGAACGGACCGCGCCGGTGCGCGCCCTCGGTGAGGTCGAGCGACCAGGCACCGGTGCTGCCGGAGACGGTGAGCTCGCCCGGGGCGGCGCTCATCGACCCGCTGCCCTCGCCCGAGCCCGGGACGTCCGCGGTGAAGGGGATCGCGCAGAGCCGCGACATCAGGTCACCGGGGACGGTGACCTCGGCGGAGCCGTGCAGGGCCTCCTTGGCCTCCCGCTGGGCGGCCACGGCCATGCGGCACGACGCGCACCCGGCGAGGTGCCGCGCCGCCCGGCCCGCGGGGCCGGCGGTCAGCTCGCCGTCGACGAGCGCGGCGATCGCCTCCTGGGCGAGGTGGCTCTCCGGGATGCTCACGCCCCGACCTCCCCGGGAACGCCGGCGCGACGCGGGGCCAGGTGGGCCAGCGCCTCGCGCAGCTGGACCCGGCCGCGGTGGATGCGGCTGCGCACCGTGCCCAGCTTGATGCCGAGGGTCGCGGCGATCTCCTCGTAGGTGAGGCCCTCGATGTCGCAGAGGACCACGGCCACCCGGAACTCGGGCGAGAGGGCGTCGAGGGCCGCCTGCACCTGGGGGTCGAGGTGGGTGTCGGCGTAGACCTGCTCGGGGCTGGGCGCCCGGCCGGGGAGCCGCTCGGTGTCCTCGGGCAGCGCGTCGAACCGGATCCGCTGCCGGCGGCGGACCATGTCGAGGAAGAGGTTCGTGGTGATCCGGTGCAGCCAGCCCTCGAAGGTGCCCGGCGAGTAGTCGGCCAGGGACCGGAAGACCCGGACGAAGGTCTCCTGCGTCAGGTCCTCGGCGTCCTGGGGGTTGCCGGAGAGCCGGTAGGCCAGCCGGTACACGCGGGCGGAGTGGTCGCGCACGACCTGCTCCCAGGACGGGGCCACCCAGACGTCGGGATCCGCACCGGGACCGACGGGCTGCGGTGCGGTGGCCTCGGACACGCCACCAGGATCGCAGACGGGGGCGGTCCGGGGGATCCCGGCGTCGGCGGGTCGGGCGGGCACGGCTCGCTTCAGGCGCACGTCCTGATCAACGAACGGGCGGCACACCCGTGTTCCCGCGCACCGCGGCTCCCAGGAGACGCACAGGTACGGCCACGCGCACGGCGGTCGCCGGACCGGCCACTACCCTCGGCCGGTGATGAGCGCCGAGGAACCGCCGCGCGGCCGCGGCACCGAGCAGGGCGCCGCCTACGCCGACCGCTACGCCGCGGAGTCACCCGAGATGGTGGCCGCCCGGCACCGCGCCCACGCGCTCTCCGGAGCCGCCCCGGTGGAGCCGCCCGTGGGCGCCACCCTCGCCGTCCTGGCCGCCACTTCCGGCGCCCGCTCGGTCGTCTCGATCGGCAGCGGCGGTGGCCTGGCCGCGCTCTGGCTGCTGCGCGGCATGCGGCCCGACGGGGTGCTCACGGCGCTGGACGCCGATCCCGAGCAGTTGCGCGCGGCACGCCTGGCACTCGCCGAGGCCAAGGTGCCCGCCAGCCGGGCGCGGCTGATCTTCGGCACCCCCGGCGAGGTGCTCCCCCGGCTCTCGCCCGGGGGCTACGACATGGTCTGCTGCGCCGGCCCGCCCCGCGAGTACGCCGAGCACCTGCCCGCGCTGCTGTCCCTGGTGCGGGTCGGCGGCACGCTCACCTGCCACGGGCTGCTCGAGGGCGGCCGGATCGCCGACCGCACCGCCCGCGACCCGCAGTCGGTCGCCTGGCGGGAGATCGCCCGCACCGTGCGCGACGACGAGCGCCTGCTCCCGGCCGTGCTCCCCATGGGCAGCGGTCTGCTGGTCGCCACCAAGGTGCAGGTCTAGAGGAACGCGCGGACACCCTTGCCGAGCACGGTGATCCCGCCGGCGCTCACGTGGTACCGCTCCCGGTCGAGGTCGTGGTCGAACCCGATCCGCGCCCCCGCGGGCACGACCACGTTCTTGTCCAGGATCGCCCGCCGGACCTGCGCGCCCTCGCCGATGTACGCGCCGTCCATGACGACGCTGTCCTCGATCCGGGCGCCGCGCTCCACGCGGACCCCCGGGGAGATGACCGAGCCACGCACCGCTCCACCGCCGATGATCGCGCCGGCGCTGACCATCGACTCCTCGGCGCGGCCGCCGAGCACGAACTTCGCCGGCGGCTGCTGCGGCGGCAGGGTGAGGATCGGCCAGCGATCGTTGTAGAGGTTGAAGACCGGTGACACCGACACGAGGTCCATGTGCGCGTCGTAGTAGGCGTCGATCGTCCCGACGTCCCGCCAGTAGCCGTGGTCGCGCTCGGTCGCCCCGGGGACGACGTTGGTGGAGAAGTCGTAGACCCACGCCTCTCCCGCGTCGGCGAGCATGGGCATGATCGAGCCGCCCATGTCGTGGACGGAGTCTTCGTCCTCGGCGTCGGTGCGCAGCGCCTCGAGCAGGGCGTCGGTGGTGAAGACGTAGTTGCCCATGGAGGCGAAGCTCTCCTCCGGCGAGTCCGGCAGGCCGGGCGGGTCCGCCGGCTTCTCCAGGAAGCCGCGCACCCTGCCCGCGGCGTCGGAGTCGATGACGCCGAACTCGGTCGCCTCGCGGCGGGGCACCCGCAGGCCCGCGATGGTGACGCCGGCGCCGGTCTGCAGGTGCTGGTCGATCATCTGCGCCGGATCCATGCGGTAGACGTGGTCGGCGCCGAAGACGACGACGATCTCCGGCCGCTCGTCGTAGATGAGGTTGAGGCTCTGGAAGATCGCGTCGGCGCTGCCGGTGTACCAGCGCGGGCCGAGCCGCTGCTGGGCCGGTACCGGCGTGACGTAGTTGCCGAGCAGCTGGGACATCCGCCAGGTCTGGGTGATGTGCCGGTCGAGGCTGTGGCTCTTGTACTGGGTCAGCACGGCGATCTGCCGGACGTCGCCGTTGACCAGGTTGGAGAGGACGAAGTCGATGAGCCGGTAGTTGCCCCCGAAGGGGACCGCCGGCTTGGCGCGGTCCTGGGTCAGCGGCGACAGCCGTTTCCCCTCACCGCCCGCCAGGACGATGCCGAGCACCCGTGGACCGCCGCGCATGTGACGCACCGTATCCGCTCTCCGGGACGGCGGCGCCATCCGTTCCCCGGAACCGCCCCCCTAGGGTGACCGCGTGCGCATCGGAATCGTCACGCGAGAGTGGCCGCCGGACGTCTACGGCGGCGCGGGGGTGCACGTCGAGCACCTGGTCGCCGCGCTGCGCGCGCTGCCTCCCGGGAGCAGCGGCCCCCTGGAGCTCGACGTCCACTGCTTCGGCGGCCCCCGGTCGGACGCCACCGGCCACCCGGTGCCGCCCACGCTGCGCGAGGCCAACGGCGCGCTGCAGGCGCTGGGCGTCGACGTCGAGATCGCCGCCGCCCTCGCCGGGGCCGACCTGGTGCACAGCCACACCTGGTACGCCAACACCGCCGGCCTGCTGGCCGCGCTCGTGCACGGGGCGCCGCACGTCGTCACCGCGCACTCCCTGGAGCCGCGCCGGCCGTGGAAGGCCGAGCAGCTCGGCGGCGGCTACCGGCTGTCCTCGTGGGCCGAGCGCACCGCCTACCTGACCGCCGACGCCGTCGTCGCGGTGAGCGCGGGCATGCGCGACGACGTCCTCGCCGTCTACCCCGAGCTCGATCCCGCCCGCGTGCACGTGGTGCACAACGGCGTCGACGCCGAGGCCTACCGCCCGGTGTCCGAACCGGAGACCGTCCGCGCGCTGGGCGTCGATCCCGACCGCCCCTACGCGCTGTTCGTCGGCCGGATCACCCGCCAGAAGGGGCTGGCGCACCTGCTCGCCGCCGCCGACCAGCTGCCCGCCGACGCCGGCCTGGTGCTGTGCGCCGGCGCCGCGGACACCCCGGCCGAGCGGCAGCAGGTCGCCGACGCCGTCGCCGCCCTCCAGGCCCGCCGCGACGGCGTCGTCTGGATTGAGGCGATGCTGCCGCGCGAGCAGCTGGTGCCGCTGATCACCGCCGCCACGGTGTTCGTCTGCCCGTCGGTCTACGAGCCGCTGGGCATCGTCAACCTGGAGGCCGCGGCCTGCGGCACCGCCGTCGTCGCCAGCGCCGTGGGCGGGATCCCGGAGGTCGTCGACGACGGCCGCACCGGCCTCCTCGTGCCCTACGACGAGGCCGACCCGGCCGGGTTCGCCGCGGGCCTGGCCGCCCGCACCGCCGAGCTGCTGGCCGATCCCGAGCGGGCGGCGCGCATGGGCGCGGCCGGCCGCGAGCGGGTGCTGGCCGAGTTCGGCTGGCCGGCCATCGCGGAGCAGACCCTCGCGGTCTACGCCTCGGTGCTGGCCGCTCGGTCCTGAGCGCGCTGGTACCGTCCCTCCGCCGGCCCGTGTGCCGGCGGCGCAGCGGCAGCGAAGTCCGGTGCAACCCCGGCGCTGTCCCGCAACTGTGATGGACGCCCGGCACGAGACGTGCGGGGCGGCCCGAGCCAGATCGCCCGCCCTGCGCCATGCAACCGATCCTCGCGGCAGGGGTCGCGCATCGGGCGTCGGGTCAGCTCGGAGGCGACGCTCGCCGCCTCCACTGGAGGCCCTTCCTTGTCCGGTTCCCTCCTCCGCGCGGCGCGGTCGACGTCGCGCGCCCGACGGCGGCCGTCCGCCACCGCCGTGCCTGCGCTGCTGACGGCGCTGCTGCTGACCCTGAACGCGTGCGGCTCGTCCGACGGCGACGACGGCGCCGCGGCGTCCCCCTCGTCGGCGGCCGCCGACTTCCCGGTGACGGTCTCCGGCGACAACGGCGAGGTGACCCTCGACGAGCGTCCCGACGCCATCGTCTCCATGTCGCCGTCGGCGACCGAGATGCTCTTCGCCATCGGCGCCGGCGACCAGGTCGAGGCGGTCGACGACAACTCCGACTACCCGGCCGAGGCGCCGACCACCGATCTGTCGGCCTTCACCCCGAACGCCGAGGCCATCGCGCAGTACGACCCCGACCTGGTGGTGCTGAGCAACGACACCAACGGGATCGTCGACGCGCTCGGGACCCTCGACGTCCCGGTCCTGCTGCTCGAGGCCGCCGAGGACCTCGACGACACCTACGAGCAGCTGCAGCTGCTCGGGACGGCGACCGGGCACGCCGACGAGGCCGCCGACGTGGTCGCCGACGTGCAGGAGCGGATCGACGCCGCCGTCGCGTCGGTGCCCGACGACGTCGCCGGGACGCGGGTCTACCACGAGCTCGACCCGTCGTTCTACTCCGCGACCAGCGACACCTTCATCGGCGGGATCTACGGGCGCTTCGGCCTGGAGAACATCGCCGACGGCGCGCCCGGGGCCAGCGGGGGCTACCCGCAGCTGTCCGCCGAGTACGTCGTCGACCAGGCGCCGGAGCTGATCGTCCTGGCCGACACCGAGTGCTGCGGGGAGAGCGCCGAGACGGTGGCCCAGCGGCCGGCGTTCGACTCGGTGCCCGCCGTGACCGAGGGCCGGATCCTCGCCGCCGACGACGACGTCGCCTCCCGCTGGGGGCCGCGCGTGGCCGACTTCGCCGAGGCCGTCGCCGAGACGCTGCGCGGCTGATCCACCCGGCATGAGCACCACGACCCAGGACACCCGGCCCGGCCGCCCCGCGGCCGGGCCGGGTGTCGTGCGGTCGCGGCGGTCGGCGCTCCTGGCCGTCGGCGGCGCGTCCGCGGCGCTGGTGACGGCGGTGCTGGCCGGCGTCTGGGTGGGCGCGGTGCCGCTGCCGCCCGGCGGTGTCGTCGCCACCCTGCTCGACCGGGCACTCGGCCCGCTCGGGGTCGACGTGCCCGGTGCCCTGGAGGGGACGGCGGCGGCCGTGCTGCTGGAGCTGCGCCTCCCCCGGGTGGTCATCGCGGTGCTCGTCGGCGCCGGGCTGGCCATCTCCGGCGCCGCCTACCAGGGGGTCTTCCGCAACCCGCTGGCCGATCCCTACCTGCTCGGCGCGGCCGCCGGCGCGGGGCTCGGCGCCACCCTGGTCATCGCCTACGCACCCGGGCAGCACGTCGGGCCCGTCGGCGTGGTCCCGCTGGCCGCCTTCGCCGGCGCGCTCGTGGGCGTGGGCTGCGCGCTGGCCCTCGGCTCCGCCGCCGGCGGCGGCTCGCAGAGCGCCCCGCTGCTGCTGGCCGGCATCGCGGTCGCCGCGTTCCTGGCGGCGGCCCAGACGCTGGTGCAGCAGCAGAACACCGACAACCTGCGGGAGATCTACGGGTGGCTGCTCGGGCAGCTCGGCGGCGCCCAGTGGTCCGACGTCGGGCTGGTGCTGCCGTACCTGGGGCTGGCCGTCCTCGTCCTGCTGCTGTGCGGGCGGCCCCTCGACGTGCTCGCGGTGGGCGACGACGAGGCCCGCTCGCTGGGCGTGCACCCCGGACGGCTCCGGCTGCTGGTCGTCCTCGCCGCCTCCCTGGCCACCGCGTCGGCGGTCGCGGTCAGCGGCCTGATCGGCTTCGTCGGGCTGGTGGTGCCGCACATCGTGCGGCGGCTGGTCGGCGGCGCGAACGCCCGCGTCCTCCCGGTCTCCCTGCTGGTCGGCGGCGCCTTCCTCGTCCTCGCCGACCTGCTGGCCCGGGTCGTGCTGGCGCCCGCGGAGCTGCCGCTGGGCGTGGTCACCGCGTTCGTCGGCGCGCCCTTCTTCGCCGGCCTGCTGTGGGCCGGGGCGCGGCGGCGATGAGCCGGTCGTCCGGGATCCCGCTCCCCGCCGCCGGCGGCGCCCGCGTCGAGGTGCTCGGCCTCAGCGCCGGGTACGGGCGGCGCGCCGTGCTCTCCGCCGTGCGGTTCACCGTCGAGCCCGGCGGCTGGCTGGGCGTCATCGGCCCGAACGGATCGGGGAAGTCGACCCTGCTGCGCTCGGTGCTCGGGCTGCACCCCCACGAGGGGCAGGTGCGGATCGACGGCGTGCCGCTGGGGGGGATGCCCCGGCGCGACCGGGCCCGCCTGCTGGCCTACGCCCCGCAGCTGCCGACGCTGCCCGAGGGGGTCAGCACGCACGACTACGTGATGCTCGGCCGCACCCCGCACCGCCCGCTGCTGTCCGCGCCGCGCGGCACCGACCACGCGGTCGTCGCCGATGTCATGGCGCGCCTCGAGCTCGAGGGCCTGGCCGACCGGGCGGTGGTCACCCTCTCCGGTGGGGAGCAGCAGCGCGCCGTCCTGGCGCGGGCGCTGGCCCAGCAGCCGCGGGTCCTCCTGCTGGACGAGCCGACCGCCGCGCTCGACCTCGGCCACGCGCAGCAGGTGCTCGACCTGCTGGACCGGCTGCGCCAGCAGGACCGCCTCACGGTCGTGAGCACCCTGCACGACCTCACCCTCGCCGGCCAGTACGCCGACCGGCTGACGCTGCTGGCCGGCGGGCGGGTGGCCGCCGAGGGCAGCCCGGGCGAGGTGCTGACCGCCGCCGCGCTGGCCGACCACTACGGCGCCCGTGCCCGCATCGTGCCGGGGCCGCACGGCCCCGCGGTGCTGCCGGTGCGGTGATCCGGCGATTCTCGCCGGTCTAACCGCTCACGCGGAGCGGAAGCGGACGACGTCGCCCGGGCGCAGCTGCGCGGCCACGGGCAGGTCCGCGGTGACGACGACGGCCAGCACCGGGTAGCCGCCGGTGACCGGGTGGTCGGCGAGGAAGATCACCGGCGCACCGTCGGGCGGCACCTGCACCGCGCCCGGCACCAGCCCCTCGCTGGCCAGCTCCCCCGCACGGGCACGCCGCAGCCGGGGCCCGGCCAGCCGCAGGCCCACCCGGTCGCTGTCCGGGCTGACCCGCCACGGCTGGCCGACCAGCGCCGCCCACGCGGCCGCGTCCAGCCAGTCCCGCCGCGGCCCGGGCAGCACGCGCAGCACCGGCCGGTCCGGCGGCGGACCCACCGGCGCGACGTCGACGACCGGTTCCTCCCCCGCCAGCGACCCCACCGGCAACCGCGTCCCCGCGGTGACGACGGGCGGCCCGAGGCCCGACAGGGTGTCCGTGCTGCGCGACCCCAGCACCGGCGGCACGTCGACGCCGCCCCGCACCGCCAGGTAGCTGCGCAGACCGGCGGGCGGGCCGCCCAGGGCGAGGACCGCACCGGCGAGCAGCGTCGTGGGCGCGGCGAACGGCGCGGGCCGGCCGTCGATCGAGACCGGCACCGGCGCCCCCGTCACCGCGACCAGGACCGTCCGCTCGGCGCGCAGGCGCAGCCCGCCCGCGGTGGTCTCGAGCACCGCGGCCGCCGGCCGGTTGCCGACCAGCCGGTTGGCCAGGGCCGCGGCCGGCCCGTCCGCCGCGCCGGAGCGGGGCACCCCGATCGAGGCCCAGCCGGTCCGGCCGGCGTCCTGCACCGTGGTCAGGGGCCCGGGAGCGAGGACGGTGAGCACTCAGCCGCCCGCCCGGAACCGGACCGCCGTGCCCGGGGCGAGGAGCGCCGGCGGGTCCCGGTCAACGTCGAAGAGCACCGCGTCGGTGTGGCCCACCAGCTGCCAGCCGCCGGGCGAGGCCCGCGGGTAGACCCCGGCGTAGGGGCCGGCCAGGGCCACCGAACCGGCCGGCACCCGGGTGCGCGGCGTCGGCCGGCGCGGCACGTGCAGCTCCGGCGGCAGCCCGGCCAGGTAGCCGAAGCCCGGGGCGAAGCCGCCGAAGGCCACGGTGAACCGGGCGTCGGTCAGCGCGGCGACGACGGCGTCCGCCGGGCGCCCGGTCAGCCGGCCGACCTCCGCCAGGTCCGGGCCATCGAAGACCACCGGCAGCTCGACGGTCGACGCGGTCGGTCCGCCGGAGTGCCGGGCCGGTGCCAGCCGCCGCAGGGCGGCGACGTCGAGGTCGGTCGGCGGGCGGTCGAGGACCACCAGGACGGTGCGCGCCGCCGGCACCAGGTCCACCTGCCCGGCCAGCGGTGCGGCGGCCAGCGCGGCCCGCAGCCCCGGTACGTCCGCCGGATCGGCCGCCTCGACCAGGACCGCGCGGTCCCCGTAGGGCACCGCCCGCGCGACTCCCCCGCCCTCCGTCACCGGCCCATGATGGGACATCGGTCACCCGGCCCGCCGACCAGCGCCGTCCGCCCCGGGCTCCGGTCGCCCGGTCCGCACCCGGTGGAATGCTGGCCCGTCGTGACCTCGTCCACCGCCGCCGGGGCCCGGATCCCCTGCCGGTCGAGGAGGCCGGGACGTCACCGGCGGCCGAGGGCGCCGCGCCCGTCGTCGTGGTCGGGCTGGTCGCCGCCCCCGGCGCACCGGCCGAGCTGGCCCAGGGGGTGGCCGCCGACCTCGCCGCGGAGCTGGCGATCCGGCACCCGCAGGTCGCCTGGCGGGTGCCCGTGGTCGAGGACGGGCTGATCCAGCCGCCGGCCGACGACGCGGAGCTGGTCGCCGCCACGCGGGAGCGGCTGCTGGCGGCGGACTGGGACCTCGCGGTGTGCTTCACCGACGTCCCGCTGGAGGTGTCCCGGCGCCCGGTGGTCGGCCACGCGAGCCCGGTGCACGGGGTCGGGGTGCTCTCCCTGCCCGCGCTCGGCGCGGTGGGCCGACGGCGGCGCGCGGTGGAGACGGCGGTCGGCCTGGTACAGGCACTGGTGAGCGACGGCGCCGACGACCCGGACGACCCGGGCGACCGCGCCGAGCTCGGCCTGCGGCTCCGGCAGCTGGCCACCGACCCGGCCGACTCCGCCGAGGGTGTCCGCTTCACCGCCCGCGTGCTGTCGGGCAACCTGCGGCTGCTCGGGGGCATGGTGCGGGCCAACCGGCCGTGGCGGTTGGCGATGCGGCTCTCCCGCGCCCTGACCGCGGCCATCGCCGCCGGCGTCTTCGCCCTGGTGACCCCGGACATCTGGCGGCTGGCCGACGCCTTCGGCGGGTGGCGGCTGACGCTGGTCGGCCTCGGCTCCGTCGTGGCCATCGCCGGCACGCTCGTCGTGGGCGCGCAGATGTGGGAGCGGCCGCGGAACCGGCGGGTGCGCAAGCAGGTCGCGCTGTTCAACATCGCCACCGTGGCCACGGTGACCATCGGTGTGCTGTCGCTGTACCTGGCCCTGTTCGTGCTCGCCCTGCTCGGTGGGCTGCTGCTCGTCGTCGAGCCGCTCTTCGCCGAGGGGCTCGGGCACCCGGCGCACCTGTCGGACTACCTGGAGCTGGCCTGGCTGACCAGCTCGCTGGCGACCGTCGGAGGCGCGCTCGGCGCCGGGCTGGAGGCCGACGAGACGGTGCGGGAGGCGGCGTACACCTACCGGCCCGAGACGCCGCCCGGATGAGCACCCGACCCGGGATCGGAACGGCCCGTTGCAGGGTGTCGATCCCGCGCTCCGGCGGGACAATCGGGCGTGACCATCGGAAGCCGGTTCGCGGCTGCGCTCGCGCAGGAGGCGGATCCCCGGCTGGCCGGTCCGGAGCTGCTGCCGGTGCGGCTCAGCCGGGCGTGCGCCGCCCTGCTGGGGGTCGGCGGCGCCGGGCTGAGCCTGGTCGACGGCACCGGGCGGCGCCTTCCCCTGGGGGCCAGCAACCCGGCGACGTCCAGCGCCGAGCGGATGCAGTTCACCGCCGGCGAGGGTCCGTGCATGACCTCGCAGGCCACCGGTCAGCCGGTGTTCGCCGTCGACGAGGACCTGCGCCGGCGCTGGCCCATGTTCGCCGAACTCCTGCTCGGCGGGACGCCGTTCCGCGCCGTCGTCGCCCTGCCCCTGCAGCCGGGGCCCGTCGGCGACGGGGCGCTCGACCTGTTCTTCACGCGCACCTCGGCGGTCGCCGAGCTGGACGTGTTCGAGGCCGTCGCCGTCGGCGAGCTGGTGACCTCCGCGCTCGGCGACGCGGCGGTGTGGTCGACCTGGACCCCGGCGGAGGGGCCCGACTGGCTGCACGGCCCGGCACCGCGCCGGCGGGCGGCGGTCTGGGAGGCGATGGGGAAGGTCAGCGTGGCCCTGGACGTCGACCCCACCGAGGCGCTGGCCCTGATGCGCACCGACGCCTACACCTCCGGGCGCTCCGTGGACGACGTCGCGGCCGAGCTGCTCACCGGTCGCCGCCGGGCCGAGGACCTCCGCCCCGGCGGCTGACGCCTCATCCGGCGAACGGGCCGACCCGGAGACCGGCGGCCTCGAGCGCGGCGCGCACCGCCCGCGCGAGCTCCACCGCGCCCGGGGTGTCCCCGTGCACGCAGACCGACCGCACGTCCACCCGCACGGTGCTGCCGTCCACCGCGAGCACGGTGCCCTCGGTGGCCATGCGGACGGCCCGCCCGGCCACCGCGGCCGCGTCGTGCACCAGCGCGCCCGCCGCCCCGCGCGGCACGAGCGTGCCGTCGGGGGCGTAGCCGCGGTCGGCGAAGCCCTCCCCCACGGTGGGCAGCCCGGCGGCCCCGGCCGCCCGCAGCAGGGCCGATCCCGGCAGGCCGAGCACGGCGAGGCCGGGGTCGTAGTCGGCGACGGCGTCGACCACCGCCCGCGCCTGCTGCTCGTGGTGCACCGCCGCGTTGTAGAGCGCCCCGTGCGGCTTGACGTAGGAGACCCGCCCCCCGCAGGCCCGCGCCATCCCGTCCAGCGCGGCGAGCTGGTACAGGACGTCGGCGGCCAGCTCGGCCGGTGCGACGTCGACGAACCGGCGGCCGAACCCCGCCAGGTCGCGGTAGGAGACCTGGGCACCGATCGAGACCCCGGCCGCCACGGCGGTCGTGCACACGCGGCGCATCGTCACCGGGTCCCCGGCGTGGAAGCCGCAGGCGACGTTGGCGCTGCTGACCACCTCCAGCAGCGCGTCGTCGTCGCCCAGCCGCCACACGCCGAAGCCCTCCCCCAGGTCGGCGTTGAGGTCGATGCCGCGGGGACCCGGTGCGCTCACCGGGGCAGTCTCGCACCGGAATGGCGACCGGCTCCGCGACGCTGCACCGACCATGGGAGCCGCCGAGCCGCTCACGCTCTTCGACGTCGAGCCGCCCCCGGCGCCGATGTCGCCCAACCCGCTGCTGCAGGTGCGCCGGATCTACGCCGAGCCGGCGGCGACGCAGACGCCCCGCGGCCGCCAGGTGCTGGGCCGCTTCCCCGACGCCGAGGTCGTCGAGGTCCCCTCGCACTGGCAGATCCCCGAGCTGCACGGCAACGCCGGGAACGTCGACCGCTGGGTGCGGGTGAAGACCGAGACGCTGGTGCTCGGCGTCCGCAAGGGGCTGGCCACCCGGCCCAACGGCCGCTCGGCGAACTTCATCGCGCCCGGCACCGCCAACGGCTGCGCCATGGCCTGCGCCTACTGCTACGTCCCCCGGCGCAAGGGCTTCGCCAACCCGATCACCGTCTTCACCAACATCGAGCAGATCACCGCCCACCTGCGCCGGCACGTGGCCCGGCAGGGGCCCAAGGCCGAGCCGGACCAGTGCGACCCGGCCAGCTGGGTCTACGACATCGGCGAGAACAGCGACTGCTCCGTCGACGCACTGGTCAGCGACAACGTCGCGGACCTGGTGGACACCTTCCGGGACCTGCCGACGGCGAAGGCGTCCTTCGCGACCAAGTACGTCAACCGCGGGCTGCTGGAGCTCGACCCGGCCGGCCGCACCCGCGTCCGCTTCTCCCTGATGCCCGACGACGACGCCCGGGTGCTCGACGTGCGCACCAGCCGGATCGCCGACCGGATCGCCGCCGTGGACGACTTCGTGGCCGCCGGGTACGAGGTGCACCTCAACCTCTCCCCCGTCGTGCTGCGCCCCGGGTGGGAGGAGGACTGGGGCCGGCTCCTGGACCGGCTGGACGACGAGCTCGGGCCGGCGGCCAAGGCGCAGGCCGCCGCCGAGGTGATCTTCCTGACCCACAACGAGGCGCTGCACGAGGTGAACCTCGGGTGGCACCCCACGGCCGAGCAGCTGCTGTGGCGGCCCGACCTGCAGGAGCCCAAGCGCAGCCAGAACGGCCAGGACAACGTGCGTTACCGCGCCCCGATCAAGCGGACGGCGATCGCCCGGCTGCGGGAACTGGTGGCCCGGCGCGCGCCGTGGCTGGACATCCGGTACGCCTTCTGACGGGTCGACGTGTCGCATTGTCGACATGGACACATATCGACGGTTCGTGTCCGTCTAATCACCCACCGTGTGAGAGGCTGGTAGCCGTGACGGGGCGTGAACGGCCCGTCGGAAACGCTCGTGCTCGAGGGGGAACGGTGCCCGAATCCACCTCTGGAGTGCCTGCGGCGACCTTGCTGTCGGCCCTGCCCGACACGGTGGTCGTGGCCGACGCCGGCGGCCGGGTGACCTACGTCAACCCCGCGGTGTCCCGGCTCCTCGGGTATGCCCCGGCCGATCTGCTCGGCCGCGACCTCACCGAGATCATGCCGCCCCGGTTCCGGTCCGGGCACGGCGGCCACATCACCCGGTTCCTCACCACCGGCCAGGGCGAGCTGGTGGGCAACACCACCCAGCTGCCGGCGCTGCACGTCGCCGGCCACGAGGTCTCCATCGACGTCACGCTGGCCCGGGTGGAGCCGTTCCCCGGCGCCTCGGCCGGGGAGTCGTCGATCGTCGGGGTGCTCCGCGACGCCAGCACGACGATCCTGCTGGAGCGGCAGATGCAGGTGAGCCGCTACCTCGCCGCCACGCTGCGGGTCACCGCGGCGCTCACCGAGGCGCGGGACGCCGACGTCGCCTTCCACCAGCTGCTGCCCACGCTCTGCACCGAGCTCGACTGGGACGCCGCCCAGCTGTGGCAGCCCGACGGCGACGGCGGGCGGCTGGTGCACGCCGGCACCTGGACCGCGCCCGACGCCGCGGTGCCCGCGCTGGAGGCCGACGCCGCGCACCGGAGCTTCCGGCGGGGCGAGGGGATGCCCGGCCAGGCGTGGCTGCGCCGGGCCCCGGTCGTCGCCGAGGACCTGGCCTCGGACGACGAGCTCGTCCGCGGCCGCGCGGCCCGCGAGGACGGCCTGCGGACCGCCGTGACCTTCCCGGTGCTCAGCGGTGACTCGCTGCTCGCCGTCTGCGAGCTGTTCTCCACCGTGCACCGGCCGGTGCCCGCCGAGCTGGTGGAGGTGCTGGCCCACGCCGGCCGGCAGATCGGCCAGTTCCTGGCCCGGCTGCGGGCCGAGTCCGTCGTCCGCGAGCTGGCCGACACGCTCCAGCGCAGCCTGCTGCCCTCCCACCTGCCGACGATCCCCGGCATCCGGCTGGCGGCCACCTACCGGGCCGGCGGCGAGGCCGCGCTCGTCGGCGGCGACACCTACGACGTCATGCCGCTGCCGGACGGGCGCTGGATGGTGCTCATCGCCGACGTCTGCGGCACCGGGGCGGAGGCGGCGGCCGTCACGGCGGTCACCCGGCACACCGCGCGGGCCGCGGCGGCGTCGGGCAGCGCCGGCGAGATCCTGACCGCCGTCAACACCGCCCTCCTGCACGAGCAGGGCAGCGCGCCGCTGCGCTTCGTCACCGCGTGCTGCCTGCTGCTCGAGCCGGTCGCCGAGGGCCACCGGGCGACGCTCGGCGTGGCCGGCCACCCGCTCCCGCTGCTGCGCTGCCCCGACGGCGGCGCGCAGCCGGTCGGCACGGCCGCCCGCCCGCTGGGCATCGATCCCGACGTGGCGTTCCCGGAGGAGGAGTTCCTCCTCCCGCCGGGCGCGACGCTCGTCCTCTACACCGACGGGGTCACCGAGGCGCGCGACGACGGCGGCGCCCAGTTCGGCGAGGACGCGCTGCTGCGGGTGGTGGCCGGAGTGCCCACCGGCGACGCGCAGGAGACCGTCACGGCGGTGTCGGCCGCCGTGGAGGAGCAGCTCGCCGGGTCCCGGCACGAGCACGACGACCTCGCCGTCCTGGCGCTGTCCGTCCCCCGCTGACACCGACGCAGCTCCCGCGGCCGGCCGGCTGCGGGCCCGGCCTGGCTACGGTGAGCGGGTGGCGCGCGTCGTGGTGGTGGGTGCCGGCCTCGGCGGGCTCGCCGCCGCCGCCCGGCTGGCCGCGCTCGGTCACGCGGTCACGGTCGTGGAGCAGGCGCCGCGGGTCGGCGGGAAGCTCGGCTGGTTCACCCGTGACGGGCACGCCTTCGACACCGGGCCGAGCCTGGTCACCCTCCCGCAGGTGTACCGCGACCTCTTCGCCGCCACCGGCAGCCGGCTCGAGGACGCCGTGGACCTCGTCCGGCTCGACCCGGCCGTCGCCTACCGCTTCGCCGACGGCACCCGGCTGACCGTGCCCGGCCGGCCGGAGGCCGTGCCCGCCGCCCTCGACGAGGCGCTGGGCGCGGGCGCCGGCCGGGAGTGGAGCGCGCTGCTCGACCGGGCGGCGACGATGTGGCGGATCAGCGAGGGCCCGTTCCTGCGCACCCCCCTGGCGGGCGCGTCGACGCTGGCCCGGCTGGCCCGCCGCCCGGCCGACGTCGCCGCGATCGCGCCCTGGCAGTCGCTGCGCGGGCTCGGCCGCCGCCACCTGCGCAGGGCGCACCTGCGCACGCTGCTCGACCGCTACGCCACCTACTCCGGCTCCGATCCGCGCCGGGCGCCGGCGGTGCTGGCCACCGTGCCGTACGCCGAGCAGGCGTTCGGCTCCTGGTACGTGCGGGGCGGGCTGCACCGGCTCGGGCTCGCGGTCCTCGACCGGGCCGTCGCGCACGGCGCCGTGCTGCGCACCGGCTGCCCGGTGCGCCGGGTGCTGGTGGAGGGCGGCCGGGCGGCGGGCGTGGAGCTGGCCGGCGGCGAGCGGCTGGCCGCCGACGTCGTGGTCTCCGGCGTCGACGCCGCCGCGCTGCACGCCGAGCTGCTGCCCGGCGACCCGCGCACCCGCGGCGTCCGGCGGGACCTGGCCCGTGCCACGCCGTCGCTGTCGGGCTTCGTGCTGCTGCTGGCGCTGCGCGGCCGGACCCCGCCCCCGGCGCACCACACCGTGCTGTTCCCCGCCGACTACGACGCGGAGTTCGACGCGGTCTTCGGCACCGGCCGGCACGCCGGCCGCCCCTGCCCGGTGCCCGACCCCACGGTCTACGTCAGCGCGCCCGACGACCCCGCCCTCGTGCCCGACGGCGACAGCGCGTCGTGGTTCGTGCTGGTCAACGCGCCCCGGCACGACCCCGCGCACGGCGTGGACTGGGACGCCCCCGGGCTGGCCGACGCCTACGCCGACCGGGCGCTGGCGGTCATGGCCCACCGCGGGCTCGACGTCCGCGACCGGCTCCGCTGGCGGGTGGTCCGGACGCCGGCCGACCTGGCGCGCGACACCGGCAGCGTCGGGGGGTCGATCTACGGCACCTCGAGCAACGGGTCGCGGGCGGCGTTCCTGCGCCCGGCGAACGTCTCACGAATCCCCGGCCTCTTCCTCACCGGCGGCTCGGCGCACCCCGGCGGCGGGCTGCCGCTGGTCGGGCTGTCCGCCGAGATCGTGGCCGGGCTCGTCGGCCCGGCCTGAGCCGCGGCCGTCAGCCGGGCCGGACGGCCGCCACGGCGACGAGGGGCGCTCCCGGTGCGATCCGCCGTGGCTCGCCGGGCCGCAGACCCGCCGAGCGCAGCCCGGCCACGAGGTCCTCCGCCCGGGGCAGCGACATGTGGCCCTCCTGGGCGCGCAGCAGGAGGTCGAAGTGCCGGCTGAACAGCTGCGGCGTCGCCACCGTGCTGACGACCAGGAGCGTGCCACCGGGCGCGAGCCGCCCGGCCACGTCGGCGAACAGGGCGGCCCGCTCGTCGGCGGCCACGTAGTAGACGACGTTCGCCAGCAGCGCGAGGTCGAACGCCGCCTCGTCCGCGAGCTCCCGGACGTCGGCCGGCACGATCCTGGCCCGTCCGGCCAGTCCGCGCTGCTCCAGCGTGCGCGCGGCGAGCGCGGCGGCGTTCTCGTCGGTGTCCACGCCGACCCCCTCGGCGTCCGGGGCGGCGGCCAGCATCGAGGCCAGCTGCAGCCCCGCGCCGCAGCCCGCGTCGAGGACCCGCCGCGGGGACACCGCGGCCACCGTCTCCCGCAGGACGTCGTCGACGAACGGCTCGAAGGCGGCCGAGATGCGCGCGATCACCGCCCCCTGCTCGGCGACGTCCCGCCGTCCGGGTCCGCCGGCCAGCAGCTCGCCCAGGTGGCGGTAGAGACCGGTGTGGAACCCGGCGAAGGCCTCGTAGGAGGCGCGCACCAGGTCGTCGGACACCATGGCCCGGCCCGCCGGCGTCAGGGACCAGCCGGCGGCGGCCTCCCGGACGAGCCCGGCGGCGGTGAGCACGCCCAGGAAGGCGCCGAGCAGGTCCTCGTCGGCCGCCCCGAGCCGGCGGGCGACCCCAGGGGTCGCCACCGCACCGCCGTCGATCGCGTCGAGGACGCCGGTCGCCAGCCCGGCCGCGCCCAGGTGCAGCCGGACGGCGGCCTGCCCGTCGCGCGTGGCCCGCAGGCGGGCCCGGGCGTTCCCGGTCCGCAGGACGGTGAGCAGGGTGCGTGCGCTGAACAGCCCGGCCATGTCCGCTCCTCCCGGTGGACGGACGACCACTGTGCTGCTCCGGGGGCGCCCGGCACCAGTACCCGCCCGCGCGCAGCGATCAGCCGCGGGCGGCGCCGTACCCGAGCAGCGCGGCCAGCCCGAGCGCGCTGCGCGGCTGGTAGGCCGCGCGCCAGAGACCGCCGTGGGCCGCCTCGTACGCCTCGTCCTGCCACGGGTGCTCGTGCGCCGGACCGCCGCCGGTGTGCAGGTCGTGCACGAGGAGCGCGGCCATGAGCACGTTGGCGGTGGCCGGCTCGAAGATCTCGACCCCGAACCGGTGCGCCCCCGCGTAGGCCGCGGCCAGCGCCCGGTTCTTCACCACCGACCGGGTGCGCGTCGGCGGCGCGACGTTCATCGAGACCGTGCTGCCCGCGGCGCGCGCGACCGTCGCCCGCCACCGCTGGAGCCGCTTGGCCAGGGCGTAGTTGGGGCCCTGCTGGGCCACCAGGCTGTCGGCGATCCCCGGATCGGTGCCCGGCACGTAGGCGCGCTGCAGCAGCCGCCCGCCCGACACCGTGCGCAGCGGCCGGCCGAGCAGCTTCGCCGTGCGGGTGCGGCCCGCGTAGGCGCGGACCGACTGCGCCACGGCGTCGGCGGGGACGGCGAAGACGTCGGTGGGGGTGGCGAGGAAGGCCAGGGCGAGGTCGGCGCGGTCCGCCGCCACCCGCACGGTCAGCGCGTCGACGGCCGCCGACACCCGCACGTTGGTGGCGCCGTCGGCGTAGACGTAGTTGCCGAGCACCGGGTTGCCGGGCAGCCCGGCGATCCAGTCGGCGACGGCGGGCACCTCGGCGATCAGGTCCGCGCCGGCCCGCGTCGGGTCCGGATCGGTCGCGGGGTCCGCCGCCGGCACCAGCAGCGTGCCCGCCCCGGCGCGGGCGGTGCCGAGCACCCGCTCCCACAGCGGCGCGCGCGGCAGATCCACCCCCGCCACCCGGGCGCCCCAGCGGAGGAGCGCGGTCAGCGGGCCCATCTCCGCGCCGGCGCCCAGCACGACCACAGTGCGGTCCGGCAGCGACAGCCACTCCGGATGGGCCGCGACCGTGCGGACCGCCTCGGCGCACGACGGCTCGACCACCCCTGCCGTCACCCAGCCGTCCAGCCGGTGCAGCAGGGCGTCCCCCCGCAGCCGCCCGCCGTGGAAGGGCAGCGAGAGCTCGCGCTCCGGGTCGCCGGTGCCGGTGACCGCCACGGTGTGCAGCGACCGGCCGGCGGGCGCGGTGACCAGGCCGCCCAGCCCGCTCCCGCCGTCCGGCCCGGCCACCTCCATGCGCCGGTGCAGCGCGACGAGGCCGGCGTCGGCGATGGTCCGCGCGGCCTCGGGCGAGAGCAGCCCGGCCTCGACCAGCCGGCGGAAGTGCGTCAGGTAACCCGCCCGCCAGTTCGTCTCCCGCTCGGCGGCCATCGCCCCCGCGGCGTCGACCGGCCGCAGCGCGTCGGCGACGACCGCGCGGCCGAGCGCCGCGGTGCTGCGCCGTCCGTCGGGCCCGGCCGGGAACACGACCCCCTGGTCCTCGCTCATCGCTGGTCCACCACCCCACCACCTTCTCCCGGTTCCCCCGCCTCCGGCCAGCGGGGAACCGGGGTGCGCCCACCGGAAATGCCTCGGGGCGCAACTGGGTTGAGCGCGTCCGGTCCTGGCTATCACAGCTCCATGCGCCCGGCAGCCACCGACTTCTACGCGGCGGCCCTGCAGTCCGCGGGTACCTCCGACGCGCCCACCCCCGCGCCGTGGTCGGTGCGGGACGCCGACGGCCGCACGTTCTCGCTGGCCGGGGCGCTGACCCGGTGGACCGGCGACGCCGACGCCGTCGACCGCCGCTTCCTCGCCCGCGCCCGGGGCACCGTCCTCGACGTCGGGTGCGGCCCGGGCCGGCTAGCCGCGGAGCTGGCCCGGCGCGGGGTGCACGCGCTGGGCCTCGACATCTCCCCCACCGCCCTGCGGCTGGCCCGCCGGTCGGGCGCCACGGTGATCCGGCGGTCGGTCTTCGAGCCCGTCGTCGCCGAGGGGATGTGGGGCACCACGCTGCTGGCCGACGGCAACATCGGGATCGGCGGGAACCCGACGGCGCTGCTCCGGCGCTGCCGGTCGCTGGTCGCCCCCGGCGGCCTGGTGCTCGTGGAGACCGAGCGGCCCGGCGTCGGGCAGCGGACCACCCGCCTGCGGCTGGAGCGGGCCGGTGAGGTCAGCTCCTGGTTCGACTGGGCCCACGTGGGCTGCGACGCCGTCGAGGAGGTCGCCGCCGCCGCCGGGCTGCACCTGACCGAGTCCTGGACGGACGGCGGCCGCTGGTTCGCGGCCCTGCGCCGCGCCCCGTCGCCCGGCTGACCCCCCGCCCGGCGGGGGCGGTCAGTTCCGGACGGTCTCCACCGGGCCGACCGGCGCACCGGTCTCCAGCCAGCGGAGCAGCGTGCGGGCCCCGAACCCGGTGCCACCCCGCACCAGCTCCCCGTCGTCGGCGGCGGCCCGCGCCGGGCCGGAGACGTCGAGATGGGCCCACGGCAGCTCGCCGGCGAACCGCCGCAGGAAGAGCGCGGCGGTGGTCGCGCCCGGCCCGGACGGCGCGTCGGTGCCGTCGGCCACGGCGCTGTCCAGCAGCTCGCCGTACTCCTCGGCCAGCGGCATCCGCCAGGACGGCTCGCCGGCCTGCGCCCCGGCCGCCCCCAGGGCGGCGGCCAGCCCGTCGGCGGTCGCGTACAGCGCCGCGGTGCGGGCGCCCAGGGCCACCTTCGCCGCCCCGGTCAGCACGGCGACGTCGACCAGCGCGGTGCCCCCGAGGCGCAACCGGGCGTGGGCCAGCGCATCGGCGAGCACCAGGCGTCCGTCGGCGGCGGTGGTGCGCACCTCCGTCGTGCGCCCGTCCACGTGCCGCACCACGTCCGACGGGCGGTAGGACGAGCCCGACACCGCGTTCTCCGCCGCCGGCACGACCGCCGTCACCGCGACCGGCAGCTCCAGGCGGGCGGCGGCCTCCAGCGCGGCGAGGACGGCGGCACCGCCGGCCATGTCGGTCTTCGTGTGCCGCACGGCGGCCGAGCGGGTGATCGAGAGCCCGCCGGTGTCGAAGGTGATGCCCGCGCCGACGAGCACGGGGTGCTCGGGCCCGGCGGCCGGGTGCCGGTAGGTCGCGACGACGACGCACGGCGGGGCGGCCGAGCCACCGCCGACGGCGAGGACTCCGCCGAACCCGCCGGCGGCCAGCTCCCCGGGGCCCAGCACGTCGACGGTGACGTGCCGCAGCCCGGCGAGCCGGTCGACCGCCTGCGCGGCCAGCCACGCGGGGGTCTTGGTGCTGGGCGGGGTGTTGACCAGGTCCCGGGCCCAGCCGACGGCACCGGCGGCCGCCTGCCCGGCGCGGGCCGCGGCGGCGACCGCGGGGTCGTCGGCGCCGGCGAGGACGACGGCGACCGTCGCCAGCCGGCGCGGGCGCGCCCGCGACGAGTCGCGGAAGCGGTAACCGGCGAGCAGGGCCGCCTCCACGGCGACCCGGACCTCCGCCGCCCCTGCCGGAGCGGCGCCGTCCAGGGGCAGCACCAGGCGCCGGGCACCGTGCCGGGCCAGCGCCTGCCCCCGGCGGACGGCGGTGGCCGCGTAGCGGCGCACGTCCGGCAGCGTCCCCTCGCCTCCGCCGACGGCGACCACGCTGCGGGGCCGGCGTCCGGCGATCGGCACGTTCGTGAGGGCACGCGGCCGGCCGGTGTTGCCCGTGTCGGCCAGCGCACCGGCGAGGAACCCCGGGTCGACCCCCGGAACGGCGGCGGCGGTCAGCCAGGGCGGCAGCACGCCCCCGGTGGCGACCGGCACCGCCAGCACGTCGTCCGGCCCCAGCTCCGGGACGGCGGCCAGCACCTCGACCCGCGGGAACGACGCGGCCCCGGCCGCCGGCGGTGCGCCGGCGGCCGGGGCCGCGTCGTCCTGTGCGGGGCTGCCCGGGGGCAGGCTCGCGGGAGGTGTCAGCTGGTCGCGCCCTTCAGTGCCTCCGACAGCGCGGCCGCCTCGTCCGGCGACAGCTCCACCACCAAGCGACCGCCGCCTTCCAGCGGTACGCGCATGACCAGGCCGCGCCCTTCCTTGGTGACCTCGAGGGGACCTTCACCCGTGCGCGGCTTCATGGCCGCCATGCGTGCCTCCTTCGCCAGCCACACCCCTGCCTCGTGAACAGGTGCGTGGTGTCCGATGCTGTGAGCTCCGCAGCAATGATCCCGTATGAGCGGCCGTCATCCAACATCAGGCCCGTCAGAGTGACCCCGGCGCGCCGCCGCGCCCCGGCCGGCGCGCTCCTCGTCCGCCGCTGCGGCGTTCCCGGGGCCGCCCTCGGGCGGGGTCGCGCGGAAGCACTCCGCGACGTGGTCGTCCACCATCCCGGTGGCCTGCATCAGCGCATACGCCGTGGTCGGGCCGACGAAGACGAAGCCGCGCCGCTTGAGCTCCCGGGCCATCGCCACCGACTCCGGGCTGGTCGCCGGCACGTCGGCGAGGGTGGCCGGGCGCGACCGCGGGCCGGCCGGGGCGAACGACCACAGCAGGTCGGAGAGGCCCTCGTCCAGCTGCTGCGCCGCCCGGGCGTTGCGGACGGCGGCGGCGATCTTGGCCCGGTTCCGGACGATCCCCGCGTCGGCCATCAGCCGCGCCTCGTCGTCGGCGGTGAAGGCGGCGACCGCATCGATCGAGAAGCCGGCGAACGCCGCCCGGAAGGCGGGGCGCTTGCGGAGGATCGTGATCCAGGACAGCCCGGACTGGAAGGCCTCGAGCGTGAGCCGCTCGAACAGCGCGTCGTCCCCGCGCAGCGGCCTCCCCCACTCCTCGTCGTGGTACCTGACGTACTCGGGGGCGCTCGTGGCCCAGGCGCAGCGCTGCACGTCCCGGACGCTAGCGCCGGTCACCGACACCGCGGCCGACCGGCGGGGACGGCCGACCGCCAGTAGCGTCGCCGCTCGTGCGCGTCCTCGTCACCGGCGGTGCCGGCTTCATCGGGTCCGCCGTCGTCGCCGCCGCGCGGGACGCCGGCCACGAGGTCCGCGTGCTCGACGCCCTGCTGCCGGCCGTCCACCCCGGGTACCCGGACGGGCCGCCCCTGCCACCGGGCGCGGAGCTGCTGGTCGGCGACGTGCGCGACGCGGCGACCGTCGACCGGGCGCTCGACGGCGTGGAGGCGGTGTGCCACCAGGCCGCGATGGTCGGCCTGGGCGTCGACGTGCAGGACATGCCGCTCTACGCCGGCATCAACGACCTGGGCACCGCCGTGCTGCTGGCCGCCATGGCCCGCGCCGGGATCGGCCGGCTGGTCCTGGCCAGCTCCATGGTCGTCTACGGCGAGGGCCGCTATTCGTGCCCCGAGCACGGCCCGGTACCGGCGGCGCCGCGGCGGCGCGCCGACCTCGACGCCGGCCGGTTCGAGCCCCCGTGCCCCCGCTGCGGCCGGCAGCTGGACCGGGACCTGGTGACCGAGGACGACGCCCCCGACCCGCGGAACACCTACGCCGCCACCAAGCTGGCTCAGGAGCACCTCTCGGCCGCGTGGGCCGGGGCGACCGGCGGCAGCGTCGTCGCCCTGCGCTACCACAACGTGTACGGCCCCCGGATGCCGCGGGACACCCCGTACGCCGGCGTCGCATCGATCTTCCGCAGCGCCCTGGAGTCCGGCCGCGCCCCGGCCGTCTACGAGGACGGCGGCCAGCAGCGCGACTTCGTGCACGTGTCGGACGTGGCGGCGGCCAACCTCCGCGCCCTCGGGCACCCGCCCGCCGAGTCCTCGCTGCGCGCCTACAACGTGGCGTCGGGGCGGCCGCACACGGTCGGCGACATGGCCCGGGCCCTGGCCGGCGCCGTGGGCGGCCCCGAGCCGGTGGTGACCGGCCAGTACCGGCTCGGCGACGTGCGGCACGTGGTGGCCAGCCCGGCCCGGGCGGAGGCCGAGCTGGGGTTCCGCGCCCGGGTGGACTTCCTCGACGGCATGCGCGAGTTCGCCACCGCGCCGCTGCGCCCCACCCCGCGCGGCTGACGCGCCGGCGGTCACCACTCGGTCCGGACCGCCACCTCCACCGCGAGCGCGGTGACCGCCGACAGCGCCAGCCAGAACCGGGCCTGCCGCGCCGGCAGGAAGGCCGCCGCGGCGGGCAACCAGACGGTGAACGGCAGCCAGATGCGCTCGGTCTCGCCGCGGACCAGGCCCGTGACGTCGCTGACCAGCATCCCGGCCAGCACCGCCAGCAGCGGCAGGGCCAGCCGGGAGCGCCGCAGGCAGGCCAGCCCGGCCACCGCCGCGGGGCCGGCCGCCACCGCCGCCGCGGCCACGTTCGCCACCAGGAAGAAGGCCAGCGGCCGGTCGGCGTACGACGGGCCGGAGCGCACCCGCTCCGCGGTCAGGGACAGCCCTTCGAACCAGTCGTAGCCGGGGACGGCGAACAGCGCGAAGACCAGGACCACCCCGCCGGCCGCGACGGCGAGCACCCGGACGACGCCCGCCCAGCCGAGCCGGGGGCGCTGCACCACCACGACGGCGAGGGCCAGCAGGCCCAGCGACGCCAGCCCGAAGGAGAGGTGCAGCCCCAGCCCGAGCAGCAGCCCGCCGGCCAGCGCCCGGCCGGCGGCTCCCCCGCCCCGGCCCCGCGCGGCCGCGGTGGCCAGCAGGGCGACGCCCCAGGCCATCACGCCGGCGAACAGCGCGTCGGCGCTCGTGGCCACCCACAGCGCGGTCGGGGCGAGGACCAGGAAGGGTGCGACCGCCCGCGCCGCCGGCTCGTCGGCGACCGCGCGCACGGTCACCAGCACGGCCGGCACCGCGAGCGCGCCGGCCGCGATGCAGATCGCCGCCGCCCAGCCCAGCCCGCCGAGACCCGCCCGCTCCAGGAGCACGAAGGCCAGCAGCGCGCCCGGCGGGTGCCCCGACACGTGCGTCGTCCACGGGTCGGCGGAGTCGGCCAGCACCGAGTCGTTGAAGGTGCGCAGGAACTCGCCGAGCCCGCCCACCCGGTCGACATCGTACGGGTACTCGTAGGGGCTGCCCAGCGGCTCGGTGAGCCGACCCCACCCGCTCGCCACAGCGAGGGCGACCGCCCAGACCGCCGTGGCCGCGGCGGAGCCGGCGAGCAGCACCGGCCACCGCGCGCGCCGCGCCACGGCCGGCCCCCGGAGCACGAGCGCGAGCCCCACCGCGGCGGGCAGGAGCGCCCGCGGGGACACCAGCGGGTCCCACCGACCCCGGATGACGTACCCGCCGATGAGGTGCAGGTCGACCCCGTCGCGGGTGAGCTCCCGGCCGACGAGCGCGGTTCCGCCGACGAGGAGGACGGCGACCAGGAGGCCGGCCGCCGGGCGCCACCGGCGGTCCCTCCCCGGGCGCGCCGCCCCGGGGGTCTCGGGAGGAGCCTCGGTCATCAGCCGGACCCTAGGACCCCGGCCGGGTGGCCGCCCGCCGGCGGGCGACCGTCGGCGGGCGCGCCCGGTGGGTTCGTGGTTGTGTCCTGGCGTGCCCGACGTCGTCCTGCCCTGCCTCGACGAGGCGGGCGCGCTGCCCTGGGTGCTCGGCCGGCTGCCGGCCGGCTACCGGGCGATCGTCGCCGACAACGGCTCGACCGACGGCTCGCCGGCGATCGCGGCCGCCCACGGGGCGACGGTGGTCTCCGTGCCGCAGCGGGGGTTCGGCGCCGCCGCGCACGCGGGTCTGGAGGCGGCCACCGCCGACGTCGTCTGCTTCTGCGACGCGGACGGGTCGATGGACCCCGCCGACCTGCCGCTGGTCGCCGACCCCGTGCTCGCCGGTGACGCCGACCTGGTGCTCGGCCGCCGCCGGCCCACCCGGCGGAGCGCCTGGCCGGTGCACGCGCGGGTGGCGAACGTGGCGCTGGGCGTCATGCTGCGCCGCCGCACCGGCCTGGCGCTGCACGACCTGGGCCCCATGCGCGCCGCCTCCCGCACGGCGCTGCTCGGCCTCGGGATCACCGACCGCCGCTTCGGCTACCCATTGGAGATGGTCACCCGCGCCGCCGACGCGGGCTGGCGGGTGCGCGAGGTCGACGTCCCCTACGCGCCCCGGGCCGAGGGCACCCGGTCGAAGGTCACCGGCACGGTGCTCGGCACGGTGCGCACCATCCGGGACATGCGGCAGGTGCTGTCGTCGTGACCGGCAGCCAGCTGCTGGTCATCACCAAGGCGCCTGTGCCCGGCCGGAGCAAGACCCGGCTCACCCCGCCCTGCACGCCGGAGCAGGCGGCGGCCATCGCCGGTGCGGCGGTCGCCGACACGCTCGACGCCGTCCGTTCGGCTCCGGTGACCCGCCGGGTGGTCGCGCTCGACGGGGACGCGGACACCCTCGACCTCACCGGCTGCGTCGTCGTGCCCCAGGCCGACGGCGACCTCGGCGTGCGCCTGGCGGCGGCGTTCACCGACGCGATGACCGGCCCCGGCGGAGCGCTTCCCACGCTGCTCATCGGGATGGACACTCCGCAGGTGACCGGTGCGCTGCTCGCCGACTGCCTCGACCGCCTCGTGCGGGCGGGCCCCGGCTCGGCCGTGCTCGGTGCGGCCCCGGACGGCGGCTGGTGGGCGCTGGGGCTGCACGCGCCGGAGCCGGCGCAGGTGCTGACCGGGGTGCCGATGTCCCGCGCGGACACCGCCGTCCGCACCCGCGCGGCCCTCGAGGGCGCCGGGCTCACCGTGCTGGACCTGCCGGTGCTCACCGACATCGACCACTTCCCCGACGCCGTCGCCGTCGCCGCGCTCTGCGGCCCGGGCACCAGGACCCACCGGGTGGTGACCGGCCTCGGCGAGGCCCTCGGGACGACGCCGTGACCAGCCGGCTGGACCGGCTGCTCGGCGCCCGCCTGCCGGACCCGCCCGGCGGCCTGCGCCGCGGCCCCTTCCGCGCGGGCGCCTTCCCCAGCCCGCTGCACTCCGAACGCCGCTCGGCACGGGTGGGCGTCTGGCTCGGCCTGGCCTTCCTGGTCTGCTTCCTCACCGGGCTGGTGAGCGACCTGGTCCAGTCGGGACCGGACTGGTTCTCCTGGCCGTCCTCCCCGGTCTGGCTCTACGGCCTCACCCAGGGCCTGCACGTGGCCGCCGGGCTGGCCGCCGTCCCGCTGCTGCTGGTCAAGCTCTGGACCGTCTACCCGCTGCTCTTCGAGTGGCCGCCGGCCGGATCGGCCGCCCGGTTGATCAGCCGGCTGTCGGTCCTGGTGCTGGTCGGCACGGCCGCCATGCAGCTGGTGACCGGCCTGATCAACATCGCGCAGTGGTACCCGTTCGGGTTCTTCTTCCCGACGGCGCACTACTGGACCGGCTGGATCGCCATCGGCGCCGTCGCGGTGCACGTCGGGGCGAAGGCGCCGGAGATCCGGCGCGGCCTGGCCCGCCGCGGCTCGCCCGGGGCCACCGCCGGCCTGGCCCCGGAGCAGGCCGCGGAGCTGGCCGCGGCGGACGCCGCGGAGGAGAAGGGCGCGATCGACCGCCGCGCCTTCGTCCTCGCCGCCGGCCTGGGCGTCGGCGCGGTCACCGTCACCACCCTGGGGCAGTCGGTCCGGGCGCTGGCGCCGGTGTCGCTGCTCGCGCCCCGGCTGCCCACCGTGGGGCCGCAGGGGCTGCCGGTCAACCAGACGGCCGCCCGGGCAGGCGTGCGGGAGACCGCCACCGACCCCGGGTACCGGCTGGTCGTCGACGGCCCCCGCCGGCTGGAGCTGTCCCTGGCCGAGCTCAGGCGGCGGCCGCAGCACACCGAGACCCTGCCGATCACCTGCGTGGAGGGCTGGAGCGCCTCGGGGCGGTGGACCGGCGTCCGGCTCGCCGACCTCCTGGAGGAGGCCGGCCTCGCGCGCGGCACCGAGGTGGTGGTCGAGTCCCTGCAGACCGGCGGGCTCTACCGCACCAGCGTGGTGGCGCCGCCGCACACCGTCGATCCGCGCACGCTGCTGGCGCTCGAGCTCGGCGGCGAGCCGCTCGTCCTCGACCACGGCTTCCCGGTGCGCCTGATCGCCCCGAACCGGCCGGGGGCCATGCAGACGAAGTGGCTGACCCGGGTGCGGCCGGCATGAGCACCGGCGTCTCCCGGGACGGCCGCGCGGCCGGCCGGATCGGACGGGATCCGTACGCCTCCGACCCGGCCCGCCCCCTGGCGTCAGCGGCCGGGCCCTGGTGGAGGTGGCTGTTCCTCGTCCCCGGTCTCGCCGCCGTCGGCTGGGGCGTAGGAGGACTGCTCGGCGCGGGTCACCGGGTGCCGCTGTCGGCGTGGGCTCCGTGGTTCCTCGGCAGCGCGCTGCTGCACGACGTCGTGCTCGCACCGCTGGTCCTCCTCGGCGGCGCCCTGCTGACCCGCCTGCTGCCCGGGCCGGCCCGGGCGCCCATCGCCGTCGGGCTGGTGGTGAGCGGGGTGCTGACCCTGGTGGCCCTCCCGTTCGTGCTCGACCCGGGGAACGTGCCGGAGCCGGGTTTCCTGCCGCAGGACTACGGCCGGAACCTGCTGCTGCTCGTCGCGGGGATCCTCGCGGTCGCCGCCGTCTGGGCCGTCGTGCGGACGCGACGGGCCCGCCGGGGCTGACCTCCGGGCGCTACGGTCCGCGGGTGTCCGTCCGCACCGCCGAGCGCACGCCCACCCCCGTGCGGCCGGCGCTGCACCGGGGGCCGCTGCTCGCCCTCGGCGCGGCGCTGGCCGCGCTGCTGCTGGCCCTGGCCGGGCGCTACGGCTACCACCGAGACGAGCTCTACTTCCTCCGTGCCGGGCGCGAGGCCGCCCTCGGCTACGTCGACCAGCCGCCGTTCACCCCGCTCCTGGCCGCCGCGATGGACGCCCTGGCGCCGGGTTCCCTGACCGTGCTGCGGCTGCCCTCGGCGCTGGCGGCCGGCGCGGTCGTGGTGCTCACCGGGCTGATCTCGCGCGAGTTCGGCGGCGGCCGGGACGCGCAGCTGTTCGCGGCGGCCTGCGTGGCGGTCTCCTCGATCCTGCTGGCCGTCGGCCACCTGCTCTCGACGACGACCTTCGACCTGCTGTTCTGGGCGCTGCTGTCGTGGCTGCTCGTGCGGGCGCTGCGCGACGGCGGCGTGATCTGGCTGGTCGTCGGGGTGGTGGCCGGGCTGTCGCTGCAGAACAAGGTGCAGCCGGCGTTCCTGCTGGCGGCCGTGGTGCTCGGGTTGCTGGTGGTCGGCCCCCGCGACGTGTTCCGCTCGCCGTGGCCCTGGGCCGGCGGCGCGGTGGCGCTGGCGGTGTGGGCACCCAACCTGGTCTGGCAGGCCACGCACGGCTGGCCGCAGCTCGCGGTGGCCGAGGCCATCGCCGCGGGGGGCTCGGGCACCAGCGAGCCCTGGTACCTCTTCCTGCCGTTCCAGCTGGTGCTGGTCAGCCCGGTGCTGTTCCCGGTCTGGATGGCGGGATGGTGGCGGTTGCTGCGCGACCCCGCGCTGGCGCCGTGGCGGTGCTTCGCCGTCGCCTACGCCGCCTTGGCGGTGCTGTTCCTCGGCACCGGCGGCAAGCCGTACTACCTGGCCGGGCTCTACCCGCTGCTGCTGGCAGCCGGTGCCGGCCCGGCGCTGGCCTGGGCCCGCCGGGGCGGCGCCCGGGCCCGGCCGGCCCTGGCCCCCGCGCTGGTCCTGAGCCTGGCGGCCTCCGCCGTCCTGATGCTGCCGGTGCTGCCGGCCCGCTGGCTGTCGGCCACGCCCGTGCCGGCGGTGAACTACGACGCCGGGGAGACCGTCGGCTGGCCGCGGTTCGCCGCCGCCGTGGAGCGGGCGCGGGCCGGGCTGCCCGCCGGGGCGGAGGTCGTCGTCCTCACCGGGAACTACGGGCAGGCCGGCGCCGTCGACCGGTTCGCCCCGGCCCTGGGCCCGGCGTACAGCGGGCACAACTCCTACTGGACGTGGGGCCCACCGCCGGAGGACGCCGGCGCGGCCGTGGTGGTCGGCCTGCCCCCGGAGGACCTGGCCCGCTGGTTCGGCGAGGTCCGGCCGGCCGGCCGCATCGACAACGGGGTCGGGCTGGACAACGACGAGCAGGGCCGGACGGTCTGGCTGGCCACCGACCGGCGGCTGCCGTGGTCGCAGATCTGGCCGCAGCTGCGCCGGCTGGGCTGATCAGCGAGCGGTGGAGTCGACGGCCGCGACGCTCGGCTCGGGCCGTGCGGTGCTGCGCCGGGTCGCGAGGACACAGCCGACGAGCACCAGCGGCAGACCCAGCGCGATGCCGAGGGTGAACGGTTCGTCGAGCAGCCACACGCCCAGCAGCACGGCGACCACCGGGTTGACGAAGGTGATGACCAGCGCCCGCTGCGGGCCGACCTCCCGGATCAGCGCGAAGAACACCGCCAGCGCCACCGCGGTGCAGAGCACGCCCAGCGCGAGCAGGGACAGCAGCGCCTCCGCCGACGCGTCGGCCACCCGGTCCAGCTGCGGCACCGCGAACGGCGCGTAGACGACGGCGGTGACGAACAGCGCGATCGAGGCGGCGGTCACGCCCGGCACGTCGGGCAGCGCACGGCTGACCACCAGCGGTGCGGTCGCGTACCCCACGACCACGAGGACGACGGCGACGATCGGCAGGAGGTGCGCGCCCTCGAGGTCCAGGCCCAGGAGGACGGCGATGCCGACGACGCCGATCCCCATGCCGAGCAGCCGCACCGGCGTCAGCCGCTCCTCCTCCCCGGCCAGCCGGGCGGCGAGCGCCGCCACGAACGGCACCCCCGCCACCAGCAGACCGGTGAGCGAGCTGGACAGGGTCTGCTCGGCGTAGGACAGCAGCAGCCACGGTGCGGTCATCTCGAGCACGGTGAAGAGCAGCAGCGGCTTCCAGTGCCGCAGCGCCGGGCGCAGCTGCCCCCGCGCGATCGTCCAGGGCAGCAGCAGGGCGGCGCCGAGCACGCAGCGGGCGAACACGACCGAGACCGGCGACACCTCGCCGACTGCCACCTTGATCAGCAGGTAGGGCACGCCCCAGATGACCGACAGCGCGACGAACAGCACCCAGCCCCGCCGGCTCACGCCTCCGCCTCCGCAGCCCCGTCGCGCACGGGCACATCCTCACCGATCGCCGGCGGGCACCCGCAGCCGGCTAGAAGGTGCGCGCGAAGGCGGCGAAGCGCGCCAGCGACCAGCGGATGCCCACGAGGGCGAACGGTCTGACCAGCACCCAGCCCAGCCGCCCCAGCACCCCGTAGGGCAGGTCGAGCCGCTCGGTCCAGACGAAGGTGCTGTGCTCCCCGCGGGGCTCGATCTCGAAGATGCCGGGACCCCGCACCAGCCGCCCGGTGTGCTGGACGACGGCCCGGCGCGGTGGGTCCCACTCGGTGATCACCATGGTGTCGAGCAGCCCGAGGTGCCGGCCGCCGGGCAGCGGCAGCCCGGTGCGTGCGGCCAGCCGGCCACCGACGCCCTGGGCCGGCCCCGCGACGGTCCGCACGTCGGTCGCGACCATCCACTCGCCCTGGCGGGTCCAGGCGGTCAGCGCCGCCCACACCCGCTCCGGCGGCGCCGCCACCTCGATCCGCTCGACCAGCTCAGGCACCCCGGGTCCCCTCTCCGTCGGACGACGCGACCCCAGGGTCGGTCGGCAGCTCCTCGCGAGCGCGCGCGGCCAGCTCGGCCCGCAACGCCGCGACCTCCGCGTCGCGTTCGTCCAGGGTCAGCGCCAGCTGCTCGAGCAGCCAGTCGACCTCGGCCATCCGGTAGCCGCGGAGGGTGACCGCGATCCGCACCGCCCGGAGGTCGTCGGACACCACCCGGCGGTCGTCGGGCAGCTCCACCGGCGACCGGTCCGGCTCGGCCGGGGGCTGGGTCTCCCCCCGCCCGAGGAGCAGCGACCCCACCACGAAGAGCACCCCGCCCACCAGCAGGACGGCGACGACGAAGACGAGGAAGGACAGCACCTCAGGCGTCGGAGGGGCGGTTGTCGATCGGTGCCCGCATCCCCCCGCCGTTGTCGCCGGCCGAGCGCGAGGCCTCGGCCGCCTGGATGACCGCCACCGCCTCGGCGACGTCGTCGGTCACGGTGACCAGGTCGAGGTCCCCGGGACTGATGGTCCCCTCGGCGACCATGGTTTCGCGGATCCAGCTGAGCAGGCCCGACCAGTACTCGGTGCCCAGCAGGATCACCGGGAAGCGGGTGACCTTGCGGGTCTGCACCAGGGTGAGCGCCTCGAACAGCTCGTCGAGGGTGCCGAAGCCGCCCGGCAGGATCACGAATGCCTGCGCGTACTTGACGAACATCGTCTTGCGCACGAAGAAGTAGCGGAACGAGATGCCGACGTCGACCCACTCGTTGAGCTCCTGCTCGAACGGCAGCTCGATGCCCAGGCCGACCGACATGCCGCCGACGTCGCAGGCGCCCTTGTTGGCCGCCTCCATGGCACCCGGCCCGCCGCCGGTGATCACCGCGTACCCCGCCTGCGCCAGCGCGGCGCCCAGCTCGACCCCGGCCGCGTAGTGCGGGTGGTCCCGCGGCGTGCGGGCGCTGCCGAAGACGCTGACCGCGCGCGGCAGCTCGGCGAGCAGCCCGAAGCCCTCGACGAACTCCGAGGTGATCCGCATGACCCGCCACGGGTCGGTGTGCACCCAGTCCGCGGGTCCCCGGCGGTCCAGCAGCCGCTGGTCGGTGGTGCTGCCCTGGTTCTTCGGGTCGGGCTCGCCGCCGCGCAGCATGATCGGCCCGCGGTGACGGGTGGGCCGCTCCCGGCGCTCGTCGCTCGGTGGGGTGGTCATGCCTCGCTCCTCGTGACGGGGGTCCCGGACAGGTAGGCGGTCAGCGCGTCGACGGCCGGCTGCAGCCGGGCGACGACGACGTGCTCCTCGCGGGTGTGGGCCAGCTGCGGGTCGCCGGGGCCGTAGTTGATCGCCGGGATGCCGAAGGCGGCGAACCGGGCGACGTCGGTCCAGCCGAGCTTGGCGCGCGCCGGGCGGCCGACGGCCGCGACGAAGGCTGCCGCAGCCGGCTCGGCCAGCCCGGGCAGCGCTCCTCCGGAGTTGTCGACGACGGTCAGCGTGGCGCCGGCGGCGAGGGCGTCGGCGAACACCTCGCGGACGTGCGCCTCGGCGGCGTCCTCGTCGCGGTCGGGGGCGTAGCGGAAGTTGACGGTGAGGGAGGCCTCGTCGGGGATGACGTTCCCGGCGACACCGCCGGCGATGCCCACCGCGTTGAGCCCCTCCCGGTAGGTGCAGCCGTCGATCTCCACCTCGCGCGGCCGGTAGGCGGCCAGCACGGCCAGTGCCCCGGCCAGCCCGTGGACGGCGTTCTCCCCCAGCCAGCTGCGCGCGCTGTGCGCCCGCCGTCCCTTGGTCGCCAGGACCGCGCGGAGGGTGCCCTGGCAGCCGGCCTCGATCTCCCCGTCGGTCGGCTCGAGCAGGATCGCGAGGTCGCCGTAGAGCCAGCCCCGCCGCTCGCGGGCGACCCGGCCGAGGCCGTTCTTGACCGCCTCGACCTCCTCGTTGTCGTAGAAGACGAACGTCAGGTCGTGCGCGGGCTCGGCACCGGGCACACCGAAGGTCGCCGCCAGCCGCAGCATCACCGCGTCGCCGGCCTTCATGTCGCTGGTGCCGCAGCCGTAGAGGCGGCCGGTCGCCTCGTCCAGCCGGCTGGGCACGTTGTCGGCGATCGGCACGGTGTCGAGGTGACCGGCGAGGACGACGCGGGTGGGCCGGCCGAGGTTCGTGCGGGCGAGCACGGCGTCACCGACGCGCTCGACCTCCAGCCCGCCGAGGGCGCGCAGGGCGGACTCGACGGCGTCGGCCAGCGCGGTCTCGCTGCCGGACACGGACGGTGCGTCGACCAGGGCGCGGGTCAGCGCGAGGACGTCGGCGGACAGGTCGAGCGACGGCGGGGTGCTCACGACGAGGAAGCCTAGGGCCCGTGCCTCCGCCCGGCCGCCGCGGCGCGGGCAGCCGCTCGGTAGCGTTCCGGGCGTGACTGACGCAGCGCCCGCTCCCGTCTCCGCCGTAGCCGCCGGTCTGGCGACCGTCACGCCGTCGGGCACCGTGCTCGACACGTGGTACCCCGAGCCCCGGCTGGGCGCGCCCGCCGGCGCGGCCACGGGCACCGCCCGGCTGGGCGCGCTCGAGCTCTCCGCCGAGCTCGGCCCCGACTACGGCGGGCTGGTGCGCCGCGACGAAGCCCGCGGCGTCGAGGTCATCGCCGTCCGCACGGTGATCGCCGACCTCTCCCAGCCGCCGGTGGACACCCACGACGTCTGGCTGCGGCTGCACCTGCTCTCGCACCGTTTGATCACGCCGCACGGCGCGAACATGACCGGCGTCTTCGGGCTGCTCACGAACGTGGCATGGACCAGCGCCGGCCCGGTCGAGGCGGCGACGTTCAACGCCCACCGCCTGCGGGCGGCCGTCGGCCACGTGACCGTGTTCGGGGTCGACAAGTTCCCCCGGATGGTCGACTACGTCATCCCCTCGGGCGTGCGGATCGCCGACGGCGACCGGGTGCGGCTGGGCGCCCACCTGGCCGAGGGCACGACGGTCATGCACGAGGGGTTCGTCAACTTCAACGCCGGCACGCTCGGCCCCTCCATGGTCGAGGGCCGGATCAGCGCCGGCGTCGTCGTGGGCGCCGACAGCGACATCGGCGGCAGCGCGTCCATCATGGGCACCCTCTCCGGCGGCGGCACGCAGGTGATCTCGATCGGCAGCGGTTGCCTGCTGGGCGCGAACGCCGGCATCGGCATCTCCCTCGGCGACGGCTGCGTCGTCGAGGCCGGCTGCTACGTCACCGCCGGCTCCCGCGTCACCCTGCCCGACGGCTCGGTCGTCAAGGCCGCGGCGCTCTCCGGCCGGAACGGGCTGCTGTTCCGGCGCAACAGCGTCAGCGGCGCGCTGGAGGCGCTGCCGCGCGACGGCAACTGGGGCGCGCTGAACGCGGAGCTGCACGCCAACACATAGGTCGGCCTCAGGCCTCCCACCGCGGCCAGGTGCCGTCCCCCTGCTGCGCGGAGCCGCTGAGTCGTGCCTGCGCGGAACCCTCCGGGCCCTACTCGGCACGCCGGGTCAGCGAACCGGTGCGAGGTGCTCCAGCAGGGCCACCACGAACTCCTGCGGCCGCTCGACGTGCGGGGAGTGCCCGACCCCGGGCAGGACGACCTCCCGGTAGGTGCCGCCGGCTGCCGCGTAGCGCTCCAGCACGGCGCGGGTCTGGGCGACCATCGGCTGCGGCGGGCAGACCGCTTCTCCCGGCCAGCCCGGCACCGCACCCAGCTGTCCCAGGTGGGCCAGGTCGAACGCCGAGGCGTCCGACACGATCACATCGGCGTCCCCGCGGATCCACAGCACCGGGGGCTTGTCGGGCAGCTCGGCGAGACCCGAGACGTCCATGACCGTCGGGGCCATCGTGTTCAGCACGCCGCGCTGCCCCGGCGCCACCCCCGGCCACGTCGGGGAGGGCGAGGAGTCACCCGGGTAGTGGTCGGCACCGGTGCGGGTGGACAGCATCGAGGCGACGAACACGTCCTCCATCCCGGGGTCCAGCGGCAGCGACCCCGGCGCCACGTAGAACGCCCGCAGGATCGACCGCGGGCTGGTCGGGTTGTCGGCGCTCGTGTCGCCGGCCGCGAGGGCGGCGACGAACCCGGGGTTGGCCCCACCGCCACCGGAGCCCGCCCCGTCCTCGGCGAGGCGGCGCCCCTCCGGCCCGGCGGTGCCGCCGAAGCCGTACGGCGAGACGGGAGCCACCAGCGCCACCGAGGCGACCCGCGCCGGCGCGTCGAGCAGGTACTGCAGGACGACGCCCGCGCCCATGCTCCAGCCGACCAGGTGCACCCGCTCGACGCCGAGGGTCTCCACCAGCGCCGCGACGTCGTCGGCCCAGTCGCGCACACCCCGGCGCGCGTCCACCGGTAGCGGATCGGTGTCGCCGAAGCCGCGCAGGTCCACCGCGACCGGCCGCAGGCGCGCCTCCTCCGCCAGGGCCAGCAGCGGCTGCTGCCAGAAGAGCGCGGAGCTGACGTTGCCGTGCACGAAGAGCACGACCTCGTCGCCGCCGGCGGCGCCCAGCTCCCCCGGGTCCACGGTCGACGGGTGCACGACGTTCTGGGTCAGTCGCGGGGTCGTCACCCGCGTGGCGGTGATCCCGGGCAGCAGGGTGTCGGCCATGGCTCCTCCTCGGCGGCCGGCACACGCTATCGGCGCGAGCCCCGCGGGAACAGCCCCCGCCGACGGCTCGCCGCCAGCGCGGCGCGGTGCCGGAGTGACGCCGGGCACCGCGGCCGGCCCCGGATCGGCGCCTACAGTCGGGGTGCGATGACCAGCACCCGTACCGCGACGCGCCCCGCCGCTGCCCGGGCGCGCAGGACGGCCCGCCGCCCGGCGAGCCGGCGCCGCAGTTCCGGGCGCCGCCCGGCCTCCGGAGCCGCCCGGCGTCGGCGTGGGAAGCGTGGGGCCGGCGGCTTTCTCCGGTGGTGGCCGGCGCTCCTCGTGGCCGCCGCCGTGCTGGCCGCAGCGGCCTGGCGGACCGACACGACCGTGGACATCCCGGTCTCGGGCAGCTGCACCCTGCCCGGCTCGTCAGTGACTCTGTCCGCCGAGCAGATGCAGAACGCGGTCACCATCGCGGAAGTGGGCCGCGCTCGTGGCCTGCCCGACCGAGCCGTCGTCATCGCGCTGGCGACGGCGATGCAGGAGTCGACCCTGCGCAACCTCGACTACGGCGACCGGGACTCCCTCGGCCTGTTCCAGCAACGCCCGTCGCAGGGCTGGGGCACACCGGAGCAGGTGCAGGACCCGGTCTACGCAGCCGGTCAGTTCTACGACGGGCTGGTGACCATCCCCGGGTGGGAGGCCGGCCGGCTCACCGACATGGCTCAGGCCGTCCAGCGCTCGGCCTTCCCCGAGCTCTACCAGCAGTGGGAGGGCATGGCCCAGGAGCTCTCCGCGGCCCTCGCCGCCAACACGCTCGACTGCTCCTGACCGCGCTCGGTCATGAGGATCGCGCGCGGCGGTCGCTCAGCCGCCGCGCCGCCGTGTCGAGTGCCCGGCCGGCCACCCCGCCGTGGGGAGAGTTGTCTCCGGACCCGTTGCCCTTGCCGCTGCGCTGGATACCCTCCGGACGTGACGACCACGGGCGGTCGGTCCCGGTCGCGCGGTTCCGCGACCCTGGCCGGCGGAGCCGCGCTCATGGGCAGCGCGCTCACCCTCGCGGTGGTCGGCGTCCCGTCCCTGCAGTTCGCCTACCGGGCACCGACGCTCCAGATCATGCTGGAAACGGTCAACGCCATCGTGGCGTTGCTGCTCGGATTGCTGCTCTACGGTCGGTTCCGCCGCAGCCGCCGGGTCCAGGAGCTGTTGCTGGTCCTCGCGCTCGGCGCGTTGGCCGTCGCCAACCTCGTGCTGACGGCGCTGCCCGAGGCGATCTCCGCCGAGGGCCAGGACCCCCGCCAGTGGGCCGCGCTCGCCACCCGGCTCCTGAGCACGGCACTGCTGGCGCTGGCCGTGCTGGTCCCGCAGGTGCTGATCCTGCGGCCACGCCGGACCGGTTGGGTCGTCCTGGGGTTCGTCGTGACCCTGGTGGCGGTGGGAACGGTCGCCGCGGTCTGGGCCGGAGGTCTGCCACCGGCGATGGAGGCTGCGAGCCCGCCCGTGGACAGTTCGCGTCCGCAGCTGACCGCACACCCGGCGGTGCTCGCCGTCCAGGCGGTGGGGGCGCTCACGTACGGGTTCGCGGCGGTGGCCCTGGTGCGGCAGTCCCGCGCGGGCACCGACGAGCTGATCCGCTGGCTGGCGGCCGGGTTCGTCCTGGGCGCCTTCGCCCGCGTGCACTACTTCCTGTTCCCGTCGCTGTACACGGACTACGTCTACAGCGGTGACCTGCTGCGCCTCGGCGCGTACCTGTTCATGCTCACCGGGGCGGTGCGGGAGATCCAGTCCTTCTGGCAGGTGCAGGCGGAGGCGGCGGTGGCCGAGGACCGTCGCCGGCTGGCCCGCGACCTGCACGACGGGCTGACGCAGGAACTGGCCTACATCCGCGGCCAGGCGCGGCACCTCGCCCGCCGGGCCGACGACGCCGTCGTCGTCGAGCGCATCGGCGGGGCGGCCGACCGCGCGATCGACGAGGCTCGCCGGGCGATCGCGGCCCTCACCCAGCCACTCGACGAGCCCTTCCCCGAGGTGCTCCGGCGAGTCGTCGAGGAGACGGCGGACCGGTACGACGTCGTCGCCGTCACCGACGTGTCCCCCGCTGCCGAGGTGACCGCGGCCCAGGGCGAGGCGCTGCTGCGCATCGCCGGCGAGGCCGTGCGCAACGCCGCACGGCACGGCGGCTCGACCCGGCTGCAGGTGACGCTGACGGCCCGGCCACTGCACCTGACCGTGGTCGACGACGGACGCGGCTTCGATCCGGCGACCACCCGGCCGGGCGGCTTCGGTCTCACGAGCATGCGGGAACGCGCCACCGCGGTGGGCGCCCGGTTCTCGGTGCTGTCCACGCCCGGGAAGGGCACGAGGGTGGAGGTGGTGTGGTCGTGACCGACGCGCTCCGGGTTGTGATCGCCGACGACCATGCGCCGGTGCGCAGCATGGTCCGCGAGGCGCTGGAGGCTGACGGCTGCCAGGTGGTGGGCGAGGCCCCCGACGCCTGGGCGGCGGTGGCAGCCGCCCGGGCCGCTCGCCCGCAGGTGTGCCTCCTCGACGTGCACATGCCCGGCGGTGGGGTGGCGGCCGCCGGCGAGATCACCCGTGCGCTGCCGGACACCGTGGTCGTCATGCTCACCGCCTCGCGGGACGACGAGGACCTGTTCTCCGCGCTGCGGGCGGGGGCCTCCGGCTACCTGCTCAAGGGCATGGACCCCGACCGGCTGGGGCCGACGCTGCGTGGCGTGCTGGCCGGCGAGGCAGCGCTGCCCCGCTGGCTGGCGGCGAAGGTGATCGCCGAGTTCCGCGAGCCCGTCTTCCCCCGGCTCCGGCGCCGGTCGGCGGCCGCGGAGAAGCTCAGCCCCCGCGAGCGCGAGGTGATGGAGGCGCTCAGCCGGGGCGGGACCACCGAGGACGTGGCCCGGGAGCTGTTCCTCTCCCCCACCACCGTGCGGGTGCACGTCTCGGCGGTGCTGCGGAAGCTGCGGGTGAAGGACCGGGAGAGCGCCTTCGCGCTGCTCAGGGACGACGAACGCGACGAGCCATCGCGATGAGCGCCGCGCCCAGCTCCTCCGCCTGAGCGGGCGTGTACTGGCTCCAGCCGATGACGACGTAGGGCCCGTCGGCCGCCCCCGTGCCCGGATCCACCGACACGCAGGGCAGCGCGTGCACACCGTCGGCGAGCGGGAGCGGCTCGCCGGAGTGCACCCAGTCGTCCTCCCCGGTCACCAGGCCGTGCGGCGTGACGCACCACGGCGGGCAGGCGGCCAGGGCAGCCGGGCGGAGGTCCTCCGGCCTCGTCCGGTCCACTGCGCTCACCTCTTCGGGTCGATGGGAGGGACGTCAACGGCGGAGGGGTCCCGGCTCGTCGAGCCGGGACCCCTGTCGTGCGCCGTCCGTGGCCGGCGCGCCTGCGGTCAGGCGGCGCAGCCGCCGAGGGCGATCGTGCCGTCGATCACCCTGATCTGGTTCTGGACGGCGCCCAGCTGGTCCTGCAGGGCGTTCACCGTCGCGCGCTGGGTGGCGATGGCCTCCCTGTTCTGCTTCTTCTGCGCCTCCAGGTCACGCAGCTTGGCCTGCGCGGAGGTCACCTGACCGTCGAGCGTGGTCAGCTGCCCCTGCAGGGTCTTCAGCTGGGCCTCGGCGGCGGTGACGGCCTCGTCGACCTTGCTCAGCTCGGTCAGCAGCGGAGCCACCCGCCCCTGGAGGGACAGGATCTCGGCCTCCTCGGCCGCGATCTGGGTGTTCAGGCCGGTCAGCGTGGCCACCAGCCCGTCCATGTCCGTGTTCAGCCGGGTGAGGTCGCCCTCGCCGGCGGTAACGGCGGCCGCGGCGGCGTCCCGGGCCGTCCGCAGTGCGGGCAGCTTCGCCGTCTCCGTGGTGAGGTCGGCCGTCGCCTGGTCGACCGCCGCGGTGGTGGCGTCCAGCGCGATCTCGGCCTTGCCCAGCTCGTAGCGCAGGCCCGTCAGGAGGGTGCGCTGGTCGGCGATCGCCTGCTCGGCGGCCGTGAGGTCCTCGGCCAGCCCGGGGAGCGCCGCCTCGAGGTCGGCGACGACCTGCTCCTGCGCCAGGACCGCGGCCTGCGCGGCGGCCACGGCCTGCTGGGCGCCGGGAACCTTCTCCTGCAGGCCGTCGAGCGTGGCCTGCTTCTCAGCGACCGTCAGGTCGGCCGCCTCGACGGCGCTCTGCAGCGCGGGGAGCTGGCCGCGCAGGGTGGCGATCTGCGTCTGCTTGGCGGCCACCGCGTCGTTGGCCGCGGTCAGCGACGTCTGGAGCGGGGCGGCCTGCTGCTGCAGCCGGGCACTCTCCGTCTTCGCCGCCGAGAGCTGGGCGTTGAGCGCGTCCACCTGGGTCTTCAGCGTGTCGAGGTCGCCCTGCAGGCCCGAGATCAGGGTGTTCTTGTCGGCGATCTGGGTGTTCACGAGGCCGAGCTCCGTCTGCTTCACAGCGCGCTGAGCTTCGAGGTCCCGCTTGGCCTGCGAGTTGCCGTTGATCGCGCTGATCCTCTTGGTGAGGTCGGCGATCTCGGTCTCGAGGGTGGTCTTCTGGGCCTGCAGGACGGCGAGCTCGTCCTGGGCCTTCTTCAGGTCGGCCTCCTTGGACGTGATCGCCGCGTTCTTGTCGGCGACCTGCTTCTCCAGCGTGGCGATCTGCGCGGTGAACTGGGCGGTGGAGGTGGCGTGCGCGGCGACGTCGTCGGCAGCCTTCTCGGCCGCTGCCCGGAGCGCGAGCAACTCGGTTCCCGCCTGCGTGATCACGGCCTCCTGGGCGGCCAGGGCGCCGGCGGCGTCCGCGGCGTCCGTCTCCACCCGGTCCAGCGCGGTCTGCGCGGCGGCGATCTCGGCCTGGAGTGCGGCGAGCGCCGCATCGGCCTGCTGGGCCGCCTCGACCAGCCCGGCGAGCGTGGTTTCGGCCGCTGCGACCGCGGTCTCCTGCGCGTCCAGCGCCTCCTGCGCGGCGGTGCCGCTGTCCAGGAGCCGCTGGAGCTCCGCCTCGGCGTCGGTGACGGCCGTCGTGGCCGCGGCGACCGCGGCCGCAGCCGCCTGCTGGTCAGCGGTGGCCTGCTCCAGGCGGGCCTGGGTGGCGGCGATCGTCGCCTCCTGCGCGGTGACCGCGGCGATCGCCTGCTCGGCGGTCGAGCGCAGACCGGCGAGCCGCGTGGTGGCGGCGTCGATCTCCGCCTGCTTGGCCGTGATGTCCGCCTGCGTCGCGGCGGCCAGGGTCTCCAGGTCGGTGACCTCCTGACCGGCGGCGTCGATCTGCTGCTGCAGCGGGGCCAGCTGCTCCCGCAGCGCGGCCTGGTCCGCGGTGAGCTGGGCCAGGAGCTGCTCGGCGTCGGCCACCGCGGTCGTGACGGCGGTCTGCTGCTGCTCGAGGCTCTTCAGCTCGGTGCCGGTGCTGGTGATCGCGGCCTCGATCTCCTGTTCCTGGGCGACGAGGTCGGCCAGCGCCTTGTCGGCGGCCGCGATCTCCGCGGTCAGCGTGGTCGCCTGCGACTCGAGGGCGGTGCGCTCCGCCTGGAGCGTGGCGATCTGGTCGGCGTTCTTCTTCGCCGCCGCCTTCAGCAGGTTCTCCTGCACGGCGCCGCGGTGGGCGAGCTGGTTGACGACCCCGTTGCAGACGCCGGGCGTCCCGGCCGGGGACGCAGCCGCCGTGCTGGTGAAGCCGAGGCCGCCGATGACGGCGGACGCGGCGAGGACCGCGGCGACTCGGCGAGGCGTCCGGCGGAATGCAGCGAAGGAGGCGTCGGACGAAGGACGTGCAGCAGGCATGGCGGGCTGATCCTCGGGTGTGGAGGGGGTGGACCCGAACGGGTCGCTCACCACGAGGTTCAGGTACGCACACGCCCCTGACCAGGGGGGTAGCCGTTCAAATGCCTAAACGCCGGCCTGCCCACCGGTGCCGGCCCGCGTCGGTCGGGCCGCCGGACAGGACACCGACGTCAAGCGGTGAGGCGCTGCACCGCCGCGTCGATCCGCTCGTCGGTGGCGGTCAGGGCCAGCCGGACGTGGCGGGCGCCGGCCGGGCCGTAGAAGCTGCCGGGAGCCGCCACGATCCCGAGGGCGGCCAGCCGGTCGATGGTGACCCAGCAGTCCTCGTCGCGGGTGGCCCACAGGTACAGGCCGGCCTCGGAGTGGTCGATCCGCATCCCGGCGGCGCGCACGGCGGCCGCGAGCCGATCCCGCCGGTCGCGGTAGCGCTCGCGCTGGGCGTCGACGTGCGCGTCGTCGCCGAAGGCTGCGGCCATGGCGGCCTGGACCGGCCCCGGCACGAGCAGGCCGAGGTGCCGGCGCACCTCCCACACCCGGCGCACCAGGTCGGGGTCGCCGGAGAGCAGCCCGCCGCGGTACCCGGCCGCCGTCGACTGCTTGGACAGCGAGTGCACGGCCAGCAGGCCCGTGTGGTCCTCCCCCGCCACGTCCGGGTGCAGGATCGACCGGGGCGCCACGTCCCAGCCCAGGGTGATGTAGCACTCGTCGGCCACGACCGGCACGCCGTGGGAGCGGCCCCACGCCACCCACCCGCGCAGCTGGTCCGCGGTGAGCACCCGCCCGTGCGGGTTCCCGGGCGAGTTCAGCCAGACCAGCGAGATGCCGGCCGCCTCGGCCGGCGGGGTGTCGCTGCGGCGGACGGCCAGCCCGGCCAGCACCGCACCCACCTCGTAGGTCGGGTAGGCGACCTCGGGCACGACCACGGTGCTCGCGCTGCCCTGCAGGCCCAGCAGGGTGGGCAGCAGCGCGACGAGCTCCTTCGAGCCGACCGTGGGGACCAGCGAGGGCGCGGCGCCGAGCGGATCGGCGACCTGGACCCCGAGGCGCCGCCGGAGCCAGCCCGCGGCGGCCGTGCGCAGCGCGGCGGTGCCCAGCGCGGTCGGGTAGCCCGGTGCGTCAGTGGCCCCGGCCAGCGCCTCGCGGAGCACTCCGGGGGTGCCGTCGACCGGGGTGCCGACCGACAGGTCGACGAGCCCGCCCGGGTGCTCGGCGGCACGCGACCGAGCCCCGGCCAGGGAGTCCCAGGGGAAGTCCGGCAGGGCGGGGGACGACCCTGCGGAGGGAGCCGTCAGTGGTCTTCGCCCTGCGGCGGCAGGGCGGCCACCAGCGGGTGGTCCTTGCCGATCTTGCCGGTCTTCGCGGCACCGCCCGGGCTGCCCAGGTCGGAGAAGAACTCCACGTTGGCGTTGTAGAAGTCCTTCCACTTGTCCGGGACGTCGTCCTCGTAGTAGATGGCCTCCACCGGGCACACCGGCTCGCACGCACCGCAGTCGACGCACTCGTCGGGGTGGATGTAGAGCATCCGGTCGCCCTCGTAGATGCAGTCCACCGGACACTCGTCGATGCACGCCTTGTCGAGAACGTCGACGCAGGCCTGGGTGATGACGTAGGTCACGGGGTTCCCTCCCGGGGACGTTCGGGCGGCGCCGCCGGCCACGGCCGGAGCACCAGATGCGCACCTAGTATCACCTCCGCCGCCCGGCGGCGTTCGACGGGCCACCCGCCGTGTCCCCCGGGCGGGGGCCGCGCGGCCGCGGGCACCGGCTCTCCTTCCCCCCAACGGGGTGAGCACCGCAGGCCCCGCTCAAGGAGGCGGGGCAGGCGCCGATCTTGACGACGTGTCCGAGACGCATCACGAGGCCACGCCGCGGCGCCCGTCCCCGGCGTCGCCCTACGACGCCCAGGCAGCGCTGGTGCAGTTGCTGTCCCGACTGCGCTCGTCCTCCGGTGCGACCCGCGTGTCGGTGTGGGTGCACGAGGCCACCACCGAGCTCGTCGTCCCCTTCCGGCAGGCCGTCTGCCCCGCCGGGGACCCCCTGCCGCAGCACCCGGCGCTGCGCACGCCCGCGTTCGTCTCCGACGCCCCGTTCCTCTCCGCCGTCATCACCGGCCGCCACGCCGTCGTCGCCACCGCCGACGGGCGCCGCGCGGCGGACCGCCAGCTGGCCGAGGTCGGCATCGGCTCCGCGCACGGCGAGCCGCTGCTGCTGGACGGGGAGGTGATCGGCGTGCTCACCGTGGAGCCCGCGGCCGCGGCCGCACCGCACCTGCTGCGCCAGGTCGCACCCAAGCTGGCCGCGGCGCTGGCCGAGGCGTGGACCCGCCGGTCCGAGCAGCGCCGGCTGGACCAGGTCGCCGTACTGCTGGGCCTCATCGAGTCCGCGGGGCAGGCGCAGTCCATGGACCACCTGCTCGGCTCGGCGTGCCGCCAGCTCGCCGAGCTCGGCGAGGTGGAGCGCGCCTGCATCTTCCTGCTGGAGGACGGCCGGCTCGTCCCCCGGATGGCCGCCTACGCCGACGGCCGCCGCGACCTCGCCACCTGGCAGCAGTTCCGCAACGCCCCCGTGGCCCTCCCCCTGGCCGAGACGGTGCTGCGCACCGGTGAGGCCATGACCGCCGACCGCAACTCCGGCCTGGTCTCCGGCTGGTGGGTCGACTCCTTCCAGATCGCCTCGGCGCTGGCCGTCCCGCTGGGCCGCAGCCCCGAGCTGGCCGGCGTCCTCATCCTCGACAGCACGCACGTGCGCCCGTTCTCCGAGGACGTCCGCCGGCTGGCCGCCGCGGCCGGGGCGCACCTCGGCGGGGTGATCGAGCAGGCCCGCACGAGCCAGGCCCGGGCGGCCTCCCTCGCGACCGCCCGGGTCGTGCGGCAGCTGCTCGTCGACGGCTCCGGCGTCACCGGGGCCGCCGAGGCCGCCGAGGTGCTGGCCCGCGCCGTCCAGCGGCTCGCGGGCACCGACCGCAGCGCCGCCTACCTGGTCGACGCCACCGACCGCATCGGCGAGGTGCGGCACGTGGACTGGCCCGAGTCGCACAAGCAGGTGATCCAGGCCCGCCTGGTCGGCCGGCCGGCGGTGGAGGTGCCCCTCTGGCGGCGGGCCGCCGAGCAGCGGACCCCGGTCTTCGTCGAGGACGCGGCCGCCGGCGACCTGCTGGACCCGCAGCTCGTCCGGGCCCTGGAACTGGGGTCCTACATCAGCGTGCCGCTCCTGTCCGGCGACCGGCTCCTCGGACTGGTCGTCACCGGGTCGGTCGGGTCGGGGCGCACCTGGAGCCCGTCCGTGCGCGACGCCGTCCGCCAGGTGACCCTCGAGGGCGCGCTCGTCGTGGAGAACGCCGAGCTGCGCGCCGCCGAGCAGCAGCGGCTGGCGCAGCTGGCCACCGAGGCCCACCACGACCCGCTGACCGGGCTGGCCAACCGCCGGCGGTTCATCGAGGAGGTCGAGCGCACCGTCTACGGCGACCGCGACCGCCGGTGCGCGCTGGTGATGATCGACCTCGACCGCTTCAAGGAGATCAACGACAGCTTCGGGCACAGCGTCGGTGACGACCTGCTCTGCCTGGTCGGCCCCCGGCTGCAGCGCGCGCTGCGTCCGGGCGACCTGCTCGCCCGGATGGGCGGCGACGAGTTCGCCGTCCTGCTGCCCGACGCCGACGCCGACCGCGCCCGGGAGGTGGCCGAGGAGCTCGGCGCCCAGCTGCGCGACGCCTTCGTGCTGGACGGCATGTCGCTGCACGTCGACGCCAGCGTCGGCATCGCGCTGTGCCCCGACCACGGCCGCGACCGCTCGCTGCTGCTCGCCCGCGCCGACACCGCCATGTACGCCGCCAAGCGCGGCCGCATGGGGTACGAGGTGTGGGCGCCCGACGGCACCCCGGCCTCCCGCGACCGGCTGGAGACCCTCGAGCAGCTCCGGTCGGCCCTGGACGGCGAGCAGCTGGACAACCACTACCAGCCCCAGCTCGACCTCCGCACCGGGACCGTGGTCGGCCTCGAGGCACTGGTCCGCTGGAACCACCCCGACCGCGGGCTGCTCTACCCCGACGTCTTCCTGCCGCTCGCCGAGCAGGCCGGGCTGATGCGCCGGCTGGCGCTGCGCGTGCTGGAGCGCGCCCTGCGCGACCTGCGGACGTGGCGGGCGCACGGCCACGAGCTGTCGATCGCGGTGAACCTGTCGGTGTCCAACCTCCAGGACGTCGCCCTGCCCGAGCAGGTCGAGATGCTGCTGGACGCGTTCTCCGTGCCCGCCCGGGCCCTCGTCCTGGAGATCACCGAGGACGTCCTCATGGCCGACGCCGCCCGCAGCCAGCAGGTCATGGCCGGCCTGCGCCGGCTGGGTGTGCGGCTCTCGGTGGACGACTACGGCACCGGCTACTCATCGCTGTCCTACCTGCGGGCGCTGCCGGTCGACGAGCTCAAGCTCGACCGCAGCTTCGTCACCCACCTGACCAGCGACACCCGGGCCGCCGCGATCGTGCGCAGCACCCTGCAGCTGAGCCGGGACCTGGGCATGAGCATGGTGGTGGAGGGGGTCGAGGACGCCGACTCGCTGGCCGCGCTGCGCGAGTGGGGCTGCGACGTCGCGCAGGGCTACCACATCTCCCGGCCCATGCCGGCCCCTCGCGTGCTGGGCTGGCTGGACGCCCGCCCGACGCCCGCGGCGTGGACCTCCGCGACCCGCTACCACCACTGACCCCGGGGGTGTCGCCGCTCCCCCGGCGACCGGGTACGAGGATCGGCGTTGTGCTCGCGTCCTCCGCCGTCCCCGCCGTGCCCGTCGCCGACCTGGAGCGGCTGGCCGCCCGCACCTGGCGGGGGCTGGAGGAGCAGCCCTACGGCGACTGGCTGCTGCGTGCCGGCGGCGGGTTCACCGGCCGCGCCAACTCGGTCCTCGTCGTCGGGGGCCCGCCCGCCGGGCTGCCCGCCGCCGTCTCCGAGGTGACCGCCTGGTACGCCGGCCGCGGCCTGCGGCCGTGCGCCGCCGTCCCCTCGTCCGGCGCGGCGGCCGCCGACGCCGCCTTCGCCGCCGCGGAGTGGACCCGGGACGAGGACAACCTGGTCCTCACCGCGCCCGCCGGTCCGTGGGCCGCCCCCGACGTCCCGGTCGAGCTCGCGGACGCGCCGGACGCGGCCTGGCTGGCCGGCTACCGGTACCGCGGTACCGCCCTGCCGGCCGCCGCGGCCGCCGTCCTGGGCAACGCCGACCAGCCGCGGTTCGCCTCCATCCGGCCCGGGCCCGGCGGGGCTCCGCCGGCCGCCGTCGCCCGGGGCGTGCTCTGCGACGGCTGGCTGGTGATCAGCGCCGTGACCGTCGACGAGCGGTACCGGCGGCGGGGGCTGGCGACGGCCGTGATGGCGGCACTGGCCGCCGACGCGCGCGCCCGCGGCGGGCACTCCTGCCTGCTCCAGGTCGCGGCGTCCAACCGCCCCGCGCTGGACCTCTACGCGCGGCTGGGCTTCACCGAGCACCACCGCTACCACTACCGGTGGGCTCCGGCACCGCCGGCATGACCGTGCGGCGCGGCTCGCCCATCGCCTGACCGGCGGCGAGGGCCCCCGCCAGCACGCCCAGCAGCAGGAAGACCAGGTTGACGGCGCCGAGCGCGCCACTGCCGCCCAGCAGCAGGTCCCCCTCCGGGCGGCGCACCATCGCGCCGACCGCGACCACCAGCCAGGTGACGGCGGGCAGCGCGGCGACCGCCTTCGACCCGCTCAGCAGCAGCGCGGCCCGGACGAGCAGCACGTTGCCCACCACCGCGGCGGCGACCGACACGGGCACCAGCACGCCCCCGACCCGCAGCGGCAGCCAGAACACCTCCACCAGCGCCAGCCAGCCGGCGACGGCGACCGCGCACACGCCCCAGGCCAGCACGGCCCACCGCCTGCGGCTCACCCGGGCAGACCGGCGAACAGGTCGTCCTCCCGGTCGTGCGGACCGTTTCCGGGGCCGCGCTCGCCCGCCACCTGCCGGTAGTACTCGACGCCCATGACCTCCTGGCCGAGGTTGTTCGACAGCGCGAAGAACGGGCCGTCGACGGTGATCTGGGTCGGGTGGGCGCGCATGGCGGCGTCCTTGCGGCCGGCGTGCGCCCGGCCGTCCACGGCGCAGGTGACCACCTCGTCGGGCACGACGAAGGGCACGTCGTCGATGTTCCCCAGCCCCTCGAACGGCGAGGCCTCCCCCAGCGCGGCCATCGCCTCGATGCCCTCGCGAACCACCGAGCGCGGCATGGCGTTCCAGTAGACCTTCGCGACCTCCCAGGGCTCGCCCAGGTCGGGGCGGTATCCCGGATCGGCCGCGGCCTCGACGGCGGCCATGGCCACGCGGTGGGCCTGGATGTGGTCCGGGTGGCCGTAGCCCCCGAACTCGTCGTAGGTGACGACGACCTGCGGGCGCACCTCGCGGACGACGGCGACGGCGTGCCCGACCGCCTCGTCCAGGTGGGCGTTCCAGAAGGCCCGCGGGTGCTCGTTGGCCGGCGTGCCCATCATCCCGGAGTCGCGGTACCGCCCTGGCCCGCCGAGGAACCGGAAGTCCTCGACCCCGAGGGCGGCCATCGCCGCACGCAGCTCCCAGATGCGGTAGCCACCGAGCTGGTCGGCCTGGTCGGCGGCGAGCTGGGTCAGCTCCGGCACCAGGATCTCGCCCTCCTCACCCAGCGTGCAGGTGAGCAGGGTGACGCCGGCACCCTCGGCGACGTAGCGGGCCATCGTGGCCCCGTTGTTGATCGTCTCGTCGTCCGGGTGCGCGTGGACCAGGAGCAGGCGCCGGTTGGGGATCACTCCGGCATTCTGCCCCTCAGCCGGGCGAGGCCCTGAGGGTGCCGCCCGGCTGAGGTTCACTCCGTCGGAACCACGGCCCGCGCCTCGGCGAAGTGACACGCCGAGGGGTGACCCTGCCCCCGGTCGACCAGCGCCGGCGCCTCGGTGGCGCAGATGTCCTGCGCCTTCCAGCAGCGGGTGCGGAAGCGGCACCCCGAGGGCGGGTTCGCCGGGCTCGGGACGTCCCCCTCGAGCAGGATCCGCTCCTTGAGCCCGCGCAGGTGCGGCTCGTGCACCGGCACGGAGGAGAGCAGCGCCTGGGTGTAGGGGTGGGCGGGCGAGCCGTAGACCTGGTCCTCGGTGCCCTCCTCGACGATGCTGCCCAGGTACATCACGGCCACGCGGTCGGAGATGTGCCGCACCACCGACAGGTCGTGGGCGATGAACAGGTAGGACAGCCCGAAGTCCTCCTGCAGGTCCTCCAGCAGGTTGACCACCTGCGCCTGCACGGAGACGTCGAGGGCGCTGACCGGCTCGTCGCAGACGATGACCTCCGGCTGCAGGGCCAGCGCCCGGGCGATCCCGATCCGCTGCCGCTGCCCACCGGAGAACTGGTGCGGGTACCGGTTGACGAAGTCAGGATTGAGCCCGACCCGCTCCATCAGCTCCTGGGTGCGCTGCAGCCGCCCCTGCTTCGGTGCGACGTCGGCGTGCACCGACCACCCCTCGGCCACGATGTCGCCCACGGTCATCCGCGGGTTCAGCGACGCGTAAGGGTCCTGGAAGATGATCTGGACCTCGCGCCGGTACTGCTTGAGCGCGCGGCCGCTCATCCTGGTGACGTCGTCGCCCTTGTAGAGGATCTGCCCGTCGGTCGGCTTCTCGAGCGCCACCAGCATCTTGGTGACCGTCGACTTGCCGCAGCCCGACTCACCGACCAGGCCGACGGTCTCCCCACGCCGCAGCTTCAGGTTCACCCCGTCGACGGCCCGGACGTGGCCGACCGTGCGCTTGAGGACGATGCCCTGAGTGAGCGGAAAGTGCTTCTTGAGGTCCTTGACCTCCAGCAGTACCTCGCCGGGTGCGTGCACCGGGCGGGTGGCCGCCGCCGCGACGGCGTCGGACAGCTTCCTCCGGCCCGCCTCCGCGGACCGGTCCGCTGCGCTGCTCCCGGAGCTGGCGTCAGGCACCGAGGACCTCCTCGCTGTAGTGGCAGGCCGCCTCGCGGCCGGGGACGACGAGCCGCAACGGCGGGACGTCGGCGACGCAGTCCCGTCCGGGCGCCGCCTCCGCGCCGGTGCGGCGCTTGGGGCAGCGGGTGTGGAACGGGCATCCCGACGGGATGGCGGCCAGGTTCGGTGGTTGCCCACCGATGGGCTGCAGCCGGCCGCCCTTGACCTCGACCTGCGGGATCGAGCGCATCAGACCGTCGGTGTAGGGGTGCGCCGGGTTGCCGAACACGTCGTCGACGGTGCCGCGCTCGACGATGCGGCCGGCGTACATGACCGCCACGTTGTCGGCCACCTCGTTCACCACGCCGAGGTCGTGGGTGATGAGGATCAGTCCCATCCCGGTGTCCCGCTGCAGGTCCTTCAGCAGATCCATGACCTGGGCCTGCACGGTGACGTCCAGCGCCGTCGTCGGCTCGTCGGCGATGAGGATGCGGGGATCGAGGGCGATCGCCATGGCGATCATCACCCGCTGCCGCATGCCGCCGGAGAACTGGTGCGGGTAGTCGTCCACCCGCTGCGCGGCGGCCGGGATGCGCACCCGGTCCATCAGCTCGACGGCCTGCTTCCTGGCGTCCTTGCGGGACATGCCGCGGTGCGCGCGGAACATCTCACCGATCTGGAAACCCACGCTGTAGACGGGGTTCAGCGAGGACAGTGCGTCCTGGAAGATCATCGAGATCCCCGGCCCGCGGACCTTGCGCTGCGCCTCCTCCGGGAGCGTGAGCAGGTCACGCCCCTCGAACACGATCCGGCCGCTGGTGATCTGGGCCGGCGGCACGTCGAGGATGCCCATGATCGCCTGGGCGGAGACGGACTTGCCGGAGCCGGACTCGCCCAGGATGGCGAGGGTCTCCCCCTCCGAGACGGTGTAGCTCACGCCGTTGACGGCGTTGACCACCCCCGAGCCGGTGCGGAACTCCACCCGCAGGTCGTCGACCTCGAGGATGGGTGTCCCTGCGCCGCGCACGGGGCCGGACGGGACGGACGTGGACGCGGTGCTCATGAACGCTGCTTCGGGTCGAGGGCGTCGCGCAGGGCGTCACCCATGAGGACGAAGGCCATCACCGTCAGGGTGAGGATGAGGCTGGGGAAGAGGACGGCGTGCGGCGCGGTCCGCAGCAGGCTCTGCCCGGTGGCGATCTGCAGCCCCCAGGAGATCGCCGGCGGCTGCAGCCCCACACCGAGGAAGGTCAGCGTCGCCTCGGCCGCGATGAGCACACCGATGGTGATCGTCGCGTAGACCAGCACCGGGGCGACCGCGTTGGGCAGGATGTGCCGCACGAGGATGCGGGTGTCGGAGGCGCCCATGGCCCGGGCCGCGGCGACGTAGTCGGAGCTCTTGACCGCGATCACCTGCGAGCGGACCAGCCGCATGGCGGTCATCCAGCCGAACAGCGCCAGCGCGACCGCCACCGCGACCACGCCGCGCCCCAGGATGCCGCTGCGCAGGACGACCAGTGCCCCAAGGATCAGCGGCAGGGCGTAGAAGATGTCGGCGATGCGGGACAGGATGCTGTCGGTGACCCCGCCGTAGAACCCGGAGATGGCGCCGACGAGGACGCCGAGCACCAGGATCACGACGACCGCCAGCAGGCCGATGATCAGCGAGTTCCGCGCGCCGTAGACGACGTTGGCCAGGTAGTCGCAGCCCTGCTGGTCGAACCCGAACCAGTGCTCCGCCGAGGGCGTGCCGTTGGAGTTCGCCAGGTTGCACGACCGCGGGTCGACACCGCGGGCGAAGACCGACGGCAGGAGCGCCATGCCGACGAACAGCAGGCCCAGCACGGCGCCGATCCAGAAGAGCACGCTGTGCTTGAGCTGGCGCCAGGCGTCGCTCCACAGGCTGTTCTGGCGGGCCTCCTGCTGGTCGTCCACGCCGGTCACGGCACCGGCCCCGACCTCGTCGTGGCCCACGGTCGTCAGCTTCGGGTCACTCATAGCGGATCCTCGGGTCGAGGACGGCGTACAGCACGTCGACGACCAGGTTGAAGAAGATGAAGACGAAGACCAGGAGCGTCACGATCCCCACGACGACAGCGCCCTCCTGGGCGCGCACGGCGTCGAAGACCGCCCGTCCGATGCCGGGCAGGTTGAAGACCGTCTCGGTGACGATGGCGCCGCCCATGAGCGTGCCGATGTCGGCGCCGATGAACGTGACGACCGGGATCAGGCTGTTGCGCAGCGTGTGCCGGACGATGACGTCGCGGCGCGGCAGGCCCTTGGCCCGCGCGGTGCGCACGTAGTCGGCGCGCATGTTCTCGGCGATGCTGGTCCGGGTGAGGCGGGCCACGTAGGCCAGTGACCCGGCAGCGAGCACGAGGCCGGGCAGCAGGAAGCTGTACCACCCCTCGTTGACGCCGGCGATCGGGAAGAGGCCGAGCTGCAGCCCGAAGGTGAACTGTGCGACGAACGCCAGCACCAGGATCGGGATCGACACGATGAGCGTGGTGCTCACCAGCACCACGTTGTCGAAGAAGCCGTTCTTGCGGATACCGGCGAGCACGCCGGCGACGATGCCGATGACGATCTCGAACGCGATGGCGACCAGCGCCAGCTTCGCGGTGACCGGCATCCGCTGAATGATGGTGTCGAGCACCTCGCGGCCGCGGAAGTCGGTGCCGAAGTCACCCTGTAGCAGGTCACCGACGTACTTGACGTACTGCAGCCACAACGGGTCGTTCAGGTTGAACTCGTCGGTCAGCTGGGCGACGACGGCGGGGGCGAGCGGGCGGTCACCGCCCAGGGCCCGGATCGGGTCCCCTGGCAGCGCGTAGACCATCGCGAAGATCAGGAACGAGGCCCCGATGAGGACGGGGATCGTGAGTAGAAGACGGCGCGCGATGTAGCGGCCCATGTCGCTCCTCGGTCGGGACGCTCCTCACCCATGTGAGCGGGCGGGAGGCGTCGTCCATGATGCGGGACGAGCCCGAGCGGCCGACCGCCGGGGAGCCCTGCCCGGTCTGGGCGGGGTTCCCCGGCGGCGGCCTGCGGTGTGCGGCTGGGTCAGCCGTTGACGCTGACGTTGGCGACGTCGATGTCACCGAACACGTCGATCACCACGTCGCTGACGTTCTCCGAGTGCCCGGCCTGCTCGAGGTCGAAGAACATCGGGATGATCGGCATGTCCTGGAGGAGGATGTCCTCCGCCTGGTTGTAGTAGTCGATCGCCTCGTCGTTGCTCTCGGCGCTGTTGCCCTGCTGGATCAGCGCGTCGAAGTCCGGGTTCGAGTAGAACGTGGCGTTCGAACCCGCCGGCGGGAGGGCGGCCGTGGAGTACAGCGGCTCGAGGTAGTTCTGCGGGCTTGGGTAGTCCATGCTCCAGCCGAGGCGGAACGGACCGGTCACACCCTGCTCGTCCAGGAGCGGCAGGTACTCGGCGAAGTCGAGCTCGCCCCGCAGGACGTAGTCGACGCCGAGGTTCTCCCGGAGCTGGTTGCCCACCGCCTGCACCCAGGCGTCGTGACCGGCGCCCGCGTTGAACCACAGCTCGATCGGCTGGCTGCGGTCGAAGCCGGCCTCGTCGAGGAGCGCGTTGGCCTCGTCGACGTTCAGCTCGCAGTACTCGCAGACACCCTCGCGGTACCCGTCGACCACCGGCGCCACGTAGGCGTCGGCCGGCTCGCGGCTACCGGCGAAGATGGCGTCGGAGATGGCCTGCCGGTCGATGCCCATCGACAGCGCGCGGCGCACGAGCGGGTCGGAGAAGCGCTCGTCGTAGGTCGGGTAGCCCAGGTAGGTGAACCCGGACGACGGCGCCTCCAGGTACCGGTCCCCGAGCACGTCCTCGGCCGAGGCGATGGCGTCCGGGGGGAGGTCCGGCAGGACGTCGAGGTTTCCGGCCTGCAGGTCGTTGTAGCCGGTGTTCAGGTCGGCGTACACCCGGAACTCGACCGTCTCGGCGTTCGCCGCGTCCTCGCCGGCGTAGTCCTCGTACCGGCTGACGGTGATGCCCTGGCCGGGGACGAACTCGCCGTCGGCCTGGAACGGGCCGTTGCCGATCGGCTGCGTGCCGAAGCCCTCGGGGTCCTCGAAGAAGGCCTCGGGGAGCGGCCAGAAGGCGTTGTAGCCCACGGTCACCGGGAACTGGGCGAACGGGGTCGCGAGGGTCACCGTGAAGGTGTTCTCGTCGACGACCTCGAGGCCGCTCATCTCCTCGGCGGCGGGGTCCCCGGTGACATTGCCCTCGTCGTCGGTCGGGGCCTGCAGGTCGTCGTACCCGAGGATGTTGGAGAAGAAGTAGGACGCGCCCTGGGCGTTGGGGCTGTAGGCGGTGTAGTTCCACGCGTCGACGAAGGACTGCGCGGTGACCGGCGTCCCGTCGTGGAAGGTCCAGCCGTCCTTGAGCTCGATGGTCCAGGTGGTGTTGTCCTCGGACTCGATGGAGTCGGCGACGCCGGTGTACTCCACCTCGCCGTCGGCGGCGTACTCGATCAGACCCGTCCACAGGGAGGAGATGACCTGGTGGCCCTCGCTCTCGGTGGTGTTGCCCGGGACCAGAGCGTTCTCCGGCTCACCGACGTAGACGCTGAAGGAGCCGCCCTCGGCGGCGGTGCCACCGCCGCCGCCCTCGTTCTCGTCGCTGCCGCCACAGGCGGACAGCAGCATCGCGGCGGCGACGCCACCCGCCACGAGCGCAGTCCTGCGCTTGCTCAACTTCACGTGCAATGCCTCCCTCGACCCGCACCAGCGGGGGGAACGGACAGGTCGAACCACGGCCCCGCGGGCGAATGGGACGACTGACTGGTCACGAACCGAACGCAACCGGGAGATGACGTCCCAGAGTGCGACGGGTGGACCCTAGGCACGCCTCGAAGAGGGTGTCCACGGACGTCATCGAGTTGTGACCTGGGCTCACGATCCGCGCACCAACCGTAACTTCCACGCCGCGCGACGGGTCCAGCGGGCGGTCCTCCGGCGGCCACCGCGGGTTCGCCGGAGGCCTTCCGGGCCGGCCGAACCGGCTGGTGTCGCGGCCGCTTCGCGGGGGTACAGCGCATCCCACACGACCGACGAGCACCGGAGGTACGCGCGATGAGCGGTACGGACAAGGCGACGAGCAAGATCGAGGAGCTGTCCGGCAAGGGGAAGCAGGCTCTCGGTGACGCCACCGACGACCGCGACCTCCAGGCGGAGGGCAAGAAGGAAGAGTCGAAGGGCAGCCTCAAGCAGGCCGGCGAGAAGGTGAAGGACGCCTTCAAGTAGGGCCTCCGACTCCCGCCAGATGGGCTCCTGACGACCGACGGGCGCCGCTCCCGCTCCGGGATGCGGCGCCCGCCGCCGTCCTCCCCGCTTTTCCGCGGAAACCCACCCCCACCTTTCCGCGAAAACTCACCCCCGCTTCTCCGCGGAAACGTTGTCAGTTCGGGGGCTGGGAACGCAGCGCGTCACGGATGCGCGCCACCACGGCTTCCATGGCCCGGAGGTCGTGCGCCGCCACCCGGATCACCCGCCACCCTGCGGCCACCAGTCGCCGGTAGCGCTCGTCGTCGCGCACCACCTGCACCCCGTCGAAGTGGTAGGCGCCCTCGTACTCGACGACCAGCCGCTGCGCAGGCCAGGCGAGGTCGACCCGGCCCAGCCACACGCCTCCTTCGACGACCTCGTACTGCGGCACCGGCGCCGGCAGCCGGGCGAGGGCGCACGCCACCCGCACCCACGACTCCGGCGGCGACTCGGCCCGCGCATCGACCAGCTCGAAGGCCCGACGCACCCGCCGTGATCCCCAGGCACCGCCGCGGTCCCGGATCAGGCCCATCAGGGTCCCCGTCGTCACGCGGCCCGCGCGCACCATGGCGTCCAGGACGCCGACAGCCGTCGCCACGGGCTCGCGCGCAGCGACGTCCCAGGCCGTTCGTGCCCCGACGGTGCGGCGCAGACCGTCGTCGACGGTGATGTCGCCCGCAGGCAGCTCAGCGGTGTGCACCCGAACTCCCTGCGGCCCGCGCCACTTCGTACCGGGCGGAACGATGACGGTCACCGGATCGCCGAAGTTCGGGGCAGGCCCACCGAGCATCGCGGCAGCGGTCCGCCCACCGAGCACCGCCTCCGGCGGCATCAGCAGCGCGGCGGCCCGGGTCTTGAGCATGTGGTCCCGGGGCAGGGAGGGATCGGCGTACACGCCGTGGAGGACGCGGACGTACGGCCCCTTCATCAACTGGGCTCGGCTGAGCGCCCCCTCCGATACGGCGTGCGCGCCGACGAAGACACCGTGCAGACCCTGGGACCGCAGATACACGGGGCGATGCTGGCGGCCCGCGGACCTCCCGCGCGGCGCTGTCCACAGCCGCGGAGCTTTTCCGCGGTAAAGCGGGGGTGGGTTTCCGCGGAAAAGCGGGGTCAGAGGCGGGCGAGGAGGGCGCGGACGGCGGGGAGGAGGGGGCGGTCGGCGGGGATCCAGTCCAGGGCGTCCAGCTCACCGGCGCCCACCCACCGCAGCTGGGCGTGCTCGTGGGCGACCGGCCGGCCGGACGCGAGCCGCCCCCACCACACCCGCATGGTCGACGCGCCGGGCGCGCCACCGGCGACGACGCCGTCCAGCGGCACCTCGCCGAGGAACGCCTGCGGCGCGACGACGACGCCGAGCTCCTCGGCGCACTCGCGCACGAGCGCGGCCAGCTCCGACTCCCCCGGCTCCACCTTGCCGCCCGGGAACTCCCAGCAGCCGTCGAAGGGCCCGCCGGAGCGCTGCGCGACGAGCACGCGGTCGCCGTCGACGAGGGCGGCGCCGACCACCTGCACCACATCGTTCGCCCGGAGGGCCGCCGCGGCGGCGTAGGCGTCGAGGTGCGACTGCATCGCCCGCACGATGCGGCGGCGCAGCACCAGCTGGTCGACGACGCCGCCGAGGACGCCGGGCAGCCTCGTCTCCCAGTCCACCTGCTCGTCGACGAGCGTGCCGGCCCCGGTGGCCGTGAACCGGCGCGAGTGGGTGACCCAGCCGCGGCCGCGGGCGACGGCGTACACGTCCCGCTCCGGCCGCACGGACACGATCTCCGCCAGCGGCACCGGCCAGGGGCGGCCGAGAGCGCGGGCGACGTCGAAGGCCACGGTCAACGGCGCCTCCACCATCGTGGTGAAACGCAGCTGGAACACCCGGGCACTCTCCCAGATGACGGCACTATGGGCTCGTGCGCATCAACGCCCGGGTCGACTACGCCGTCCGCGCCGTCGTGGAGCTCGCCGCGGCCGCGCCCGAGGCGCTGACCTGCGACCGCATCGCGACCGCCCAGAACATCCCCAACCGCTTCCTGCAGGCGATCCTCACCGACCTCCAGCACGCCCGGCTGGTCACCAGCCAGCGCGGCCGGGAGGGCGGGTACCGGCTGGCGCTGCCGGCCTCGGAGATCTCGATCGCCCGCGTCATGCGGGTGGAGCAGGGCTTCCTGGCCGAGGTGCACGGGCAGCGGCCGGAGGAGGTCAGCTACCCCGGGGCGGCCGCCGAGCTGGCCGGCGTGTGGGTCGCCGCCCGGGAGGCCTACCGCCAGGTGCTCGAGGGCGTCACCGTGGCCGACGTCGTCGCCGGTGAGCTGCCCCCGCACGCGGCCGAGCTCGTCGCCATCGACGCCGCCTGGCGCTCCTTCAGCGGGCCGACCGCGGACTGACGGCCCCCGCGATCGACGTCGTCGGACGGCTCACACGCCGGATCGGTCGGGATATGGGAGGATCGGCGCCATGACCGACCGCGGCAGCCTGCTCGTCGCGCGTCTGCACATCGATCTGGCGCTCGTCTCCAGCGCCGCCTGTCGCGCCGCGCGCTGACCCAGGTTCCCCGCGCAGCTCCTCCGCTGCGTCCCGATCCAGCAGCGCCCCGTCCTCCGGCCCGGCTGCCGGCGGACGGCGAGCGCAGGAAGAAGTACGCCACGTGAGCACCCCCACCCGTACCAGCAACCGGCCGCAGCGCGGTCAGGGTCAGTGGGCGCTGGGTTACCGCGAACCGCTCAACCCGAACGAGCGGATGAAGAAGGACTCCGACGGCCTCGAGGTGCGCCAGCGGATCCTGGACATCTACTCGAAGACCGGGTTCGACGGCATCGACCCCGGTGACCTGCGCGGCCGGATGCGCTGGATGGGCCTCTACACCCAGCGCGCCCAGGGCATCCCCGGCGGCAAGACCGCCGTGCTGGAGCCCGAGGAGCTCGAGGACTCGTACTTCATGATGCGGGCCCGCATCGACGGCGGGCAGCTGACCAGCGACGCGCTGCGCGTCCTCGGCGGCATCAGCACCGAGTTCGGCCGGGACGTCGCCGACGTGACCGACCGGCAGAACGTGCAGTACCACTGGATCCGCATCGAGGACGTGCCCGAGATCTGGCGGCGGCTGGAGTCGGTCGGCCTGTCGACCATGGAGGCCTGCGGCGACGTCCCGCGCGTCATGCTCGGCTGCCCGCTGGCCGGCATCCTCGAGGACGAGGTGCTCGACGCCACCGACGTCATCGCCGGGACCGTGGCCAAGTACGTGGGCAGCCCCGAGTTCAGCAACCTGCCCCGCAAGTGGAAGACGTCGATGTCCGGCTGCGTCGACCACTGCACCGAGCCCGAGATCGACGACGTCTCCTTCGTCGGCGTCGTGAACGAGGCGGGCGAGGCCGGCTACGACCTGTGGGTCGGCGGCGGGCTGTCCACCAACCCGATGTTCGCCCAGCGGATCGGCGTCTTCGTCCGGCCCGACCAGGTGACCGACGTCTGGGCGGCCTGCACGTCGATCTTCCGCGACTACGGCTACCGCCGGCAGCGCAACCGCGCCCGCATCAAGTTCCTGATGGCCGACTGGGGCCCGGAGAAGTTCCGCCAGGTGCTGCAGGACGAGTACCTGCACGCGCCCCTGCCCGACGGCCCCGCGCCGGCGCCGGCGAAGCACGACCAGCGCGACCACGTCGGCGTCGCCAAGCAGAAGGACGGCGCCAACGCCGTCGGCTTCGCGCTGCGCACCGGCCGGATCAGCGGCTCGCTGCTCACCACGATCGCGAACCTGGCCGACGAGTACGGGCAGGGCCGTATCCGGACGACGACGCAGCAGAAGCTGGTCATCCTCGACGTGCCGGACGAGAAGGTCGAGGCGCTGGTCGCCGCGCTCGCCGAGCACGACCTGCAGGTGCGGCCCAGCGCCTTCCGCCGCGGCACCATGGCGTGCACCGGCCTGGAGTTCTGCAAGCTGGCGATCGTCGAGACCAAGCAGCACGCGCAGGACCTCTACGCCGAGCTGGAGCGGCGGCTGCCGGACTTCGACGTGCCGATCGGCATCAACGTCAACGGCTGCCCGAACAGCTGCGCCCGCTTCCAGACCGCCGACATCGGGTTCAAGGGCTCGATGGTGCGCGACGACAGCGGCGAGATGGTCGAGGGCTTCCAGGTCCACCTGGGCGGCCACCTCGGCGTGGAGGCCACCTTCGGCCGCAAGTTCCGCGGCCACAAGGTGACCAAGGCCGAGACCGCGGACTACTGCGAGCGGGTGCTGCGCGGCTTCCTCGACCGCCGCACGCCGGGCGAGTCGTTCGCGCACTACGTCTCCCGCGCCGAGGAGGACTGGCTGCTGTGACCGACGAGGCGGGCACGGGAAGGACCCGGCAGCTGCCGGTGTTCCACTGCCCGTACTGCGGGGACGAGGAGCTGACCCCCTACGACGGGGAGTCGGCCGCGGGGTGGCGCTGCGGCGCCTGCCTGCGCGCGTTCTCCGTCCGCCTGATCGCGACGGGAGTCCAGGAATGACGACGGCCATCTCGGCGACGCCGGAGCTCGCGGCCGAGGCCGACGCCCGGTTCGAGGGCATCGCCGACCCGGTGGAGCAGGCGCTCGCCGTGCTGCGCTGGGCCGGGGACACCTTCGGCGAGCAGTTCGCGATCACCTCCTCCATGGCCGACGGGCTGCTGTCGCACCTGGCCGCCCGGGTGATCCCCGGCGTCAACGTGGTCTTCCTCGACACCGGCTACCACTTCGCCGAGACCATCGGGACCCGCGACTGGATCAGCAGCGTGCTGCCGATCACCCTGCACAACGTCACCCCGCCGCAGACCGTGGCGGAGCAGGACCTCTCCTTCGGGCCGAAGCTGCACGACCGCGATCCGGACCTGTGCTGCGAGCTGCGCAAGGTCAAGCCGCTGGCGCAGGCCCTGGCCGGGTTCGCGGCCTGGGGCTCGGGCGTGCGGCGCGACGAGTCGCCCACGCGGGCCGGGACGAAGCTGGTCGACTGGGACGCCAAGCGCGGCATGGTGAAGGTCAACCCGATGGCGGCCTGGACCCAGGACGTCGTCGACGCCTACACCGCCGAGCACCAGATCCCGGTGAACCCGCTGTTCGAGCTCGGCTACGGCTCGATCGGCTGCGCGCCGTGCACCCGTCCCGTCGCCGCCGGCGAGGACCCCCGCGCCGGCCGCTGGGCCGGGCGCGGCAAGACCGAGTGCGGCCTGCACACCTGACCCGCTGAGCGCGAGGATCGGCACATGCCCCGACCTCCCCGCCTCTCCCCCGACGACGTCGCCGCCGCGCTGGGCGGTCTGCCGCGGTGGTCCGGCGACGCCGACGGGCTGCGGCGCACCGTCGAGCTGCCGAGCTTCCGGGACGCCGTCGCCGCCATCGTCGCGATCGCCGACGTGGCCGAGGAGATGGACCACCACCCCGACGTCGACCTGCGCTGGCGCACCCTGCACCTGCGCCTGGTCAGCCACTCCGCCGGCGGGGTGAGCGAGCTGGACCTGGAGCTCGCCCGCCGCATCGACGCGCTGCTCCCCTGAGACGACGCGAGCCCCGCACCGGCCCGGTGCGGGGCTCGCGCGCCGGTCTCAGCTGCCCACGCGCCCGCCGTCGGTGCGGTAGACGACGGCGACGCTCGGCCGCGGGAAGGGCCGGTACGCCTGGAAGTCCGGCCACCGGCTCGAGGGGTTCTCCACCGTCGAGCCGGTGGTCTCGCCCGGGTGCTGGACGGCGACGAAGACCGACCGCGCGTCCCGGGTGATCAGCGGCCCGCTGCACTCCGCACCGAGGGGCACGGTGAGGAAGGCCTTGAGGTGCCCGCGCTCGGGACCCTCGGTCGGCACGGCGAACAGCCCGTCGTTGGTCCCGCCGAGGGTGCCGACGGCCTGGTTGCGGACGGAGAGCACGTTCCCGTCGGTCGAGATCCAGAGGTTCCCCGCCGGGTCGAACTCGAGGTTGTCCGGGCAGGAGATGGCGCTGACCCTGGACCGGTCGTACCCGGCGAAGTAGGTCCCCGGGAACTGCGGGTCGCCGCAGACCAGGAAGATCCGCCACGAGAACGTCGTCCCGGCGGCCGACCCGGTCTCCTCCCACTCGATGACGTGCCCGTTGCGGTTGCCCGGCTGCTGCTCGAAGGTCGCCGGCGTGCCGGCCTCCTCGTCCGCGGGCTCGAACGCGTAGGAGCGGGTGATCGGGTTGGCCTCGTCGGCACCCGGCCGGCCGTTCACCCCGGTGCGGTTGGAGTTGTTGGTCAGGGCCGCGTAGACCCGCCCGTTGACCGGGTTGACCTGGATGTCCTCCGGCCGGTCCATCTTGGTCGGCACCAGCGCAGGGTCGACGACGACCGGGTTCGCGGGGTCCGGGAAGTCGCCGCCTGCGTCAAGCTGCTTCCCGAGGCGGTCGGCGGCCAGGCGGGTGAAGGTGAGCACCCACGCGACGTCCTTGCCGGGGATCATCGAGCGGCCGTCCCGCACCAGCGGGATCCACTCGCCCCAGCCGTCGAAGGCACCGTCGGCGGGCAGCTCGCCGCTGCCGTCGATCTCCGCGGCCGGGGAGTCGCCGACGAAGCGGGCGACGTAGAGGTCGCCGTCCTCGAGCAGCGTCAGGTTGTGGGCCCGCGAGGCGCTGTCGGTGCCCGGACGGTAGGTCTTCCGCGAGACGAACTTGTAGATGTAGTCGAACCGCTCGTCGTCACCGGAGTAGGCGACCACGCGGCCGTCCTCGGCGATCTGCACGTTCGCGCCCTCGTGCTTGAAGCGGCCGAGCGCGGTGCGCTTCTTCGGCGTCGAGGTCGGGTCGTAGGGGTCGACCTCGACCACCCAGCCGAAGCGGTTGACCTCGTTGGGCTCCTTCGAGAGGTCGAAGCGCGGGTCGACCTCGTCCCAGCGGCGGCCCGGCGGCCTGGTGGCCGAGATGCCGTAGCGCGCCAGCCGGGGCTCCTTCGCGCTCTCGGTGATCGGCGTCGTCGTGCCGAAGTACTGGTTGAAGTTCTCCTCCCCGTGCAGCGTGGTGCCCCACGGGGTCATGCCACCGGCGCAGTTGTTCAGGGTCCCGAGGACCGTGCGCCCCTGGGGGTCGGCGCTGGTGCGCAGGTAGGGCGAACCGGCGGCGGGGCCGGTGAGCTCCATCGGGGTGTCGGTGGTGATCCGGCGGTTGCGCCGGCCGTTGCGCACCGGGCGCCACTCGCCGGTCCGGCCGTGCCGCTGCACCTCCACGACGGAGATGCCGTGGGCCATCATCGCGATGCGCTTCTGCTCCGGCGTCGTCGGCGCGGACTCGTCGGCCACCCCGGCGAACATCAGCTGCTCGTTGGTGTACTCGTGGTTGACCACCAGCAGCGCCTGCCGGTCGCGGTCGTCCAGCGGCAGCAGCCCGATGTAGTCGCAGTTGTAGCCGAACTGCATGGCCTGGGCCTCGGGCGTCTGCCGGTCGATGCGGAACGGCGGGGCGCCGGGCAGCACCGGGTCGCCCCAGCGCATGACCACGGAGTAGCGGTAGCCGTCGGCGGTGACCAGTTCGTCGAGGAAGTTCTGCTCGACCGGCCGGAACGTCAGCTCGCGGCCCGGGAGCGGGGCGACGCCGCCACCGGTCGGCACCTGCTGCTCCCTGGCGGCCGCCGACGCGACCGGCCCGGCGGCGACCAGCAGTGCGCCGGCACCGGCGGCCTTGAGCATGTTGCGGCGGCTGAAGGCGGTCTCGACGACCTCGGCGAACGTGGGGTTGTCGGTCTGGTTCGGGACGGCGGCGTCGCAGGCGTTGCCGCACTTGTAGTAGCAGGTGGCGTGGCTGCGGCTGCCGTGGCGGATGCCGGAGAACAGCGGCAGGAGTGCGCGGGAGCGCGGTGTGCGGATGTCGGTCATCGGTCCCTCTGGTCGCGAGGCGGTGGGGGCCCTCGCACCCAATCGGGCGGCCGCCACGTGCCGGTGGCGGGAGGATGAACCACGGGTGACCGCTGGCCACCGATCGTGGTCAGCCGGCGACGGGGAGCACCAGCAGCGACAGGAGGCGGTCGGCCTCGGCGTCGGGGTCCGTCGTGAGCCCGGTGTGCACCGGGCCCGGCTGGACGACGGTGCTGCGTGGCGCGGTGAGCCAGCGGAACCGGGAGCCGAGGGCTTCCCGTCCGGCGGCACCGGCGCCCGGGTCGGCCGAGCAGACGTCGGCGGCCGCCTGCAGGGCCCGGCCGATCGCCACCGGGTCGGCGGTCGGGTCCAGGGCCCGCAGCCGGTCGACGTCGAGGTGCAGCCGCGAGCCCAGGTAGTCGCGCTGCCGGCAGTAGACGAGCACGCCGGCGTTGAGCGACTCGCCCCGCTCCACGCGGGGCACGACCCGCAGCACCGCGTACTCGAAGGTCTCCCGCCGCGTCGGTGCGCTCATCGCTGGCTCATCCCCTCCGGCGGCGGCGGCCCCAGCCAGCCCGGTCGGTTGGCCCCGACCGGGGCCCGCCGGCGGCCCGCTCCCCCGGCGGCCGCGGCCGCCACCAGCCCGGGCAGCCACGCGTCGCGAGCGGCCAGGCGGGCCAGCAGCTGCCCCACGTAGCGGGAGCGGACGGCGTGCACCGGCTCCTCGCCGTCGTCGGCCAGCCACTCGTCGGGCACCTGGGCCAGCACGCCGTCCAGCAGCGGCCGGGTGACGCGGCCGGCCAGCGCCGCGTCGGCCGCCGGGACGTCGGGCGCGCACTCGACCAGCGCGTGCGCCGAGGCGTCGTAGGGCCGGGTGACGGCGGCCTCGGCGCCGGGCCAGTGGTGGTGGAAGGTCAGCGCGGCACCGTGGTCGATCAGCTGCAGCCGGCCGTGCCAGAAGAGCATGTTGGGGTTGCGCCAGGAGCGGTCGACGTTGCCGATCAGCGCGTCGAACCACAGCACCCGGCCGGCCAGCTCGGGGTCGACGCCGTCGGCACCGGCCTCGAAGTCCAGCGCGCCGGGGAGGTAGTCCAGCCCCAGGTTGCGCCCGGCCGAGCGCTGCAGCAGCTCCTGCACCTCGTGGTCGGGCTCGCCCACCGCCAGCTCCGCGGCGACGTCGACGGTGACCAGCGCCGGCACCGGCAGCCCCAGGGCCCGGGCCAGCTCGGCGCAGACGACCTCGGCGACGAGCACCTTGACGCCCTGCCCGGCCGCGCGCCACTTCACCACGTAGGTGCCGAGGTCGTCGGCCTCCATGAGCCCAGGCAGCGAGCCACCCTCGCGCAGCGGGGTGACGTAGCGGGTGGCGGTGACGGCGGGCAGCACAGTGCTGGCCAACCTACCGCCGGCCGGACGGGGACACTGCATGCGTGGGCCTCCTGCGCGCGACCGATCCGGCCACCCTCACCGATGCACCGCTGACCTACACCGAGGTGGGTGCGACCGGGAGCCCCGGACTGCCGGCCGGCTACCACCACGCCGAGCACTCCGCGGTCGTGGGCAGCGGGCCGGCGGCGTTCGAGCGAGCCGTCGCCGCGGTCCTCGGCTGGCGGGCGCAGCGCGGTGCCGGCCTCCGGATCAGCGCCACCGGTCAGGCGAGCACGCCGGGCACCGTCGTCGTCCTCACCGCCGGGCTGCCCCGGTTCGGCTACGACATCCCCTGCCGGGTCGTCTGGTCGAGCACCGAGGGGGTCGAGCGCGGCTTCGCCTACGGCACGCTGCCGGGCCACCCGGAGAGCGGCGAGGAGCGGTTCACGGTGCGGCTCACCGACGACGGCGACGTCGTCTACACGATCCGGGTCTTCTTCCGGCTGGCCTCCCCCGCCGCCCGGCTGGCCGGGCCGCTGAGCCTGGTCCTCCAGCGCGCGGCCACCGCCCGCTACGTCTCGGCGATCCGCCGAGCCGCGCGGGGCTAGACGCCCCGCCGGGCGGGCAGCGGGCACTCCGGCCGCCGGCGGAGGTGCGCCCTACCGCCCTTCGGCGACCGCTGCGCGCTCCCGCTCGATCAGTTCCTTGCTCCGCACCAGGCGGATCAGCGTGACCACGAACAGCCCCCCGGCCATGTTGAGCAGCACGGTGTACCAGAACCAGGCCAGCCAGTCGAAGTAGCCGAACGGGGCGCCGGCGTGCAGCGCGCCGAAGATCAGCAGCGAGTCCAGGATCGAGTGGAACAGCAGCAGGCCGGCGAGGAGGAAGCCGCCGATCACCGAGGCGACGATCTTCCCGTTCTCCGAGTGCGCGCCGTGCTGCATGCGGGTCATCAGCGTGATCACGCTGCCGCCCAGGAAGGCCAGGCAGACCGACTGCAGGTCCAGCGGCGCCTCGACGAAGTGCGTCGCCGACTCGACGGCCACCTCCGCGAGGTCGGGGAAGCCCTGCACGACCACCCACATGACCAGCCAGCCACCGACGAGGTTGGCCACCAGGGTCCCCGCCCACAGCTTCGCCAGCTGGGCGGTGCTGGCCCGACCGGCGAACACCGCGGTCACCGGGACCAGGAACCCCTCGGTGAACAGCTCGCTGCGGCCGAGCATGAGGGCGATGAAGCCGACGCTGAACGCCAGCCCGGCGAGCAGCTCGCTGCCGGTCGCGGCGAGGACCGCCAGCAGCGCCAGCACACCGACGGCCACCTCGAGCCCGCCGGCCAGGCCGGTCGCCAGCACCTCCCGCCACCGGCGGTGCAGACGCTGCGCGCCCTCGCTGACGATCTTCTCGAACGCCTCGGCGACCTCGTCCTCGGCGGGGGCGTCGGTCTCCCCCAGCTCGGCACGCTTCTGGTCCTGCTCGTCCACGGTTCCTCCTTCTGCCGGACACCGTGGCCGGGGACCGAGCGGCGCGTTGGCGCGGCCCTACCCGGAGCGGCCCCGGCCCCACACGTGACCGTGCTCATCGCCGGACCCCGCGACGCCGGCGGGCTCCGGGCTCACTTCAGGAACGGCAGCCGCTTCAACGCCTTGAGCCCGGCGGTCATCACCGTCGCGTAGCGCTCCAGCGGCAGCCCCGGCATCGGGCCGACCGGCAGGCCGCGCTGCACGGCGACGGTCTGGCTCTCGGTGTACTTGACGATGCCCTCGCGGCCGTGCCGCCGGCCCACGCCGGAGTCCTTCATGCCGCCCATGGGCGCGTCGTGGGAGGCCCAGGCCGCGGCGTAGGCCTCGTTGACGTTCACCGTGCCGGCCTGGATGCGGGTGGCCAGCCGCGCACCCCGCGACGGCGTCGTCCAGATGCTGGCGTTCAGGCCGTAGCGGGTGTCGTTGGCCAGCCGCACCGCCTCGTCGGCGTCGCGCACCCGGGTGACCGCCACGACCGGCCCGAAGGTCTCGTCCCGGGCGAGCTCCATCTCGTCGGTGACGCCCTCGAGCACGGTCGGCTCGTAGAAGAGGGGGCCGAGGTCCGGCCGCGGCTTCCCGCCGGCGAGCACCCGGGCGCCCTTCGCGACGGCGTCGTCGACGTGCCGGGTGACGACATCGAGCTGGTCGGCGCTCACCAGGGACCCCATCTCGGCGTCCCACGTCGTGCCCGGGGCCAGCCGCATCCGCTGCACCCGCTCGACGAACGCCGGCACGAACCGGTCGTAGATCGCGTCCTCCACGTACATCCGCTCCACCGAGATGCACAGCTGGCCGGAGTTGGAGAAGCAGGCGCGCACCGCGCCCTCGACGGTCTTCTCCAGGTCAGCGTCGGCCAGCACGATCATCGGGTTCTTGCCGCCCAGCTCGGCGGAGAAGCCGATCAGCCGGCGGGCGCACTGCTCGGCGACGATCCGGCCGGTGGCGGTGGACCCGGTGAACATCAGGTACTCGACGCCCTCGATCAGCGGGGCACCGAGGTCCCGGCCGGCACCGGTGACCACCTGGAACAGCTCGCGCGGCAGCCCGGCCTCGAACAGCAGCTCCACGGCGATCAGCGCGGTGAACGGCGTCTGCGCGTCGGGCTTGAGCACGATGCCGTTGCCGGCCAGCAGCGCGGGGATCGCATCGGACACCGCCAGGGTGAGCGGGTAGTTCCACGGGCTGATGACACCGACCAGGCCCTTGGCGTGGTGGTGCTCGACGGTGCGGGTGAGCACCGGCAGGGCGCCCTGCCGGCGGGTGGGCCGGAGGTGCGACGCTGCGGTGTGCGCGTAGTACCGCGCGGTCATGGCGACGTCGGCCAGCTCCTCGAAGGCGCTCACGCGGGCCTTGCCGGTCTCGACCTGGGCGACGTCGAGGATCTGCTCCTGCCGCTCCAGGACCAGGTCGTGGTAGCGCAGCATCACCGCGGCGCGCTCGGCCATCGACCGGGCCGCCCACTCGACCTGCGCGGCGCGGGCCCGGCGCTGTGCCTCGGCGACGTCCTCGGCGGTGCACGTGGGCACCTCCCCGACCAGGTCGCCGGTGAACGGGGCGTGCGACGCCTGTCGCGGACGGCCGGGGGCCGCGGTGACCAGCGCGGCGAGGCGGCTGACCAGCGCCGGGTCCAGGGCCGGAGACGGGTGCGGGGCGGTCGTCGTCATGCCCCACTTCTACACGCGCGGCCGCGGGCCGACGACCGCTGAACCCGCACCACCGCCGGCGACTGCTGCGCAGGAGCTCGACCGCGGCGCCATGGACCTCCGGCTGACGTCCGGAGGCGGCTGAGGGGCCCGGGCGGGCCCCTCAGCCGCTCGGACCGAACTGCTCCACCCGGATGGCCGCCGCCGGGGTGCCCAGAATCTCGAGCAGCCGGGTGGCCGCTCCGGCGAACGCTGCCGTGCCGCACACGAAGGCGGTCTGGTCCGGCTCCCACAGCGGCACGAGGTCCGCGGCGGTGAGCCGGCCCGCCGGCCGGATCCCGCGCGGTTCGCGGGTGGTGACGACCAGCGCCCCGGCCTGCAGCAGCTCGTCGGCGTAGGGCAGCAGCTCCAGCGTCCGCACCGAGACAGCGATGCGGAGCAGCTCGGTGCGCCCGAGCGCTCGCGCGGTGCGCAGCATCGACACGAAGGGGACGACGCCGCTGCCGCCGGCGAGCAGCAGCGCCGGGCTCTCGCCGTCCCAGACGAACCAGCCGCCGATCGGGCCGCGGACCTCGAGCACGTCCCCCGGCTCGACGACATCGGCCAGGTGCGTGGAGACCTCGCCGTCGTCCAGCCGCTCGACGAACAGCTCCAGCAACGGGTCGCCGGGTGCCGACGCGACCGAGTAGGAGCGCTGCGCCGTGTACCCGTCGGGAGCGGTCAGCCGCACCACGTAGTGCTGGCCGGGCAGGTGGTCCACCCGGTCCTCGACGTCGAGCCGCAGCTGGACCGAGCGGGGCACCGGGCGGCGGACGCCCGCGACGGTCGCCGTCCGCCATCCGCCGCGAGGCGCGCCGGTGACGCCCGGACCCAGCGGCTCAGTCACCCTGGTACCGCTGCTGCCGCCACGGGTCGCCGCGGTCGTGGTAGCCGTTCTGCTCCCAGAAGCCGGGCTGGTCGCGGGCCAGCAGGGTCAGCCGGCTGATCCACTTGGCGCTCTTCCAGAAGTACAGGTGCGGGACCAGCAACCGCACCGGGCCGCCGTGCTCCGGGGTCAGCGGGCGGCCGTCGAAGTCCCAGACCAGCCAGGCCCTGCCCCCGGTGACGTCGGCCAGCGGCAGGTTGGTCGTGTAGCCGGTCGTCGACGTCGCCATGACGAAGTGCGCCTCGGCGGTCGGCCGGGCGGCCTGCAGCAGCGTGTCGACGCTGATCCCGGAGAAGCGGGTGTCGAACTTCGACCACGTGGTGACGCAGTGGATGTCGCCGCGGTACTCGGCGGGCGGCAGCCGGTGGGTCTCGTCCCAGGTCCACGTCGTCGGCGAATCGACCTTCCCGTCGACGGTGATGCTCCAGGTCTCCGGGGCGATCCGCGGGGTGGGCTCGGCGGTCAGCACCGGCCAGTCGCCGCCGACGTCGTACTGGCCGGGGGGCAGCCGCGGGTCGCGCTCGCGCCGGCGGCCGAGAAATCCGCGCGTGGGGGTGGGCACGGGCACACGATCCCCTACCGGGGGCCACTCGACCACCGCCCCCGCCCCGACGTGCACGGATGCCCGGACGACCCCCTCCGACCTGCGGTGAGGGTGCCCTTACATGAGCTGTGTCACCACGTGTTGGCTTGGTGGCAAGCACCCTGTAGTCCTAGCGTGGGGACTTGTGGTGACGGTGGAGCACGCGCAGCGCAGGACCCCGAAGGTCGCGAAGACGAACTCGGTCTTCAAGAAGGCCGTCATGGCCGTCAGCGGCATCATCATGGTGCTGTACCTGATCGCGCACGTGATCGGGAACCTGAAGGCCTTCTCGGGCGCCGAGGCGTTCAACTCGTACTCGGGTTGGATCCGGACGGTCGGCAACCCGGCACTGCCGGGCCAGACGACGCTCTGGGTGATCCGGCTCGTCCTGCTGGCCGCGGTGGTGGCGCACTTCTGGGCCGCCGTCTCGCTGTGGCGCCAGGCCAAGCGGGCCCGCCCGCAGGGCTACGTCACCAAGAAGGCCGTGGCCCAGAGCTACGCCTCGCGCACGATGCGCTGGGGTGGCGTGATCATCCTGGCCTTCATCATCTACCACATCCTCGACCTCACCCTGGGTGCGGTGAACGCCGAGGGCTTCGACAGCACCCCGTACGACCGGCTCGTCGCGAGCTTCCAGAACCCGTTCGTCACGATCTTCTACGCCATCTCGGTGATCCTCCTGGGCATGCACCTGCGACACGGCATCTGGAGCGCCACGCAGACCCTGGGCCAGAGCAACCGCCGGCGCGAGCGGACCGTCAGCCTCTTCGCCGTGGCGTTCGCGACCGTGCTCACCCTCGGCTTCCTGCTCGTGCCGTTCTCCGTCCTCTTCGGGCTCATCGACTAAGGAGCTCCTCCGATGCCTCTCGAGCTGTTCACCGTCGGCGAGCCGATCGCCGACACCAAGGCCCCCACCGACGTCCCCATCGGCGAGCGCTGGAGCGAGCGCAAGTTCCGCGGCCGCCTCGTCAACCCGGCCAACCGCCGCAAGCTGACGGTCATCGTCGTCGGCACCGGCCTGGCCGGTGGCTCCGCGGCGGCGACGCTCGGCGAAGCCGGCTACAACGTGAAGTCGTTCTGGTACCAGGACAGCCCGCGCCGCGCGCACAGCGTCGCCGCGCAGGGCGGGATCAACGCCGCCAAGAACTACCGCAACGACGGCGACAGCGTGCACCGGCTGTTCTACGACACGGTCAAGGGCGGCGACTTCCGCTCGCGCGAGAACAACGTGCACCGCCTCGCCGAGGTCAGCGTCAACATCATCGACCAGTGCGTCGCCCAGGGCGTGCCGTTCGCCCGCGAGTACGGCGGCCTGCTCGACAACCGCTCCTTCGGTGGCACCCAGGTGTCCCGCACCTTCTACGCGCGCGGCCAGACGGGCCAGCAGCTGCTCTACGGCGCCTACCAGGCGCTGGAGCGGCAGATCGCGGCCGGCAGCGTCGAGCAGAACGCGCGCACCGAGATGCTCGACCTGATCGTGGTCGACGGCCGGGCCCGCGGCATCGTCGCCCGCGACCTGGTCTCCGGCGAGATCAGCACCCACTTCGCCGACGCCGTCGTCATCGCCAGCGGCGGTTACGGCAACGTCTTCTACCTGTCGACCAACGCCAAGGGCTCGAACACCACGGCGATCTGGCGGGCGCACAAGCGGGGCGCGTACTTCGCCAACCCCTGCTACACGCAGATCCACCCGACCTGCATCCCGGTCAAGGGCGACTACCAGTCCAAGCTGACCCTGATGTCGGAGTCGCTGCGCAACGACGGCCGCGTGTGGGTGCCCAAGGAGCGCGGCGACGACCGCGACCCGCGGGAGATCCCCGAGTCCGACCGCGACTACTACCTCGAGCGCCTCTACCCCTCGTTCGGCAACCTGGTGCCCCGCGACATCGCCTCGCGCCAGGCCAAGAACGTCTGCGACGAGGGCCGCGGCGTGGGCCCCGGTGGCCTGGGCGTCTACCTGGACTTCGCCGAGGCGATCGAGCGGCTGGGTCGCCCGGCCGTCGAGGCGAAGTACGGGAACCTGTTCGACATGTACGCCCAGATCACGGGCGAGGACCCCTACGCGGTCCCGATGCGGATCTACCCCGCCGTGCACTACACGATGGGCGGGCTGTGGGTCGACTACGACCTCCAGTCGACGATCCCGGGCCTGTTCGTGATCGGCGAGGCGAACTTCTCCGACCACGGCGCCAACCGCCTCGGCGCCTCGGCGCTGATGCAGGGCCTGGCCGACGGCTACTTCGTGCTGCCGTCGACGATCAGCAGCTACCTCGCCGACGGGCCGTTCGAGAAGGTCAACGAGAGCCACCCGGCCGCCGTCGAGGCGCTCACCGGCGTGCAGGAGCAGACGCAGAAGCTGCTCAGCATCAACGGCAATCGCACCCCGGCGTCCTTCCACCGGGAGGTCGGCCAGCTGATGTGGGACCTCTGCGGCATGGAGCGCACGGACGAGGGCCTGCGCAAGGCCATCGACCGCATCCAGGAGATCCGCCAGGAGTTCTGGACCAACTTGAAGGTGACCGGCGACTGGAACGGGTTCAACCAGACGCTGGAGCACGCCGGCCGGGTCGCCGACTTCATCGAGCTCGCCGAGCTGATGTGCATCGACGCCCTGCACCGCCGCGAGAGCTGCGGTGGCCACTTCCGCGCGGAGAGCCAGACCCCCGAGGGGGAGGCGCTGCGCGACGACGAGAACTTCGCCTACGTGGCGGCCTGGGAGTGGACGCCGGAGGGCCAGCCCCCGGTGCTGCACCGGGAAGACCTCGAGTACGAGTACGTCCACCTCGCCCAGCGGAGCTACAAGTGACAGCCACACACGAAGGCGCGATGCGCTCCAGCGTCGGCAACCCCGGGGCCGAGAAGCGCGGGATGAACCTGACCCTGCGCATCTGGCGCCAGCAGGGGCCGACGGTCAAGGGCAAGATGGTCACCTACAAGGTCACCGACATCTCCCCCGACATGTCGTTCCTCGAGATGCTCGACGTGCTCAACGAGCAGCTGATCATGCAGGGCGACGACCCGGTCGCCTTCGACCACGACTGCCGCGAGGGCATCTGCGGCATGTGCGGCGTCATGATCAACGGCCAGGCGCACGGCCCGCAGCAGACGACGACCTGCCAGCTGCACATGCGGTCCTTCAAGGACGGCGACTCGATCGACATCGAGCCGTGGCGGGCCACCGCGTTCCCGATCATCAAGGACCTCGCCGTCGACCGGCGGGCGTTCGACCGGATCATCCAGTCCGGCGGCTACATCAGCGTGCCGACCGGCACCGCGCCGGAGGCGCACGCGACGCCGGTGCCCAAGGCCGACTCGGACGCGGCGTTCGACGCCGCGACCTGCATCGGCTGCGGCGCCTGCGTGGCGGCCTGCCCGAACGCCTCGTCCATGCTGTTCACCGCCGCGAAGGTGACGCACCTGGGGCTGCTCCCCCAGGGCCAGCCCGAGCGCAACGACCGCGTGGTCAACATGGTGGCGCAGCAGGACCGCGAGGGCTTCGGCGGCTGCACCAACATCGGCGAGTGCTCCGCCGCCTGCCCCAAGGGCATCTCGATGGAGACGATCTCCCGGCTCAACCACGACCTGCTCGGCGCCCTGCGCGCCGGTGCGCGTCCGAAGAGCTGAGCACCGGCCCCGTCGCCCCGACGGGGCCGCCGCCACGGGCGGGCATCCACTGCGGATGCCCGCCCGTCGCATTTCCCGGGCCGGTCGGCCGTCAGGTGGCGGGCACCGGCGGCATGATCCGCTCGACGATGTCGGCGGGCATCAGGCCGGCCTTGCCGAACCGGCTCGCGGCCTCCAGGAACTGCGGCGCGAAGGTGGCCAGCTCGACCAGCATCTCGCGGGCGGCGTCCTCCCGGCCGGCCAGCGCCGCGATGACCGCCCGCCACATGAGCTGGTCGGGCTCGGTCACCGGGTCCATGGGCCGGAGCAGCTCCAGCTCGCGGTCGGCCGTCACCGGGTCGCCGTCGATGGCCTGCTGGAACGCGCGGACGACGTCCTGGTAGCGGGCGCGGGTGACGGTGAGGTCGGCCAGGGCGGCGAGCGGGTCCGGCGAGTCGTCGACCCGGAGGTCGACCACCATGTCGTGCCAGGGGCGACCGGTGGTCGTCGCCCGGATCACCATGATCGCGGCCGAGCGGCGTCCCCGGAAGTCGCCGCCGGCCTCCTCCCCCGCCACGAGTGCGGTGAGCAGCCGCTGCGCCAGCGGCCCGGCGGAGCCCTCGAACCGCTCGACCATCGCCTCCCACACCGCCGGGGAGCTGGCCATGTTCGCCAGCGCCACACAGGTGTCGCCCATCAGGTGCCCGGCGGCGTCGACGCAGCTGGTGCCGGTGTAGGCGGCCAGGTCACCGTTCACCCCGAGCACGGCGACCTGCCGCCGCTCCGGCTGCGGGTCGACGCTGCTGAGCGCGGTGAGCACCTCCTGGGCGGTGAAGCCGCCACGGAGCAGGTCCAGCCCGACGGCGCCGTACATGGGCTCGGCCATGGACTGCGTGGCGATGACCCCGTGCCCGGGCAGGGCGAACGGAACGCTGTTGCCGACCGCGAAGGCCTGGGACTGGGTGGCGACGCCCATCTCCCCGGTCTCGGGGTCGCGGGCCACGATCGAGTACGTCACCGGCGCGGCCTACCCGCCTCGGCCCGGGGGGCGAAACACGAGCCGGTCATGCCGTGACCGACTCCATCGCCTGCGCCAGCAGCTCGACCGACCGGAGCCGGCCGTCGAGCGAGCCCGACTGGTGGGCGACGATCAGCTCGTCGGCGTCGGCGATCTTCGTGAAGCCGTCCAGGTGCTCGCGCACCTCGGCCGGCGTGCCGACGGCGGTGTGCGTCAGCATCGTGCCCACGTGGTGCCCGGCGCCCTGCGCGAGCAACTGGTCGGCCTGCTCGTCGGTGAGCGCCTGCCCGCGGCCGAACAGGCCGATGGCGAGGTTCCGCCGCACGGCCTGCAGCTGCTCCTGGGCGGCCGCCGTGCTGTCCGCCGCCACGACGTTCACGCCGGCGATGACGTAGGGCTCCGCGAGCTGCTCGGAGGGCTTGAACTCGCGCCGGTAGGCGGCGACGGCCGACTCCAGCATGGCCGGCGCGAAGTGCGAGGCGAAGGCGTAGGGCAGGCCCAGTGCGGCGGCCAGCGTGGCGCCGAACATCGAGGACCCGAGGACGTAGAGCGGCACGCGGGAGCCCTTGCCCGGAATGGCGTCGACGCCGGGCACGCGGGTCTCGCCGGCCAGGTAGGCCTGCAGCTCCAGGACGTCCTGCGGAAACGTGTCGGCCGAGCGCGGGTCGCGGCGCAGGGCGTACATGGTGTTCTGGTCGCTGCCGGGAGCGCGCCCGAGGCCGAGGTCGATGCGACCGGGGTACATCGCGTCGAGGGTGCCGAACTGCTCGGCGATGGTGAGCGGCGAGTGGTTGGGGAGCATGACCCCGCCCGCACCGAGCCGGATGCTGCTGGTGTGCGCGCCCACGTGCGCGATCAGCACGCTGGTGGCCGACGACGCGATCGTGGGCATGTTGTGGTGCTCGGCGTACCAGACCCGCTCGTACCCGTGCCGCTCCGCGCGCTGGGCGAGGGCGACGCTGGCGGCGATGGCGCTGCTCGGCGTCTCCCCGCGCGGGATGGGGGCCAGGTCGAGGACGGACAGCTTGATGCTCATGTGCGGTGCAGGCCTTTCACGTCGGTTGCTCGGCGCAACGCCCTCCGGGCCCGAGGGCTTCCCCGCCGCGCCGCCCGCTCCGGTCAGCGGCTCTGCAGGGCGTCCAGCGCCACCGCCATCGCCGCCGCCACCCGGAAGTCCAGCCGCGGGTCTGGAACGGTCACCGTGTAGTGGTCGCGCAGCCCGATCCGCTTCTGGCTGCTCATCACCGGCGCGCCGGTGCGGCTGTCGGTGAAGTCGAAGTGGAAGAGGAAGGGCACCGGGATGTTGTTCAGGAACGGGATGAAGCCCCACACCCGGCGCAGCACCGCGATGAACGGGTTGCGCTCGTGGCCAACCGCTTCGACGCCCGGGGCCGAGAGGTGCCAGGTGGAGCGCAGCAGGCTGGCGCCGAACTGCTTGCGGAAGTAGCCGATGAGCTGCCCGTACTCGTCCAGGACGTCGTGCTCGGCGCCGACGTCGATCCGCTGCCGGGCCTTGAAGGAGAACACCCGCCGGCTCTTCGACTCGTCGCTGAAGAAGACGACCTCCTCCCGCAGCGTCAGCCGCTTCTGCTGCGCCAAGGCGACGAGCTGCCCCTCGCTGCCGTCCGGGTTCGCCGCCAGGATCTCGTAGCGGTTCACCATCAGGGTGACCCGCTGCCGGATGAAGAACTGCGGCACCACCATGGGGGCCGGCTGGTGCGCGGGAGGAACGGTCACGGCGGTGCTCCGATGCGGGTCGGGAACGGCTGGCGGCCCATCCTGGCGGATCGGCGCCGGTGGCGGGACGGCGCCGACAGCCGTGTCGCCGGCGCGACGGACGACCCGGCTCAGCGCGGCGACGTCGTCCCCCGCCCGGCGAGCGCGTCGTGCAGGCGCTGGACGAGCCGCTCCAGCGGGCTCGGCGTCTCGTCGCTGCGGGCCGGGCCGGCCGGCATGAGCACCCACAGCAGCAGGTAGACGAGGACGCCGGCGCCCCCGGCGACGGTGAGGCCGACGAACCCCACGCGCCAGAGCACGGTGTCGATGCCGGTGTAGTCGGCCAGGCCGCCGCACACCCCACCGGCCATCCTGTCGGTGGTGCTGCGCCGCAGTTCCGGCCGGCCGGGCGGGAGCTGCTGCTCGCCGCCGGGAACGTCCGCGGGCGGAGGGAGGGGAACCGAGTTCGTCATGCCGGAAGCGTGCCGCCCCGCACCGCCCGGCGACCATCAGGTGACCCCCGGATCGCTCCCTGGTTCCGCGCTCAGGGTCTCCCCCGGCCGGCCGTTCCTCTGCTGCGATCGACGCATGCCGCAGACGGAGTCCACCGAGGGCCACCACGTCGAGCGGCACCGGGACGGCTCCGTCCGGGCTGGCGCTCCGTGGTCGACGGGCAGCCCGACGGGTACCGGGAGCGGTTCCGCCCTCGACGGCACCCGGTTGCGGTGTGGCTCGTTCGACCGCGGCCGGCAGACCGGTGAGTGGACGACGTACGACCGCAGCGGCACGCCCTACGAGGTCACGACCAAGGCGTGACGACGGCGCTCAGCGCAGCGGCAGCGGCGTCGCGTCGCCGTCCTCCCGCGGGCCGAGGATCCAGCGCTCCTCGAGGGCGATGGGCACGTCGTTGATGCTGGCCTCGCGCCGGCGCATGAGGCCGTCGGCGGCGAACTCCCAGTTCTCGTTGCCGTAGGAGCGCCAGGTCCGGCCCTCGGCGTCGTGCCACTCGTACTGGAACCGGACGGCGATCCGGTCGTCGGTGAACGCCCACAGCTCCTTGCGCAGGGCGTAGTCCAGCTCCCGTTCCCACTTGCGGGTCAGGAAGGCGACCACCCCGTCCCGGCCGCGGACGAACTCGTCGCGGTTCCGCCAGACGGTGTCCTCGGTGTAGGCCTGCGCCACCCGCTCCGGATCGCGGGTGTTCCACCCGTCCTCCGCCGCCTGCACCTTCTGCCGGGCGGTCTCGAGGGTGAACGGCGGGAAGGGTGGACGGGACACGCGGGCCTCCTCGGACACGGCGACCGCCGTCCGGCCGCCCGCACCCACCCTGCCCGGGATGCGCGGAACGGGCGAGCGCGTCGGCGATGAGTTCCGGCTCGCCGCCCGGTCCACCCCCCGACGACCACCCGATCCCGGAGGAGTTCCCGTGGGACACATCGCCGCCTCGCTGTTCACCACCGTCGACGGCTCGGCCGAGCGGCCCGACCAGTGGCACTTCCCGTACTTCGACGAGGCGATGGGCAAGGCCGTGGACCGGCACACCGAGCGGTGCGACGCCTACCTGATGGGCCGCGTGCTGCACGACCAGTGGTCGCAGTACTGGCCGGGCAACGACAGCGACGAGTTCGCCGACTTCATCAACCCGATCCCGAAGTACGTGCTGTCGTCGACGCTGGAGCGCTCGACCTGGGCCGGCACCACGGTGCTGCGCAGCCTGGACGACGTGCGCGCGCTGAGGGAGCGCACGGAGGGCACCATCGGCATGTCCGGCAGCCTGACCACGGTGCGGTCGCTGCTGGAGGCCGGGCTGCTCGACGAACTGGTGCTGCTCGTGGACCCGATCGTGGTCTCCGGGGAACGCCGGTGGACCGACGAGCTGGGCCGCACGCCGCTGGAGCTGGAGCACTCCGAAGCCTTCCCCACCGGCGTCCTGCACCTGGTCTACCGGCCGGCCACGGGCTGAGCCCGTCGCCGGCGACGGGCACCGAGTGTTCGGCCCGACGCCACCTGGCCGACACCTCGGGTGCGCACCCTGGCGGCATGACGGCGAGCCTCTTCGTGATCGGCATCCGGGTCGGGTGGATCGGACCCGACGTCGCGCCGGGGGACGACGGCTTCGCGCGCGCACACGACGTCGCGCACGCCGTCGCCAAGCCGGTGGTGGACGGGCTCGAGGCCTCGCTCTGCGGGCAGCTGGTGCGAGCCACCGCGGCGCAGGACTGGCCGTCCCACCGCGACGCCGCCCACCGCGACGCCGCCCGGTGCGAGGAGTGCGCCCGCCTCGCCGGCTGAGTGCCGGGCCACCGGCCTCCGGCTGCCTGCGGCCGTGATGTGCAGCGCCGCGGTGGGCACCATCCGGACGTCGCCGGTGCCGCGGAGGAGCACACGACCATGGCCACGAGTGCTCGGATCGGGCCCGTCGAGCGGGCCACGCACCGCACGTGGGACGAGTGGCTGCGGTTCATGGACGGTATCGGCGCCGAGCACCTGGACCACAAGGCCATCGAGCTGAGGGTCTACGCGGAACTGGACGGCACCGTCGAGCGGCTCGGCTGGTGGACCCAGGGGGTCACGGTCGCCTTCGAGCAGCACATCGGCCGGCGGGTGCCCGGTCAGCGGCAGGACGGGACGTTCGGGACCAGCGTGAGCAGGTCGACGTCGATGGCGGTTCGGCACGCGGAGGCACGACCGGGTGGCCGCCGGGCTGGCACCCCGACGGCCACCCGGGCGGGAGGCCCAGCCGGTCAGGTCGTGACGAGGCCGCGCACGTTCTCGGTGACCACCAGGGCGAAGCGGCGCGCCACGCGCAGGCTCTGGTCGGCCAGCGCGTAGGTGGTCTCGATGACCTCCTCGGGCCGGACGAGGACGGCGGGCACGAGGCTGCGCACGATCGTCGTCACCCCCTGCACGAGGCCGGCGACGGCGTCCTCGCTGCTGTCCGCCGCCGAGGCGAGCTGCCGCCGGGCCTGCTGCTGCTCCTGCTCGCGCAGCTCCACGAGCAGGTCACGGCGGACGGCGAGGACCAGCTGGCGGGCCCGCTCGTCGTGGGAGCCGTTCCGGGACTCCTGCAGGACCTGGGCGGCCAGCAGCTCCCGGGCCCGGTCCTCGGCCTCGTCACGGGTACGGGCCAGCTCCTCCATCTCGACGGGGGCGCCGGTCGCGGCGTCCTTCTCCTGCTGGGGCGCGTCGTCCTCGGTGCGCTTGCCACGGCTGGCTGCGGTGTCGGGTGCGGTCGAGGCCTTGGGGGGCGGCGTGGTCATGGCTTCCTCCTGGAGAGATTCCGTTCGGGGCACCGTCCAGGCTCCGGCCCGGAGGTGGCCCGCAGGAGAGCAGCGCGCGCACGCTGGGGTAGCGCACAGCCAACACACGACCCCGTTGCCGCGAGGAGGCGCGCTACGGGCGCTGCAGGAAGCGCCCGACGACGCCGGCCGAGCCGTCCCTGGCCTTGGCCTGCCAGGTGATCTGCCGGTCGGTGCCGCTGACCCTCGGGTCGCCGGCGACGACGGTGAGCGCGGCCGCGATGGGGGTTCGGTCCGGCGTGTGCCGGGGACGACCTGATCAGCCGCACATCCGCCGTTCGGAACGGGCGCATTGCGGGCAGGCTGGACCCGGTGGCCGAGCTGCGGCGGCGACGAAGGTCCGCGGCCTTCAGCGAGGAGGCGGACATGGCACGTTCCGAGGTGCTCGTCATCGGCGGCGGCAACGCCGGCATATCCCTGGCGGCACGGTTGCTCCGCGACGGCGTCCGAGGCGTCGCCGTCGTGGCTCCACAGCCGGTGCACCGCTACAAGCCGCTGCTCAACTACGTCGGCGCCGGAGAGGCGACGATGGCCGATCTGGAGCGCCCGATGGCCGACGTCATGCCCGACGGGTGCACCTGGATCCGGGACAGCGCCGAGGCCGTCGACCCGGCGGCCATGACGGTGCGCACGCGCGGCGGGCGGACGCTGGAGTGCTCGACCCTCGTCGTCTGCCCCGGTCTGGTCGAGGACTGGGACGCGACACCGGGGCTGCTGCAGGCGTACGCCGACGGGTGGGCTGCCTCCACCTACGTGCCGGGCAGCACCCCGCAGGTGTGGCCGCGGCTGTCGTCGCTGCGCGAGGGGTCCGTCGTCTTCACCGTGCCGCCGGAGCCGGCGTCCTGCGCGCCGACCGCGCTCAAGCCGCTGCTCATGGCGTGCGACCACTGGCGGCGCACCGGCGTCTTGCCGGCCCTCGACGTCCGGCTCGTCCTGCCGGCGGCGACCGCGACCGGCCTCCCGGAGGCCGACCGGGTCCTGGAGGAGGCGTTCGCGGACTACGGGATTGAGGTGCTGCGCGAGGCGCGGATCGAGCGGGTGGACTGGGACGTCCACTCCCTCGAGGTCACCTCCCCGACGGGCGGCCAGGTGCTCGAGGACGTCGTCTTCGCCCACGCCGTGCCGCACTACCGGGCACCGGGTTGGATCGCCGACGCCGGCCTGGCCGCGGACGCGACCCCCGGCCTGGTGGACATCGACCCGCAGAGGCTGCGGTCCCGCCGGCACGAGTCGGTCTGGGCGATCGGCGACGCCGCCGACGCCGCCACCCGCCCCTCGGGTGGCGCGCTGCGGAAGCAGGTGGACGTCCTGGCGCAGAACCTGGCCGCCGCCCGCGACGGGAAGCAGCTGAAGCGGTACGACGGCTACACGGTCATGCCGATCACCGTCAGCCGGCGGAAGCTGATGCTCAACGAGGTCGACCGCGACGGCCAGGCGAGCCCGTCGGTGCCCGGGGTGAACCCCTTCAAGCCCCACCGCTGGTCGTGGCTCTTCGACCGCTACGGGCTCCCGCAGCTCTACTGGCGCCGCATCCTCCGCGGCAAGGTCTGACCGGGCGGGCGGTCCACTCCCCCGCTACCGCTGCTGCCGGCGGGCGACGAGCACGAGGCCGCCCACCAGCACCACGAGGGGCGCCCAGCCCGGGAGGCCGAAGGGCCCGATGATCAGCTGGACCACGAAGAGGGCGAGCTGGAAGCCGACTATGAAGACCACCAGGAGCGCGAGCCCGAAGAGCAGCGGTCGTTCCGCCTGCAGCTGTCGCAGGTAGTCCATCAGGTCTCCTCGGTCATGAGTTGCGGCTGCCGGGCTGCCGGACACATCCACAGCCCGAGGCAGCTCCTGCAGACCACTGTCCCACCCGGCTCCCCCGAAAGGCTGGCGCCGGGAGCTGACGCCCCGACCGTCGCCCGGTGGCAGGTCACACGTTGAAGCGGAACGTCGCCAGCGTGATTGGACGACGATGACTACGACCGAAACGCGCCGCTGACCAGCGCCTTCATGGTCGGGCATCGTTGGTGGGCAACGACCAGAGTTGGGATTGTTGTTGACTGGTTGTTGACTGACGTCCACGCACCCGGGCGTGTCACCGGCGGGCTGCGAGAGTGGCCTGGCGACGAGTCGGTGCTGTGAGGGCAGGGCCGCTCCTGCCTTGGACTGGATGTGAGCGGCGCGCATGTCACGCCGAGGCGGCATGGTTGAGCGATCCACGCCGACCGTGGCATGGGCGGATGGCGTGGCCAGTCGGAATGTCGGTCAGAGCAGAAATCCAGTGACCGCCGTGCGCGGCTTTCCCGCGAGAAGGACCCGTCCCGTGCCTGTAGTGACAACGGTCAGTTCTCCGCCGCGCGGAGACGCCTGCTCGGCGGACAGCGTGACCCCGAGTTCGCCACGCCAGTAGGGGCCGACCGTGCAATGGGCTGATCCTGTGACCGGGTCCTCCGGGATCCCGTAGGCGGGGGCGAAGTAGCGCGACACGACCCCGCCGGCCCGACGCCTGGCGGTGACGATCAGGCCACCGACCGGCAAGCGCATCACCGCCCGCAGATCGGGAGAGAGTTCGCGCACCGCGTCTTCCGACTCGAGGACCGCGAGCATGTTGCGCTCGCCGGCATCGGGATGGTCGGTGACTCCCGGTCCAAGCGGGGACCGGGCCGGCGAGGGCGTCCAGGAGTACTGGGAACGGCGCCACCTGTGTGGCGGGGACCGCGGGGAAGTCGAGCACGATCCGGCCGTCGGCTCGCACGGCGGTGAGCTGCCCGCTTCGGGTCGCGAAGGCGACCGCCTCCTGCCGCAGGACGCCGGACTCCCAGAGCCAGTGGGCGCTGGCCAGCGCGGCGTGTCCGCACAGCGCGACCTCGGCCACCGGGGTGAACCAGCGCAGCCGGAAGGCGCCGTCCTCGCCGGGAGCGAGGAACGCCGTCTCTGCTTGTACCAGCTCGTTCGCCACGCCTTGCATCCAGCCGGATCGGGGAACTCCTCGAGCAGCAGCACACGTGCAGGGTTGCCCGAGAACGGGCGCTCGGTGGTGAACGCGTCGACGATGGCGAACGCGGTCCTGTCGGACACGGGCGGCTCCGGTCGGGTCAGGCGGGCCGGATCGGTGCACCGAGGCGGATCTCGCCGTCGGTGAGGACGTCCACGCGCAGTCCGCCCTTGTGGATGAGTGGCCGGAGCAGGCCGGGCCCGCTGAGCCGGTCCAGATGGACACAGGGCTCGCACAGCCGTCGGCCTGCGCAGAGCACGTCGCCGATGCGGAAGGTGGAGCCGACGAGGGCGTTGACGTCGATGCCGCGGGTGAGCACGTTGCGGCGGGTGGCGGCGAAGTCGACGGCGTACCCGGCGGCGGTGAGCTCGTCCAGGACCTCTGCGGCCATGAGGGTCAGGTCGTAGCCGGGGCGGCGGTCCCCGCGCGAGCTGAAGGTGCCGCCGCCGGCGGCGTAGCGATCACCGTCGAGGCCGCGGCCGGCGCGGGCGGAGGCGACTTCGAGCAGCCGCATCTCGGCCTCGGCCGCGGGAGCGACCGCCAGGCCCTCGACCGTGCCGTGCAGCTCCGGCATCGCCGTCGCTGCAGGCAGCACCGGGTCGAGGGAGGCGACGGCGTAGACGGCGGTGATGGGCAACTCCCCGGTCGCCCGGCCGAGGAGGGCGGGGTCCTGCGGGCTGAGCACGATGCCCGGCGGTGTCCCGAAGGCCACCGTGGCGACCTCCGTGTCGGTGGTCTGCACGACCGCCAGCCACCACCCCGCCCACTGGAAGGCGGTGGGGTCGGCGATGGGCACCAGGCCGAACCCTCGCCCGGCCAGCCAGGACCGCCACGCGCCGAGAGCCTGGGGCAGGTCACCGGCGGGCAGTGGCAGGTCGGTCACCGGCACCTCGGTGACCGAGGCCAGGCAGGCGGCGAACCCGCGGGCCAGCGGAATGGTCGCCGGCGCGGTCGGCAGGTCGGTGTCGATCACGGGTGACTCCCGGCGGGAACGGTCGAACGGACGGTGGACTCGGCGGGGGCTTCCGCGGCGGGGGTCTCAAGGGCGGTGTGCAGGTCGGTCCACAGATCTTCGACGTGCTCGCAGCCCACGCTCAGGCGCAGCAGGCCGGCCGGGACGTGCTCCTGGCCGGGGAGCTTCGCGCGCCGCTCGATGGTCGACTCCACCCCGCCGAGGCTGGTGGCGTGCGAGATGACGCGCAGAGCGGCACAGACGGCATCGGCGGTGCCGGCGTCGGCCAGCTCGAAGCTGAGCACCGTCCCGAAGCCGCGCATCTGCTCGGCGGCGCGGGTGTGGTTCGGGTCGTCGGGCAGGCCCGGGTAGCGCACCCGGCCGACCGCCGGATGTGCCGCCAGCCGGCGGGCGAGTTCGCCGGCGGTCTCCTGCTCCTGTCGCAGCCGGACAGCCAGGGTGCGGGCACCGCGCAGGGCGAGGAAGGCCTCCAGTGCGCCGGGGGTGGCACCGGCGACCTCGCGGCGGCGGCTCAGCCGTGCCCGGTCCTCATCGCGGCGGCACACCACCAGGCCCAGCAGCAGGTCGGAGTGGCCGCCGATGGACTTGGTCGCGCTGTGCACGACGAAGTCGGCGCCCAGGTCGAGTGGGTTCTGTAGCAGCGGGGTGGCGAAAGTGTTGTCCACGGCCACAAGCGCGCCGGCCGCCGCGGCCGCCTGCGTGATCCCGGCGATGTCGACGACGTCGAGCAGCGGGTTGCTGGGGGTCTCCAGCCATACGAGGTCGGCGTCGGCGATCGCCGCCAGCAGGTCATCAGCGTCGGTCATGTCCACGATCCGCGACCGCCAGCGGTCACCGGCCGCCGCGCCGTCCTCCAGGAGTCCGCGCAGGCCGGTGTAGCTGTCCCGGGGCGCTACGACGCGGGCGCCGACCGGCAGCAGCTCCAGGACGGCGGCGATCGCAGCCATGCCCGAGGAGAACGACACCGCCGGGCCGCCCTCCAGGTCACCGATGAGCCCCTCCAGCGCCTCCCAGCCCGGGGTGCCGTCGTCACGCGAGTACTCCCGCCCCACCGCGTCAGGGGACGCGGCGCGGAAGTTCGACGCTGGGATGATCGGGACGTTGAGCGGCTGCCCCGGCCCGGACGGCCGGCCCGCCACCGCCAACCGGGTCTCCATCCGCAGCCCCGCGTCGTTCGAACCCGGAACCTGCACGCCCATCACCTCACATCCCGATGCAGTATGTTGCACTCGCAGAGGCAGCGTAGTCGGGAGCGGCGACGATGACGCAAGGGAGGCGGCCCAGATGACGGCCGAAGTGATCGCGGTCAACGAGCAGATCGGGCAGCGGGTGCGGCAGCACCGGACCGCCCGCGGCTGGACCCTCGACGAGCTGGCCGACCGCTCCGGCGTCAGCCGCCGCATGCTCATCACCATCGAGCATGGCGAAGGCAACCCGAGCATCGCCACGCTGCTGCGGATCAGCGACGCCCTCGGTGTCGGGCTGCCGGTGCTGGTCGACGTCGAACAGCCGCGTGCGCTGACCGTGACCGCGGCCGGGCGGGCGCCGGTGCTGTGGCACGGAGACCACGGCGGGCAGGCGCTGCTGGTCGCCGGAACCGCGCCACCCGACGTCGTCGAGCTGTGGGACTGGACGCTGCAGCCGGGCGATGCGAACACCAGCGAGGCGCACAGCGCCGGCACCCGGGAACTGCTGCTCGTCCTCGACGGCGTTGTTGACCTCCGCGTCGGCGACCGCACCGAGCGGCTGACAGTGGGCGACTCCGCGGCCTTCGCCGGCGACGTCGCCCACGGCTACGCCACCCCCGCCGACGCCGCCGGCCCCGCCCGTTTCGCCCTCACCGTGTTCCAGCCCCACGTCACCGGGAGCCGTTCATGACCGACCCCCAGCAGTGGCTCGCCGCCGCCACCGTCGACGACGCGGTGTTCGCGCTGCGGCCGGACTACCGCGTGGTGCTGCTGACCGCTGACGGCCTGCAGGGCGGCCCCAGCGACGAACTGAGCGAGCAGGTCCTCGCCGTCGCCGAGGCGACCACGCGGGAGCGGCTCGACGGGCGCAAGCCCGAGGAGCTGCCGCACCTCGCCGCGTGGCGGGAGGCCTACCGGGCCTTCGGCGCCAAGCCGCAGCGCACCCGGCCCAGCGTGGAGGCGCTGATGCGTCGGCTCGACCCCGGCGGCCTGCCGCGCATCGACCGGATCACCGACGTCTACAACGCCGTCTCCATCGCCTCCATGCTGCCCTTCGGTGGGGAGGACCGCGCCGCCTACGCCAGCCCGCCCCGACTCGTCCGCGCCGACGGCACCGAGGCCTTCGACACCATCGCCGGCGGCGAGGCGGTCGTCGAGCACCCGGAGGTCGGCGAGGTCGTCTGGCGCGACGACGTCGGCGTCACGTGCCGCCGCTGGAACTGGCGGCAGTGCACCCGTACCGGCATCACCACCGCCACCACCAGTGCCGTGTTCATCCTCGATGTGCTCGACCCGCTGACCGATGACGACGCACACGCCGCGGCCGACGCGCTCACCGAGGGCCTGCTCGCCCTCAGCCCGGACGCCACCTTCCACCGTCGGCTGCTCACCCGCGCCGACGGAGTTGCACCGTGCTGATCCACCCCCGGGATGACGCCCACGATGGTCCGTCGCGCGCCCGGCCGGCCGACGGGTGAGCGCAATGCTGGACACAGGGCGTCGCCCCCGCTGGGGTGTCCGGTTCAGCCGGCAGGAGATGGCGCTGATCGCCGTCACCGCCGTCTGGGGCGCGACGTTCCTCATCGTCCACCTCGCCATGCAGCACGGCGGGCCGCTGCTCTTCGTCGGCCTGCGCTTCCTCGCCGCCGGCGCGATCAGCCTGGTCGTCTTCCGCCGGACGCTGACCGGGCTGACCCGGCGGGAGCTGGGTGCCGGTGCGGCGATCGGAGTGACGATCTTCGGCGGCTACGCGCTGCAGACGATCGGGCTGCAGACGATCCCCAGCAGCACCTCGGCCTTCCTCACCGCGCTCTACGTCCCGCTCGTGCCGCTGCTGCAGTGGGCGGTGTTCCGCCGCGCACCCAAGCCCGCCGCCTGGGCCGGGGTGGCGCTCGCCTTCACCGGGCTGGTCCTGCTGGCCGCCCCCGGTTCGGCGGGGCTGACGCTGAGCGCCGGAGAGATCCTGACGCTGGTCAGCACCGTCGCCATCGCCGCGGAGATCGTCCTCATCGGCCTGTTCGCCGGCACCGTCGACCTCGGTCGGATCACCGTCGTGCAGCTGCTCGTCGGCGGCGCCCTGTCGGTAGCGATGATGCCCGTCGTCGGCGAGGCCGTCCCGTCCTTCTCCTGGCTCTGGCTCTCCGCCGCGGTCGGTCTCGGGGCCGCCAGCTGCCTGATCCAGATCACCATGAACTGGGCTCAGCAGTCGGTGTCCCCGACCCGGGCGACGGTCATCTACGCCGGCGAGCCGGTGTGGGGCGGCATCATCGGGCGCCTCGCCGGCGACCGACTGCCCGGCCTCGCCATCGTCGGCGCCGCCCTCATCGTCGCCGGCGTGCTCGTCAGCGAGCTCAAGCCCCGGGCTCGGCCTCGCCAGGCTCGAGATGACGTCGAACAGGATCCAGCATTGCCGCCGGAACAGCGCCCGCGCGGCGGAGTGCCGGCGTGATTGGCCGCGCGACAGGCTGCTACGCCGGGACAGCCGCAGCGCGCCAGGCCGGCCCAGTGAGGTTCACGGCGATCGGCACGTGCAAGTGGACGCAGCCGACCCGCCTTCCGGCCGTTCATCGCCCTCTGCGCGTTCGCCGGCCTCCGGCTCGGCGAGGCCGCCGGCCTCCGGGTTGAGGACATCGACTTCCTGCGTCGCACCCTTGCCGTCGCCCGCCAGGTGCAGCGGGCCGGCCGCGGCCAGGTCGAGGTCCGGCCGCCCAAGTACGGCAGCGAGCGAGTCGTGTTCTTGGCACCCGGACTGGTCGAGATGCTCGCCGCACGTCTTGCCGCGCAGAGCCGGGACGGCGGCTGGATGTTCACCGGAGAAGGCGATCAGCCCACCGCACCAGAACACCGTCGGCCACCGCTGGCGCACCGCGACGGCAGCCGCCGGGGCCTCCGGGCTACGCCTGCATGACCTCCGGCACTTCTACGCCTCGGGGCTGATCGCCACCGGCTGCGACGTCGTCACCGTCCAACGCGCTCTCGGACACTCATCCGCGACGACCACGCTGTCCACGTACTCGCACCTGTGGCCGAGCGCCGAGGACCGCACGCGCGCCGCCGCGCAGGCGATGCTCGTCGAGTCCTGCGGACCGGAGGTCGACCGGAGCAGTACAGGAGAACGCTGATGGGTCACAGGCGACCTCCAGTACATCTCACCCGCGGCGCTGACCACGGGCACCTGCGACACCGCAGCGGCTTACAGATCCCTCGTCACACATGAGCGATGAACGCTCCGCGTCCTTGAGCCGGGCCGGTCCTCAGGGCTGCCCGAGGAGCGTGATCTGGTCCGCGCGGGCCTGGAACGCAAGATCCCGTTGACTGGGTGTTGACTGGAGGACCGCTGCAGGCCGCTGACCTGGAGTTATAGGCCAGATCACACGTTGAAGCGGAACTCCACGACGTCGCCGTCGGCCATGACGTACTCCTTGCCCTCCATGCGCACCCAGCCCCTGGACTTGGCCTCGGCCATGGAGCCGGCCTCGACCAGCTGGTCGAAGGAGACGATCTCGGCCTTGATGAAGCCGCGCTGGAAGTCGGTGTGGATGACCCCGGCGGCCTGCGGGGCGGTGGCGCCGACCGGGATGGTCCAGGCGCGCGACTCCTTGGGGCCGGCGGTCAGGTAGGTCTGCAGCCCGAGCGTGCGGAAGCCGACCTTCGCCAGCTGGTCCAGGCCCGGCTCGTTCTGACCGATGGACTCGAGCAGCTCGGCGGCCTCGTCGGCGGGGAGCTCGATCAGCTCGGACTCGGTCTGCGCGTCGAGGAAGATCGCCTCCGCCGGGGCGACCAGCGCCCGCAGCTCGTCGAGCACCTCGGTGTTGGCCAGCTCGTCGGCGTCGACGTTGAAGACGTACAGGAACGGCTTGGTCGTCATGAGCCCGAGCTCGCGCAGCGGCGCGGGGTCGATGCCGGCGGCGAAGAGGGTCTTGCCCTCGTTAAGCACCTCCTGCGCCTGGACGGCGGCCGCGTGCAAGGCGGCGCGCTCCTTGTCCTTGCGCATCTCCTTCTCCAGCCGCGGGATCGCCTTCTCCAGCGTCTGCAGGTCGGCCAGGAGGAGCTCGGTGTTGATCGTCTCGATGTCGTCGGCGGGGCTGACCTTCCCGTCGACGTGCACGACGTCGGGGTCGGTGAAGACCCGGATCACCTGGCAGATCGCATCGCTCTCGCGGATGTTGGCCAGGAACTTGTTGCCCAGCCCCTGGCCCTCGCTGGCGCCGCGCACGATGCCGGCGATGTCGACGAAGGACACCGTCGCCGGGATGATCTTCTGGCTGCCGAAGATCTCGGCCAGCTTCGCGAGCCGCTCGTCGGGCACACCCACGACACCGACGTTCGGCTCGATCGTCGCGAACGGGTAGTTCGCCGCCAGCACGTCGTTCTTGGTCAGGGCGTTGAAGAGGGTCGACTTGCCGACGTTGGGCAGGCCGACGATCCCGATGGTGAGGCTCACGGGAGTCCAGCGTAGGCGTCGCTACTTTGCCTCCCATGCCGCCGCCCGATCTCCGCGTGTGCTTCTTCGGCGACTCGCTCACCGCCGGGGTCGGCGACGGCGCCGCACTCGGCTGGGTGGGACGCCTGGTCGCCGCCGCCCGCCGGGACGGCGTGGACCTCACCGGCTACAACGTCGGCGTCCGGCGGGAGACCGCACCTGCGGTCGCCGCCCGCTGGCTGGCCGAGGCCACGCCCCGGTTGCGACACGGTGACGGGCGCGGCGTGGTGCTCGCCGTCGGGGTCAACGACACCACCGTCGACGGCGGGCGGCGCCGGGTGCCCGAGCCCGACACGCTCCGCGCGGTCGGCCTCGTCGCCGACCGGGCCGGCGCCGCTGGGTGGCCCCTCCTGGTCGTCGGCCCGACCCTGGTCGACGACGCGGAGCAGAACCGGCGCATCGTCGACCTCTCCGCCGCCATGGGTCGCAGTGCGACCGGCGGGGGCTGCCGTTCGTCGAGCTCGCCACCGGGCTGGACGACGAGTGGCTCGCCGACGTCGCCGCCGGGGACGGCGCCCATCCGTCGCCCGCGGATACGAGCGGCTGAGCCGGACCGTCTGGCCCGTCTTCACGGCCTGGCTGGGCACGCTCGCGGACGGCGCCTGACCCCGTCCCCCGTCCGGATGAGTCGCCGCTCCAGTTCTCGCCGAACGGGGACGACGACGAGTGCGGACCGTCGAAGGGACGCAGCATGGGCAAGCACCGCACGGACGCCGAGCAGCAGATCGCCGATCTGCTGCAGACGGCGAAGAAGTCGCTACGTCTCTCCGTGGCGTTCCTGTCCCGGCTCGACGGGACCACCCAGCACCTCGAGGTGGTCGAGTCCTCGGTGCCCTTCCTCTTCCAGGAGGGCAGCACCCAGGTCCAGGAGACGACGCTGTGCCAGGCGATCCTGGACCGGAAGCTGCCCGCGGTGATCCCGAACCTCAAGGACTTCGCGCAGGCGAGGAAGCTGCCGGCGGCCCGACTGCCCCGGATCCGCAGTTACGTGTCGGTGCCCGTCACCCTCTCCGACGGCACCCTGTACGGCACCTTCTGCGCCGCCGGCCTCACCTCGGACAAGGAGCTGACCCGGCGGGACCGGACCCTGATGGACGTCCTGGCCTCGGCCGCCTCGGTGATCATCGAGCCGCAGGTCAGGGAGTCCGAGAGGCGCGCCGGCATCGAGGCGCGGCTGCTGCCCCTCGTCGCCGACGGCGGACCCGTGGTGGCTCTCCAGCCGATCGTCGAGCTCGCCACGGGCGCTCAGGTCGGGTCCGAAGCGCTCAGCCGCTTCCCCGCCGAGTGGGAGCAGGCACCGGACGTCGTGTTCGCCGACGCGCACAGCGTGGGCCTGGGCGACCAGCTGGAGCTGCTGGCCCTGCGCCGCGCGGCCGAGCACCTGGCGCACGTGGACGGGTACGTCGCCCTGAACGTCTCCCCCGGCACGCTGCTGACACCGGAGTGCACCGCGTTGCTCGCCGAACTGCCACTCGGCCGGGTGCTGCTCGAGCTCTCCGAGCACGACCCGGTGGACGACTACGACGCGCTGGCCACGGCGCTCGCCCCGTTCCGTGCCGCCGGGCTGCGGCTGGCCATCGACGACGTCGGCGCCGGCTTCTCCTCGCTGCGGCACATCGTCGTCACCTCGCCCGACGTCATCAAGATCGATCGGAGCATCGTGAGCGGCGTGGACGCCGATCCGGTGCGGTCCGTCCTGATCCGCTCGCTGGTCGACTTCGGCCGGGGGCTGCGGGCACGGGTCGTGGCCGAGGGCGTCGAGACCGCGGAGGAGGCGGACGCCCTCCGCGCGCTCGGGATCGACTACGGGCAGGGCTGGTACTTCGGGCGGCCGGCCGTGCCCGCGCCGCGCCCCACCCGGGAGACGGCGCCCGTCGGCGGCATCCCTGCGCCGCGCTCCGCCCCGCTGGACCACGGCAGCGGATCGCGCCGCCGGTAGGCGTGGCCCGTCGGGCGGATGCTCCCCGCTGGGCACCCGCCGTCCCGGCCCGCCGCCTCGTGGGGGCGGCGCCGTGAGGGGGCGGCGCCGTGAGGGGGCAGCATCGTGCGGGGGCAGCATCGTGCGGGGGCGGCGCCGTGCGGGCGCGCCGACGGCCCCTCCCGGATCGCCGGGAGGGGTCTGCGTGCGGAGGGAGCTCAGCCGGTGCGGGAGTGTTCGGCCTCTCCGGTGACGCGGGGGAAGATCAGGATCTCGGTGCCGTCGGGCCGATAGGTGTGCCATCGGCCCCGGGAGTCCCGGACGATGGTGAACCCGTGATGCACCTTGGTGTGGTGCCGTTCGCACAGCAGCCCGGAGTTCTCGGCGCTTCACTAATCTACCCCCATGTCAGCAGAGGTCAGAGCAGCGGCGGTCTACGCGCGGATCAGCAGCGACACCGAGGGCAGGGCCCTGGGCGTCACCCGCCAGTTGGAGGACTGTCGCCGCCTGGCCGAGCAGGTGGGCTGGCCGATCGCGCAGGAGTACGTCGACAACGACCTGTCGGCCTACTCGGGCAAGCGCCGCCCGGCGTATCAGCAGATGCTCAGCGACCTGGCCGACGGGCTGCGGGACGCGGTGATCTGCTACCACGTTGACCGGCTCACCCGCCGTCCGGTGGAGTTGGAGCAGTTCGTCGCCACGGTGGACGCCGCCGGGGTGCGCAAGGTCCGGTTCGTGTCCGGGGACATGGACCTGGGCACCGGGGACGGGCTGCTGATCGGAAGGATCATGGCGGCGGTGGCAGCGAACGAGTCAGCGGCCAAGAGCCGACGGATGCGGCGCAAGTGGGAGCAGAACGCCGCCTCCGGCGTCCCGCACGGCGGCAGCGTCCGCCCGTTCGGCTACGAGGCCGACCGGGTGACCGTCCGCACGGACGAGGCCGAGGTGATCCGGGCGCTGGTCGCCCGCTACCTGGCCGGGGAGAGCCTGCGGTCGCTGTGCACCTGGCTCACCGAGCAGGGCGTGTCCACCGTCACCGGCCGCGAGTGGCGATCCCCGACCCTGCGCGGCCTGCTGCGCTCGGGACGGATCGCCGGGCTGCGCGAGCACCTGGGCGAGGTCGTCGGCCCCGCACAGTGGCCCGCGATCATCGACCCCGCCGACCGGGACCGGATCCTGGCCCGCATGGCCGAGCGAGTGGCCACCGGACGACGCACCCCCCGCCGCTACGTCCTGTCCGGACTGCTGCGCTGCGGCAAGTGCAGCGGCAAGCTCTACGCCTCCCCGCGCGAGAACTCCCGCCGCTACGTCTGCCTCAAGGGCCCCGACCACGGCGGCTGCGGCCGCCTCACCGTCGTCGCCGAGCCGCTCGAGGCGATGCTGGTCGAGGCGGTCCTGCAGCGGCTCGACGGCCCGGAGCTGGGCGAGGTGCTGGCCGGCCGGCGCAGCGACGACGGCGCCGCCGAGCTCTCCGATGGGCTGGCCGGCGACCAGGCCCAGCTCGACGAGCTGGCAGTGATGTTCGGCAAGCAGGAGATCAGCGCCCGCGAGTGGCGCACCGCCCGCGAGCCGATCGAGCGCCGCATGGCCGACCGCCAGCGGCAGCTCGCAACCCTGACCCGCACCGACGCGCTGACCGGCCTGCCCGGCAACGGCGGCCAGCTCCGCGACCAGTGGGACACCCTGAGCCTGTCCCGGCAGGCCGCGATCGTCTCAGCGGTGCTCGACCATGCGGTGATCGAACCCGGCCAGTCCGGCGCCCGCTCGCTGGACCCCTCACGGGTGCGGGCGGTCTGGCGGCTGTGACGCCGCCAGGGCGGCCCCTACCCGCGCTCCGCGCGGGATCGGGGACCGCCACCGGCGGGCGTCAGCAGCGCAGCCACCTTCGCCAGCGTCTGCGGGTCGGTCACCTTGACAGGGACACCTTGCGCTGCGCAGGAGGTCGCCAACCAGGCCGCGACCTGCTCACGGGTCAGCTTCGCCACAGCGGCCCACCAGGCGACAGGGCAGAACAAGAATCCACGACGCACTCCGAGGCATCGATCCAGTAGGGATCGACCCCGGCGCCTACGCCCTCGGCTCGTGTGTGTCCTGCTCCGGCATCAGCAGGGTGCCGCCCACCCGTCTCCGTGGAGAGGCCCAGCACACGGGGATTGGGGTCCTACCCGCCGCCGGACCCGAGTGGGTGGCCCGCCGACTGCTCCGTGCGCCGCCCAGTCTGCCGGATCGGAGCGACAAGCCCAGCCGCCGCCCCCACTCAGGTGCGAAGCAGCCTCTGCCGGACCGCCTGAGCCGACACACCGACCGCGCCGCCGATGCGCGCAAGAGACATCCCGTGCTCACGCGCCTGCTGCATCGCCGCCACCACCTCGCGCTCAGCCGCCGCACGGCCCTCTGCGGCCCGTCGGAGCCGCAACAGCAGATCCAGCTCGCTGATCCTCGGCGGATCGGCAGGCGGCATCGCCTTCGCCGCGACCGGCGGCTGCGCCGCCGCTAGCCGCGGCGACTCCCGGACAGGGGTTGGACGCGGTCTCGCCTTGGTCGCTCGCCGCTCTGCGGCGCGCCTCTGCGCACGGTTCACGACTGTGAACATACATTGCTTCGGGCGTGAACCTAAGTTGTCATACGCCAGGCACTCCACAGGCCTCTGACCTGCGATGGAGTAACTATTCGCAGTAGTACCAAGCGGCGCCTCCGGCGCCGTGTCCGTCCCCGACTCGGGCACGCGGCCGTCAAGGGCGCTTCGCGCCGCTACGCGGTGGCCTGCGGCCCCCCTTGACCGCCTGAGGCTGAGATCAGCGAAGCGGCACGACCGCACCCGGCAGTTGCGGGTCCGGGGGAAGAACGCCCCCGAACCCCCACCGCCAAGCGGTCGCCGGGCGTCACGCGTCAGGCTCGTAGCCGAGGTCCGCACGCATCGCCGCGATAAGCGCCTCGCGCTTCTCGTGCGCCAAGTAGCGCCAGTCTCGGAACTTGCTGAAGTCCGTGCAGATGTCGAGAAGATCCTCGCGGACGGCATCCATGGCCTCGGTTACAGCCTCGCTTCCGGACAACTGCGCGTCGTACGCCGTGCGGTCGAAGCCGTCGACGGCTCGCAGAATGGCCGCGATGCTGCTAGCGACGGACACCGTCTCTTCGGTCGAAGCGGCGGCTTGGATTGCCTCGTCTGAGATGGCGCCGCCTGATTCCGTCAGCCTGCGGATGATCGCGCCTCGGATCTTGAAAAGCACCTTGCCCTGATCGCCAATCTCGCGATTACACTCCGCGAGCGCTACAAGCACCCCCGCGAAGGTTTCACGCCTTTCGAGACGTCGCTCTCTTTCTGTTTCATGCCGTTGCCCGGCCATGAGTAGCGCCTGCTGCGTGCGCGCGTTCGTCTGGCTCGACAGCCAGGTGAACACGACGCCCGCGATCCCGACCGCTGCAGTAGCGGTCGGCGCCACCCACTCGTAGGCCACGGCGACATCTTGTCAGGGGGTGTATCCCGAATGTGACAGGTTCTCCAGCGACGTCTCGCCGCCGTCGATCCAGTGCACGAGATGGTGGACGTCGCACCAGTGGGCGGGGGCGTCGCAGCCGGTGAACACGCAGCCACCGTCGCGGGCCTCGACCGCGCGGCGCAGCTGCGGTGGCACGACGCGGTGGGTGCGGCCGTAGTCCAGCGGTTGCCCCTCGGGGCCGATCACGATGCGGGCGACGCTGCCGTCGCAGGCCGGCCAGCGGGCGCGGGCGGCGGAGATGGTGGCGCCGAACCCGAGCCGGGCGGCGGCCGGTCCGGTCGCCGGGTCGACCAGGTCGTCCAGATCGACGCGGACGACCACGTGCGGCTTGACCGTGCGCAGGATGGGCAGGCCGCCGGCGGCCAGGGCGTTGTCGCACAGCTGGACGAGGGCGTCGGCGGACTGCTGGGCGCGGGTGCGGGTGTCCCCGGCCGGGCGGGAGGCCTGCACGATCGACTCGACCGCGGCCTGCAGCTTCTCCCCGCCCACGGCGTCCAGTTCGCCGCGCAAGGACAGGGATCCGTCGGCATGCCGGACGAAGGTCAGCGACCGGCCCTCGGTGGGATCGGGCTCGGGACCGTCGGGGTCGAGCCGGGCCAGGTAGTGGTGCACCACTTGCCGCAGCTCGGCATACGGCCGGGACGCGGCCACCTGCGCGAGCGCGGCGTCGACCCCCGCGAGGTCGACGCCCTGCTCCGCGGCGGCGGCCAGGTTCGCCGGTGCGGCGACCGGGGCGATGACCACCACGGCCTCGGCGGTCAGCTCGCCCCGGTCGAACGCAGCCGCGACCGCCGGCAGCTCGGCCAGCACCCGGCCCGAACGCACCGCCCGTGAGGCCGCGCCGGCCGAGAAGCGGGCGTGGCCGCGCAGCCAGGCGGCCATCGAGGCCTTCCCGTCGTGCTCGGCGGCCTGGGTCACCTCACACTCCCGAACCGTGCGGGCCACCTGCGCGGCCAACCGGTTCTGCGCGGTCAGCAGACCGGTCAGCCGGTCCAGCAGCTGCGGGCCGATCCGGCCCGACAGGTCCTCGGCCGCGAGGTCGTCCAGCGCGGCCGACAACCGGGCCAGCGCCTCATCCCCGGAGGCCGAACAGATGTACGAAGGCTAGCCGGTCCGATCGACACCGACAACACGAAACCGCAGGTCAAGCACCTGTCCACAGATCCGCGAGAAGGCTTGACGCCGACCTCGCGTCTACGACACGGGCGGTGGTCGGCCGGGAACCGCCGACGCCCCGGCCCGCCGTCCACCGACCGGTGCACGCCAGGGCGGCGTCCGAAATCCGCCAGAGACCGTCGCCGGGCGCTGGCATGCTCGGTGCCATGAGGGAGTCCCTGGACCACGAGCGCTGCTACCGCGCCGTCGCCGGCCGGGACGCGCGCTTCGACGGCTGGTTCTTCACCGCGGTGCGCACGACCGGCATCTACTGCCGGCCGTCCTGCCCCGCGCGCACCCCGCTGGCCCGCAACGTCGCTTTCTTCTCCACCGCGGCCGCCGCCCAGGGCGCCGGCTACCGCGCCTGCCGCCGGTGCCGGCCGGACGCCGCGCCGGGGTCACCGCAATGGGACGTGCGCGCCGACGTCGTCGCCCGGGCCATGCGGTTGATCGCCGACGGGGAGATCGAGCGCTCCGGCGTTCCCGGGCTCGCCGCCCGCCTCGGCTACTCCGAGCGCCAGCTGCACCGGCTCGTCGTCGGCGAGCTGGGTGTGAGCCCCCTGGCGCTGGCCCGCGCCCAGCGAGCGCAGATCGCCCGCGTGCTCGTCGAGACCACCGACCTGCCCATGGCCGACGTCGCCTTCGCCGCCGGGTTCGCCAGCATCCGCCAGTTCAACGACACCGTGCGCGAGGTGTTCGCCGCGACCCCCGGCGAGCTGCGCCGCGGCCGGCGCGGCACGCACGGCGGTCCGCCCGGCTGGCTCACGCTCCGGCTGGCCGCCCGCGCGCCGTACGCGGCCGAGGAGGTGCTGCTCTTCCTGGGTGCGCACGCCGTCCCGGGGCTGGAGGAGTGGGACGGGACGACGTTCTCGCGGGTCCTGGACCTACCGCACGGGCCGGCGGTGGTCCGGCTCTCCCCCGCGGCCGACGGCGCGGCGGCGGTCAGCGCCCGGCTGCGGCTCACCGAGCTGCGCGACCTCGGCGCCGCGGTCAGCCGCTGCCGCCGGATGCTGGATCTCGACGCCGACCCCGCCGCCGTCGACGACGTACTGGCCGCCGACCCGGCGCTCGCCCCGCTGGTCGCCGCCGCCCCGGGACGCCGGGTGCCCGCCTCCCCCGACGCCGACGAGCTGGCCGTCCGCGCCGTGCTCGGCCAGCAGGTGTCGGTCGCCGGCGCCCGCACCCTCACCGCCCGCCTGGTCACGGCGGCCGGCACCCCGCTGGCCGAGCCGATCGGCACCCTCACCCACGCCTTTCCGCGGCCGGAGGCGCTGGCCGACGCCGAACTCGGTGCCGTCGGGCTGACCGGTGCGCGCCGGCGCACCGTCTCCGCCCTGGCCACCGCGGTGGCCGACGGCTCGATCGTCCTCGGGCCCGGCGCGGAGCGGGCCGACGCCGAGCGCGGGCTGCGCGCCGTCCCCGGCATCGGTCCGTGGACGGCGGCCCTCGTGGGCCTGCGCGGGCTGGCCGATCCCGACGTCTGGCTCCCCGGCGACCTCGCCCTCCGGAAGTCCCTCGCCGCGCTGGGCAGCAACGACGCCGACGCCGCCACCCACTGGCGGCCGTGGCGCTCCTACGCCGTCCTGCACCTGTGGGCGCTGGCCGTGCCGTCCCTCTTCACCCGCCCCAGCCCACCCGCACCCGCCCTCCCGAGGAGCGCCTGATGACCGGTTCCGTCCGCCACGCCACCGTCGCCACCCCGCCCGGCCCGTTCACGGCGGTCGTCACGACCGACGGGGACGGCCGGGAGCTCGTGCTCGCCAGCGGCTGGACCGCCGACGTCGCCGACCTGCTCGCCGTGGTGCACCCGTCCCTGCGGCCGGACACCTCCTCACCGGTCGCCCGGGTCCCCATCCTCGACACCGTGGACGCCTTCGTCGCAGGGGACGTCACCGCCATCGACGACGTCGCCGTCCGGCAGCGGTCCGGGCCGTTCCTGCAGGAGGCGTGGGAGGTCCTGCGCACCGTCCCCGCCGGCCGACCCGACACCTACGCCGGCTTCGCCGCCCGGTGCGGCCGTCCCGCCGCGGTGCGCGCCGCGGCGAACGCCTGCGCCCGCAACGCCACCGCCCTCTTCGTGCCCTGCCACCGGGTGCTCGGATCCGACGGCGGGCTGGGCGGCTTCCGCTGGGGGACGCCGGTGAAGCGCTGGCTGCTCGACCACGAGGCCGCCTCCGCGGGCGTCCCCGCCGGCTGACCGCGGCGCGCCCACCCCCGTTGCCCGGGAACTGTCGGACCCGTCCGGCAGGGTCCCCGCCATGGACGCCGCTTCCCTGCTCCTCGGGCTCCTCCTCGGTGCGCTGCTGGCCACTGCCGTCACCCTCGGCGTGGTCACGTTGCTGGCCCGCCGCCGCCCCGAGGACACCGGCCTGGAGCCGGTGCACGAGTCCCTGGACCACCTGCACCGGCTGCTGGCCGGCATGGAGCGGGCCCGCGCCACCGCCCACGGGGAGCTGCGCGAGCAGATGGGCACCGTCGGCCAGGCGTCGGCGCAGCTGAAGCACGAGACCGCCGCGCTGGTCACCGCACTGCGCACCCCGCACGTCCGCGGTCGCTGGGGCGAGGTGCAGCTGCGCCGCGTCGTCGAGGTGGCCGGGCTGCTCGAGCACTGCGACTTCGTCGAGCAGCCGGCCGGCACCAACGACGAGGGCGCGGGGGTGCGCCCCGACCTCGTGGTCACCCTCGCCGACGGCCGCCAGGTGATCGTCGACGCGAAGGTGCCCTTCACCGGCTACATCGAGGCGGTGCAGGCCGAGGACCGCGCGGTCCGCGCCGACCGCGTGGCGATGCACGCCCGCCAACTGCGCGCCCACGTCGACGCGCTGGCCGCCCGGCGCTACCCGACCGCCTTCCGCCCGGCGGCGCCGTTCACCGTCCTCTTCGTGCCGTCCGACGGCTTCCTCACCACCGCCCTGGAGGCCGAGCCGGGGCTGCTGGAGTACGGGTTCGCCCGGGACGTCGTCCTGGCGACGCCCAGCACGCTGCTGGCGCTGCTGCGCACCGTGGCCTACTCCTGGCGGCAGGAGCGGCTGGCGCGCGACGCCGATCAGGTGCTGGAGGTGGGCCGCCGCCTGCACGCCCGGCTCAGCACCCTGTCCGGCCACCTCACCCGGCTGGGCTCGGCCCTGTCGACGACGCTGAGCCGCTACAACGAGACGGTGGGCTCCTACGAGCGCTCGGTGCTGACCGCGGCCCGCCGGTTCGACGACCTCGGCATCGCCGAGTCCCCCGTGCCGGAGCCGGTCGAGGTGGAGGCGACGATCCGCACGCTCCGGCCCACCGACGACCTCGGCCGCCTGGACGTCGCCGGGCAGGAGCGCGACGGCACGTCCGGCTGACCCTGTCCGCGGCGGCGCCAGGCGTCGACGGGGGCCTCGGCGGAGGACCTCGTCCGCCCCGCGTGTCACAACCAACACGCGGCGTTACTGGACCCCCACGCGGGCCCTGCGACGCGGCGCGGTCATCCCACGAACTCCCAGCTCCGGTCGCTACCGTTGCCCGGAAGGTCGGCCAGCCGGGTCGCCCTGCGGCACGGGACGGAGGTGCGCCATGGCCACGGCGAGCACGGCGGGCGCATGGCAGGGCGGAGGACGCCCCGAGCGGCCGCAGCCCGCACGCGCACCGCGCCCCGCCGCCGGCGAGCGGCCGGCCCGCTCCTCGCGCCCGCCGGTCCCGGCACCCGTCCGGGCCGGTGAGCGGCTGCGCGCCACCGAGCGCGAGTACGCCCGCGACCGCTACGAGCAGCGGCCCCCGGCCGGTCCCCGCCGTCGCGAAGCCGCGCCCGACCGTCCCGCCGCCCCGCGAGCGGCCCAGGAGCGCCCCGGCGCCCGCACCACCTCGCCCACCGGCAGCCGCGAGAGCAGCCTCCCCGGCGCGGTCGCCGTCCTCGGGATCTTCCTGCTCACCCTCGCCGGCTGCGCGGTCGACTCCTTCGTCGGCATGGGGCTGGGCATGATCACGCTGGTCGCCCTGTCCGGCGGAACCGCGATCGCCACGCTGCTCGTCCGGCGGCGGGATCTGCTCTCCGTCATCGTGGCGCCGCCGCTGGTCTTCGTGCTGGTCGCGCTGGTCAACATCAGCCTCGCCCCCTCGGCGCCGCTGAACCTGCCGACCATGGCCACGCTGCTGGTCCGCGGCTTCCCCACCATGGCCGCCGCCACCGCCGTCGCGATCGTGCTGACCGTGGTGCGGCTGGTCACCCGCCGCTGACCCTCCCGTCCACGACGAAGCCCCGGTCCCGCAGCTGCGGGACCGGGGCTTCGTCGTGGATCAGTCGGCGGCCGGCCCGGCGAGACGGGGCTTGCGCAGCTCGTGCGGCAGGGCGAACACCAGCCGCTCCTCGGCGGCCTTCACCGTCTCGACGTCGGGGTAGCCCCGCGCGGCGAGGAGGTCCAGCACCTCGCTGACCAGGATCTCCGGCACCGAGGCGCCGCTGGTCACGCCGACGGTCTGCACGCCGTCGAGCCAGGCCTCGTCGATCTCGGCGGCGTAGTCGACGAGGTAGCTGGCGCGCGCCCCCGCCTCCAGGGCGACCTCGACCAGCCGGACGGAGTTGGAGGAGTTGGTGGAGCCGACGACGAGCACGAGGTCGCACTCCCCGGCCATCTTCTTGACGGCCTGCTGCCGGTTCTGGGTGGCGTAGCAGATGTCGTCGCTCGGCGGCGACTGCAGCCCCGGGAACCGGTTCTTCAGCTGGTCGACCGTCGCCAGGGTCTCGTCGACCGACAGCGTGGTCTGGGACAGCCACACGACCTTCTCCGGGTCGCGCACCTGGACGTTCGCGACGTCCTCGGGGCCGTCGACGAGCTGGATGTGGGCCGGCGCCTCGCCGGAGGTGCCCTCGACCTCCTCGTGCCCGCGGTGGCCGATCAGCAGGATGTCGTAGTCGTCCCGGGCGAAGCGCTTGGCCTCCTGGTGCACCTTGGTGACCAGCGGGCAGGTGGCGTCGATCGTGTGCAGCTGCCGGTCCGCCGCCTCCTGGTGCACCGCCGGGGAGACCCCGTGCGCGCTGAAGACGACGACCGAGCCCTCGGGCACCTCGTCGGTCTCGTCCACGAAGATCGCGCCGCGGCGCTCGAGCGTCGCCACGACGTGCTTGTTGTGGACGATCTGCTTCCGCACGTACACGGGCGCGCCGTGGATCTCCAGGGCGCGCTCGACGGCGACCACCGCCCGGTCGACGCCGGCGCAGTACCCCCGGGGATCGGCCAGCAGGACACGTCCGCGCTGATCAGCCATGCACCCATGGTAGGTGGGTGGCGACCAGCGGGACGGCGTGCGCGGGTGGCGCGGGACACGGATGTGACCAGCCACATCCCTCCAGCGGGCGCATCATCGCTGGTCGGGTGTGTCGCGGGGTCCTTTCTGGGGCACGCTGGGGCCATGTCCCGTGAGATCCCCGAGGTTGTCCGCGCCGCCGCCGGTCTGGCGGCCACCGTGCTGGACGAGGCCCGGAAGCTGCCCGAGACCCTGCCCGGACTGCCGGTCCGCGTCATCGGCATGGCGATGCAGCACGCGATGAAGGTGCAGCAGACCTACGCCGGCTTCGTCGCCCGCGGCGACGAGCTGCTCGTCGGGCTGCGCGGTGACGCCGAGCCGGGGATGGCGACCTTCGACGACGACGAGCCGGCCGCCGGCCTCCGCGGTTCGGCCTTCGACCGCGTCGCCGACACCGGCACGATCACCGACGAGGAGGTGGCCGACCTCCCCGACGACCCGGCCGCCGACGCCGTCGTCGCCGCGATCGACGACCTCAGCCAGGAGCTGGTGGAGGACCTCGCCGAGGGCACCGAGGAGCTCGCCGACGGCGCGGACGAGGCCCAGCAGAGCCTCACCGACCTGCCGACGGACGAGGCGCCGAGCACCGACGAGGTGCTCGACGAGCTCGCCATCGACGAGATGGTCCCGGCCACCCCGGACACCGACCCGCTGACAGCGGGTACCGACGAGGCGGTGGCCACCGAGGACGCCGACGCCCTCGAGCGGGCCCTGCTCGAGTCCGACCCGGCCCCGGCGGCGACCGACACCGACGCATCGGCCGACGTCGCCACCTCCGTCGACGTGCTCACCCCCGAGGGCGACGTCGCGACGGTCGACGCCGCGATCACCGACGAGGGCGTCGCGGCCGTCGAGGCGCCGGCGGAGGAGCCCGCCACCGACGAGACCGTGGCGACCACCGACGGCAGCGCCACCGACGCCACCGACACCGCCGCCACCGACACGAACGCTGGTCCCGACGTGGCCGTCGACGAGGGCGGCACCCCCGTGGCCGCGGCCACCGGCGCAGGCACGGCCGACACCGACGAGACCGACGCCGCCGTCGCCGAGGGCGCGGCCGTCGACGCCGTCGGCGAGACGTCCGACGCCCCGACCGACGACCCCCAGGGCGGCAGCGACGTCTCCGGCGCCCAGGCGGCCGGAGCGGCGCCGGTCGACGGCTACGACAGCTTCTCCATCGCCCAGCTGCGCGGCCGGCTCCGCGGCTACCAGCTGAACACCGTGTCCGACCTGCTCGCCTACGAGCAGGCCACGCGGGCCCGCGAGCCGTACCTGCGGATGCTGCGCAACCGGCTGGAGAAGCTCGAGGAGCAGGCGGTCGAGTCCAGCCCGCTCGCCCCGCGCGGCGCCTGACCCAGCACCCCCGGGCGGCGATCCGTGCGCATCTCGCCGCCCGGGAGGGGGTCCGGGTCGTGTCGGTGCCGTCTGACACGCTCGGGGCATGACCGCCCCGTCGTCCCCGGAGGCCCCCTGGCCGGTGCGCACGGTGGCCCGCAAGGTGGCCGACTGGATCGGCCGGCTCGGCGAGGTGTGGGTCGAGGGCCAGGTGGCCCAGCTGTCCCGGCGCAGCGGCGCCGCCACGATCTTCCTGACCCTGCGCGACCCGGCCGCCGACCTGTCGGTGCCGGTCACCTGCCACCGCGACGTCGCCGAGCGCCCCGGGCTGGAGCTCACCGAGGGCGCCCGGGTGATCGTGCGGGCCCGGCCCGACTACTACGTCGCCCGTGGCTCGTTCTCCCTTCGCGCCACCGAGATCCGGGCGGTCGGCCTCGGTGAGCTGCTGGCCCGCATCGAGCGGATCCGCCGGCTGCTGGCCGCGGAGGGCCTGTTCGACGCCGCCCGCAAGCGGCCGCTGCCCTTCGCGCCCCGGGTCGTCGGGCTGATCACCGGCCGGGACAGCGCGGCAGAGCGCGACGTGCTGGTGACCGCCCGCCGGCGCTGGCCGGCCGTGCGCTTCGCCATGCACAACTGCGTCGTCCAGGGCCCGCAGGCGGCGGCCAACGTCATCGAGGGGCTGCGGAAGCTGGACGCCGACCCGGCGGTCGAGGTCATCGTCGTCGCCCGCGGCGGCGGCTCCGTCGAGGACCTGCTGCCCTTCTCCGACGAGGGCCTGGTGCGGGCGATCGCCGGCTGCCGCACGCCGGTGGTCACCGCCGTCGGCCACGAGACCGACACGACGCTGGTCGACCACGCCGCCGACGTCCGGGCCGCCACCCCCACCGACGCCGCGCACCGCATCGTGCCCGAGATCGGGGAGCAGCGGCGCCTGGTCGACGGGTTGCGGGCCCGCGCCCGGCACCTCGTCGGCGCCCGGCTGGAGCAGCAGGAACGGTGGCTGGAGTCCGTCCGGACCCGTCCCGCGCTCGCCTCCCCCGACCGGTTGCTGCACGGCCGCGAGGACGACGTCCTGGCCCTGCGCACGCGGGCGCGGCGCACGCTCACCCACCGCGTCGAGGCCGCCGAGCGCGACCTCGAGCACGCCCGGGCCCGGGTGGCCGCCCTCTCCCCCGCCGCGACGCTCGAGCGCGGCTACGCCGTCGTGCAGCAGGCCGACGGCTCGCTGGTGCGCGACCCCGCCCAGGTGGCCGACGGCGAGCTCCTGCGGGTCCGGGTCGCCGGCGGCCGGCTCCCCGTCCGCGTGGACCGGGCCGCCGCCCCCGGCACCGACGCCGTTCCCACCCCCCAGGAGGACCCCGCATGAGCACCACCGACGAGCGCGGCCCCGAGCCGGCGACCACCTACGAGCAGGCCCGCGAGGAACTCGCCGACGTCGTCCGGCGGCTGGAGGCCGGCGGCCTCACGCTGGAGGAGTCGCTGGCCCTGTGGGAGCGCGGCGAGGAGCTGGCCCGGCTCTGCCAGCACTGGCTGGACCGCGCCCGCGAGCGCCTGGCCGCAGCGGCACCCGCTGACGACGCCTGAGGCGCCGGGGCGCGGTGGCTCAGGCCGGCGGGCGGAGCCGGTCGTCGCGGGCGACCACGAGCCCGGCGTCGGCGAGGGCCGCCAGCACCCGGTCGACGCGCTGCCGCAGGCCCGGCGAGCCCACCGCGTCGTCCGGCGACGGGGCGCCCGCCACCCGCAGGCCGGGGGCGCCGTCGTCGAGACAGCGCGCGAGCACGTCGCGCACGTCCACCGGCTGAACCGTCCGCGCCGCCGGGATCCGGGTGACCATCCCGCAGGCGCAGGACCCGCCGTCGGCCGGAGCCCGGTGGTCACTGCTCGTGCAGTCCTCGCGTGCCGGCATCCGGGGCTCCTCAGGCAGTCGGTCCAGTGGGTCGATGCCGACACCCTGCCCCCGCCGCCGTCGACTCCGGTGCCGGACGCACCGGGAGTCATCATGTCGTGACCTGGACGGTGCGACGGCGCGGCTCAGCCCGACCAGGGCCGCACCGCGGTCGCCACGGCGGCCAGCTCGTCGTCGTCGGCCGATCCGGTGACCACCAGCGTGACCCCGTCGACGACCCGCGAGAACGCCGTCTCCCCGCGCTCGGTCGTGGATCGGGTCCACTGCGCGCCGTCGAGCGAGACCTCGCCGTCCGCCGTCGCGGCGTCGAGCACCGCGTCGACGGCATCGGCGTCGGGGTCGTCGCTGACGACGAAGCCGGCGTAGCCGCCGGACGGCGTCACGTAGCCGAGCTGCAGGGTGACCGAATCCCCCTCGGCCGCGTTGCCCGCGTCGGTGCGCGCGCTGGTCGGCCGGTAGCCCTCGCCCAGGCCGTCGGGGACCAGCACCGCATAGTCCGCCCGCGACTGGGCCAGCTGCACCGTGGTCGACGGGTCGATCTCGCGCACCGGGTCCCCGGCGTCGTTCTTGAACGTCACCCACGCCACGATCAGCAGGCAGATCACCACGAGCGGCAGCAGCGAGCGCAGCATGTTGGCCGCGCTCATCCGGTTGGCCCGCTCCACCGCGGGCGACGGCGGCGGCGCCTGCGTCCCGGCGGCGGCCGCGTCGTCGGGGACCTGGGGACGCTGGCTCGTCGGGCCGATTCCGGTCATGCCCCTAGGATCGCAGGCGAGCTCTCCCCCACCGCCGCCCAGCGCCCACGCGGCATCCGCCCGGCAGCCCACCGCCGGGTACGGCCGGGCCGGGGCGTCGCCACCACCCGGTGGCCCAACCAGGAGGTCCTGTGTCGCTGCCCCTGCCTGATGGCCCGCTCCCCTCGACGACGGCCGGACACGCCTTCTCCGCCGACCGGCCGGCGCCCGACCGCAACCTGGCGCTCGAGCTCGTGCGCGTGACCGAGGCGGCCGCGATGGCCGCCGGGCGCTGGGTGGGCCGCGGTGACAAGAACGGCGGCGACGGCGCGGCGGTCGACGCCATGCGGGCGCTCATCGGCACGGTGCGCATGCAGGGCGTCGTGGTCATCGGCGAGGGCGAGAAGGACGAGGCGCCCATGCTCTACAACGGCGAGCAGGTCGGCGACGGCCAGGGCCCCGAGTGCGACGTCGCCGTCGACCCGATCGACGGCACCACCCTGATGGCCAAGGGCATGCCGAACGCCATCGCGGTCATGGCCGTCGCCGAGCGGGGTGCCATGTACGACCCGTCGGCGGTCTTCTACATGGAGAAGCTGGCCACCGGCCCGGCCGCGGCCGACGTCGTCGACATCACCGCGCCGGTCGCGGAGAACATCCGCCGCATCGCCAAGGCGAAGAAGAGCTCCGTCGGCGACGTCACCGTCTGCATCCTCGACCGGCCCCGCCACCAGCAGCTGGTCCAGGACGTCAGGGAGGCCGGCGCCCGCATCAAGTTCATCACCGACGGCGACGTCGCCGGCGCGATCGCCGCCGCCCGCGAGGGCACCGGCGTCGACCTGCTGCTGGGCATCGGCGGCACCCCCGAGGGGATCATCACCGCCTGCGCGCTCAAGTGCATGGGCGGCGCCCTCCAGGGCCGGCTGTGGCCCAAGGACGACGACGAGCGGCAGAAGGCAATCGACGCCGGCCACGACCTGGACCGGGTGCTGCACATCGACGACCTGGTGCGCGGCGACGTCTTCTTCGTCGCCACCGGCATCACCGACGGCGAGCTGCTGCGCGGGGTCCGCTACAGCGCCGGGGGCTGCACCACCCAGTCGCTGGTCATGCGGTCGCGGTCGGGCACGATCCGCTCGATCGACAGCCTGCACTCGCTGGAGAAGCTGCGGGCCTACTCCGCGGTCCCCTTCGACCGCGACTGAGGCCCGCCGCCGTCACAGCTGGCGGCGCTGGGCCAGCCGCTCCATCAGGGCACCCCAGCGGCTCGGGGAGTCCCCCGGGGCGAGGCTGCGCAGCCGGAGGTCGCCGAAGATCGCCTTCGCGTGGACGACGACCAGCGGCGTGCCGGCCAGCCGCTGCACCGGCGCGAGGGTGACCTTCCGGTCGCCGAAGACCGTGCGTCCCTCGAGCTGGGCGTCGACCCCCTCGGCGACGATCACGTCGATGCCGCCGAAGACGGTGCTCAGGTGCAGATCGAGGCGGTCGGCGCCGGTGCGGAGCCCACGCAGGTCGATCCGGACGTCACCGAAGACCGTGTGCGCGCGTCGCGGCGGCGTCATGCCGCCGGCCGAGGTGATGTCGCCGAAGACGCTGGTCAGCTCCTCCGGCGTGCGCGTGCCGACGATCTCGACCTGCGCGCGGCCACCCGCCGGCAGGTCGGCGACCAGCGCGTCCAGGTCGGGCCGGGTCACCGCCGCGTAGGCGGCCTCGGCGCGCTCGCCGAACTCGGTCAGGTCGATGCGCCCCTCGCCGACGGCCGTCTGCAGCTGCGCCACCACCGCCTCCCGCTCGGCGTCGGAGACGCGCACGGCGGGCGGACGGGCGGTGCCCTCGGGATCGCTCACGCACCGGGAGGCTAGCGGCAGAAGCGCCGCGCAGGCGCCCGCGCTCACTCCAGTTCGGTGCAGGCCATCACCGCGTAGGACTTCACCCGGCCGCCGCAGGTGCTGGCGTACGTCTCGTAGTCCGACAGCGGCGGCGACGCGTACATGAGGTCGTCGCAGGACTGCAGGTCGCCGTCGAAGCAGCCCTGGGCGTAGGTGTCGAGCGCCTCGTCCGGCCCCAGGTCCCCCGGCTCCACCGGCGGGAACTCCTCGACGGACCCCGACGGTGGGCCGCCGTACCAGCCCGCGCTCCCGTCGAGCATGCCCAGGGCGGAGTCCATCTGGTCCTGGGCCCCCTCGACCATCCCCTGCCGGACGCCCTCGGTGAGGCCCGGGGTCAGCTCCTCGGCCATCGCCCGGCCGATGTCCTCGGCCGCTGCCGATGAACACCGCGCTCACCAGGAACGTGGCGGTCACCGCCCCGACGGCCAGCCCGCCCAGGGCCGCGCCGGCCACCGCCCACCGACCCCGCCCGGACGGCAGCCCGAGGGCCGGAGCGGGGGCCGCAGCCGGCGCCGGAACGGCCCCGGCCGGCTGCCACGACGCCGTCGCCGCCCAGTCGGGCACCGGCTGGGCGGGGGTGGTCCAGCCGGTGCCGGGCGCCGGCCAGCCGGGGGTGCCCTGGTCCTGCGGGGACGGCGTGCCGCCGGTGTCCGGCGTCAGGGGCGGCTGGGACATGCGGCACTCCTCGGGGCTCGTGCCGGATCGGCACCGCGGACGGCGCGGATGCCTCCGGCGCACACGGCCCTCCTCGGCGGTCTGCCGCGAGGGCGGAACCGACCCCTCCCCCCACGGGTGTCTAGGGTCCCGTGCGGAGCACTGTCACCATCCACACCACCGGGAGCACAGCGTGGCCCAGCAGAACGGCGCAGCGCAGGACGGCAGCGGTCAGGACACCACCGACTTCCGCATCGAGCACGACTCCATGGGAGAGGTCCGCGTCCCCTCCTGGGCCAAGTGGCGGGCGCAGACGCAGCGCGCCGTCGAGAACTTCCCCATCTCCGGGACCCCCATCGAGCGGGAGCTGATCGGCGCCCTGGCGGCGATCAAGGGCGCGGCGGCCACCGTCAACGCCGATCTCGGCGTCCTCGACCGGTCGATCGCCGACGCCATCGCCGAGGCCGCCGGGTCGGTCGCCCGCGGCGACTGGGACGAGCACTTCCCCATCGACGTCTTCCAGACCGGGTCGGGCACGTCGAGCAACATGAACACCAACGAGGTCATCGCCACCCTGGCCACCGAGTCCCTCGGCGCGCCGGTGCACCCGAACGACCACGTGAACGCCTCGCAGTCGTCCAACGACGTCTTCCCGTCGGCGATCCACATCGCCGCCACCCGGGCCATCGTCGTCACGCTGATCCCGGCGCTGCGGCACCTCGAGGCCTCCCTGCAGCGCAAGGCCGAGGAGTTCGCGGAGGTCGTGAAGAGCGGCCGCACCCACCTGATGGACGCCACCCCGGTGACGCTGGGCCAGGAGTTCGGCGGCTACGCCGCGGCGGTCCGCTACGGGGTCGAGCGGCTGGAGGCGTCGCTGCCGCGCATCGGCGAGCTGCCCCTCGGCGGCACCGCCGTCGGCACCGGCATCAACACCCCGCCCGGGTTCGCCGCGGCGATCATCGAGAAGCTGGCCGGCCAGATGGAGCTGCCGTTGTCGGAGGCGCGTGACCACTTCGAGGCGCAGAGCTCCCGCGACGCACTCGTGGAGGGGTCTGGCCAGCTGAAGACGATCGCCGTCGGCCTGGTGAAGATCGCCAACGACCTGCGCTGGATGGGCTCGGGCCCGCGCACGGGCCTCGGTGAGATCCAGCTGCCGGACCTGCAGCCGGGCAGCTCGATCATGCCGGGCAAGGTGAACCCGGTGATCCCCGAGGCGGTGATCCAGGTCGGCGCCCAGGTCATCGGCAACGACGCGGCGGTGACCTACGCCGGCACCACCGGCGTCTTCGAGCTGAACGTGACGCTGCCCCTGATGGCGCGCAACGTGCTGGAGTCGATCCGGCTGCTGGCCAACGTCAGCCGGCTGCTCGCCGACCGCTGCGTCGACGGGATCGTGGCCAACGTCGAGCAGTGCCGCACCTACGCCGAGTCCTCCCCCTCGATCGTCACGCCGCTGAACAAGTACATCGGCTACGAGGAGGCCGCGATCGTGGCCAAGCAGTCGCTCAAGGAGCAGAAGACGATCCGCCAGGTGGTCGTGGAGCGGGGCTACGTCGAGCAGGGAAAGCTCACCGAGGAGCAGCTGGACGCCGCGCTCGACGTCCTGTCGATGACCCACCCCTGACCCGTCCGCCGGTGGTCGGGGCCGGGAAGCCCCGACCACCGGCGAGGCCCGGGCGACCACCACGTCGGTACCGGACGGCGCGCGCACGTGTGCCAAGCTCCGCGGAAGTGAGTAGCGTCTCGGCTCTATGACCGAGACAACGAGCGCCGGTGACGTAGGCACCCCCGACGTCGCCCTGCGCTACCCCGGTGGAGAGCTGCCCCTTCCGGTGAAGTCGGGGACGGAGGGCGCAGACGGCATCGACACGAGCAAGCTGCTGGCGACGACCGGCAAGGTCGCCCTCGACATCGGCTTCGTCAACACCGCGGCGTGCACCTCGGCGATCACCTACATCGACGGTGACGCCGGGATCCTGCGCTACCGCGGGTACCCGATCGACCAGCTCGCGGGCAAGGCCAGCTTCCTCGAGGTCAGCTACCTGCTGATCTACGGCGAGCTGCCCACCGCCGACCAGCTGGGCGAGTTCGACCAGCGGCTCCGGCGGCACACCCTGCTGCACGAGGACCTCAAGCAGTTCTTCGCGGGGTTCCCGCTCGACGCGCACCCGATGCCGGTGCTGTCGTCGGCGGTGAGCGCGCTGTCGACCTTCTACCAGGACTCGCTGGACCCCTTCGACGAGGAGCAGGTCGAGATGTCGACCCTGCGCCTGCTGGCCAAGCTGCCCACCATCGCGGCCTACGCCTACAAGAAGTCGGTCGGCCAGCCGTTCCTCTACCCGGACAACTCGCTGGGTCTGGTGGAGAACTTCCTCCGCATGACCTTCGGCTTCCCGGCCGAGCCCTACGACGTCGACCCGGACCTGGCCAAGGCGCTGGACATGCTCTTCGTCCTGCACGCCGACCACGAGCAGAACTGCTCGACGTCGACCGTCCGGCTGGTCGGGTCCTCGCACGCGAACCTGTTCGCCTCCGTGTCCGCCGGCATCAACGCGCTGTTCGGCCCGCTGCACGGCGGCGCCAACCAGTCGGTGCTGGAGATGCTCGATGCCATCAAGGCCGACGGCGGGGACATCCCGCGCTTCGTCGAGCGGGTCAAGAAGAAGGAGCCCGGCGTCAAGCTCATGGGCTTCGGGCACCGGGTCTACAAGAACTACGACCCCCGCGCGGCGATCGTGAAGGCGACGGCCGACAAGGTGCTGGACAAGCTGGGCGGCAACAACGAGCTGCTCGACCTCGCGCGCCAGCTCGAGGAGATCGCGCTGAAGGACGAGTTCTTCGTCCAGCGCAAGCTCTACCCGAACGTCGACTTCTACACCGGGCTGATCTACCAGGCGATGGGCTTCCCGACGCGGATGTTCACCGTGCTGTTCGCGCTCGGCCGGCTGCCCGGCTGGATCGCGCAGTGGCGGGAGATGATCGCCGACCCGAGCACGAAGATCGGGCGTCCCCGGCAGCTGTACACCGGTGCGACCGAACGGGACTTCGTCCCCATCGACGCGCGCTGACCGCACCTCGCCCCCGGGCCGGGTGACCCTCCGGGGTCACCCGGCCCGTTGCGTCCCGGGGCACGATCCCTACGGTGGGTGCGCCCCCGCTCTCGGAAGGACCGCGCATGGCCGAGCTCCCCGACGAGGACCTCCTCGTCCTGCCGCCCATGCCCTTGGCGACCGGCCGGCTCCTCGAGCCCGAGGGCGAGGGCGCGCCCGTCCGGATCACCAGGCTGGAGTTCGTCGTATCGACCGAGGACGGTGGCGAGCTGCGGATCCCGCTCGTGCACCGCCACGGCGCGTGGTGGGCGCCCTGAGGCGCCCCTCCGGCGCCCTCCTCCCCTCCCCCGAGGTTCACCCCACCCCGGACGGGTGACCCTCCGGGACCGGTTCTTCAAGCATCTCCCGCGGCGCGTCGATGGATGTGCGAGCGCTCCTGGCCCCTTCGGCTTCAGGAGCCCCATCCGTTCCGACGAGATCGCCCGGGGGACGCAGTGCCTGCATCGCGGACGCCCGCGCGTACGAGCACCCCCCGACCGGCGTCCTCGGCCCGCACCGCCCCCGCCCGCACCGCCCCCGCCCGCAGCGCTGCCGGCGCCGAGCGCAGCCCGGCCCGACCGCCCCTGACCCCGGCGGAGGCCACGGCGCTGCGCGCGGCCCTGGCCCGGCGCCAGGCGGCCACCGCCCGTCCCGGCGTCACCCCGGAGCAGCTCGCCGCGGCCCGCGCGGCCGTCGCCGCACGCGCGGGCGGCCGGCGCCCGGGCACGTCCCGGACCCCGCCCGGCCGGTCCCGGCCGGCCGCCGGCCGCACCGCGGTCCGCCGCGCTCCGGCCCGCACGCGCGCCCGCGCTGCCCGCCGCGCCCGGCGCACCGGGTCGAACTGGTCGACGCGCCTCGGGATCGTCGCGACCAGCGCCCTGCTGATCCCCGCGGCCCTGGCCCTCCTGCTGCCCGGCGCAAAGGTCCCCGGCGGGGCCGGCTCCGCACCGGACCCCACCACGCTGGCGCTCGCCGCCCGCAGCTCCCTGCTGGAGCAGGCCGACCGCTACCAGCTGCTGGCCGCCGAGGCCGACCACCGGCGCGCCCGGCTCGCCGACGCGCTCGCCGCCGAGCGGGCCGCGCGGGACGACCTCGCCACCGCGCGGCTGCCCGTCGGCGGCGGCGCGGCCGACCTCTACCGGGCCGACGCCACCGACCGCTACCCGGTGCTGGCGCTCGACCTGCACGACGCCGACGCGGCGTCCGGCGTCCTCTACCGGCAGGCCCTGGCCGACCGCGCCGGGGCGGACCTGGCCGGCGCCGCCGTCCGGGCTGCGCGCAGCGCCGCCCGGCTCCAGGCCGCGGCAGCCCGCGTGGCCGACGCGCGCGCCGCCGTGGCGGCCGCCGACCGGCGGGCCGCCGACGTCCTGGCCGCCGTGCGCGCCGAGGTCGACGGCCTCGCCCCGGAGGTCTCCGGCCGGCTCGCCGGGCTGGGCACCATCCCCGCCGCCGGCGCGCAGCAGGAGCGCAACGACGCGGCGACCCGCCGCTGGCAGCAGTACCTCGGCCGGCTCGCCGACACCGGCATCGCGCCGCCGCCCGCGGCGGCGCTGGCCGACGTCACGAAGCTCCCGGCCGGCCTCTCCCCCGCGCTCGACCCCGACGGCCGGCCGGTCCCCGGCGTGGCCTGGGCGGCCATCGGCAGCGAGCCGGTGACCGTGCTCCCCGCCGAGACGGTGGCCGCGGTCAGCAACGCCCTCTCCCAGCTCGGCAAGCCGTTCGTCGCGGGCACCGCCGGCCCGGAGACCTACGACTGCGGCGGGTTCACCGCCGCCTCCTGGCTGCTCGCCGGGTACGCCCTGCCGGGCACGCCCGAAGCCCAGTGGGCGACCGGCGCCGCCGTGCCGATCCGCGACCTCCAGGTCGGCGACCTCGTCTTCTCCCCCGGCGGCCGCGACGTCGGCCTCTACCTCGGCGACGGCGACGTCGTCGGCGCCTCCGCGGCGTCGTACCAGGTGGGCGTGCGCCCCCTGGCGGCCGGCTCCTCGGCCGTCCGGGTCCCCGTGCCGGCCCCCGCCCAGCCGAACGCACCCCTGGCCGGCGGGGACGCCGGCGCGTGCGGCGTCCCACCGCCGGAGCCGGGTCCGGCGAGCCCGCAGTGGGGTGGCTGGTCCAACGGCCGCATCCCCGCCGAGGCGCTGTGCCGGCTCGGGATCGCGGGGCACGCGCTGCGCTGCGACGCCGCGGCCTCCTATGCCCGGCTGGACGCCGCCTTCACCGCGGAGTTCGGCACCCGGCTGCGGATCACCGACTCCTACCGGCCCTTCCGCGCGCAGGTCGCGGCGTACCGCGCCAAGCCGGGGCTGGCCGCCGTCCCGGGGACGTCGAACCACGGCTGGGCCCTCGCGGTCGACCTCGGCGGGGGGGTCAACGTCGCCGGCACGCCGCAGTGGACCTGGATGACGGCCCACGCCGCCCGCTTCGGCTTCGTGCAGCCCGACTGGGCGCGGCCCGGCGGCGAGAAGCCCGAACCGTGGCACTGGGAGTACGGCGCCATCTCCTGACCGCGGGGCCGCCACGGCGGCCGGGACGGGTCAGATCCAGGGCAGGTCGACCAGGCTGCGCCAGGGCAGCGTCACGCTGGCGTCGCTGGCCTGGCCGGCCAGCCGCCGGGCAACGCCGGGCGACGCGCAGGCGACCGGCCGGTGCGGCGTCACGACGACGTGCATGTCCGGGAGCGTCAGCCCGGCGCGAGCGATCCGGTGCAGCAGCAGCTCCGGGGCCACGAGCGCGGCCGAGGCCAGCACCGGCACCGCACGGTGCGACCACAGCGCCAGCGGCCCCTCCACCCGCAGGTCCAGCGGCACCTCGTGCGCCCGGCCGGTCGCTGCGGAGCGGATCCGGTGCAGCTCGGCCGGGCGTGCCGCCGGCGACGGTGTCCAGGGCAGGGCCAGCTCCTCGCGCACCACGACGACGGTCCAGCCGACCGAGGTCTCCGCGGCGTCCGCCCAGTCGAGCACGGCGATCCCGGCGGCGGCCGCGGCGGCGTCGGTGACCGGGCGGCGGGCCACCCAGGTCCGCAGGGCGGCGGTGATCCCCGCGGTCGTACCCGGCACCCCGGCGTGGCTCATGTCGTCGGCGAGATCGGCCAGGGCCACCCGCTGCACCCGCTCGTCCTCCTCCAGGTGCAGCACGGTGCCGGCGCCGGGGCGCCGCACCAGGCACAGCTGGAGCCGGGGGGAGGCCAGGCGGGGCAGCACCTCGGCGGCGACGTCGTGCAGATCGGCGACGTCGACCGGCGCCGCCCGGAACCGGTGCAGCAGGCGAGCGGACGGCGCGGCGCCGAACAGGCTCGAGGTCACGTCCGGCTCCGGGCGTCGAGCAGCCCGCGCAACTGCTCGGGCAGGGCGGGCAGGGCCAGGACGCCGGCGAGCTCGACAGGGCTGAGCCGGACGGGGAGGACGTCGTCGTCCCAGCCGGTCGCCAGCCGGACCCGGGCGGTGGAGGCGGGCCAGACGGCCTCCCGGGCGGCGGCCACGTGCAGCTCGGTGAGGACGTCCTGCAGGTGGATGGCGGTCACCGGGTGCACCGCGCGGTCCCCGAGCGCGGTCCGCACGGTTCCGGCGAGCAGGTCGCGCGCGGCGGCGTCGAGCCAGTGCGGAACGAGGGTCGGCGCATCGGCGTCCCCCGACGGCAGCGCGCTCACCGGGCACCGTCCCGGCCCCGGTGTCCGGTCGCCGGCCACAGCGGGAGGGCGCGGTGGCGGTTGCTCGGACGGGGCGTCACACCCTGGATATCGGCAGGTGCAGGAGCCAACGGACCCCTCACCGGGGCTTTTTCCGCAAACGTCCGGCGAGCGGGACCGCCCGGGACGCGGCAGCCCGTCCCGTCCCCTGCGCACCGCGGGCACCGGCCGGCGGCCGCAGCACCCCGGACTCCCGAGATCCCGCGAGCCCGCACCGTCCGGGCGGGACGGGTGCGGGCTCGCGGGATCTCGACGGGTCACACGACGAGGAGCAGGCGTGCCTAGTCGGCGAGCTCGGCCAGCCGGTCCTTGAGGGCCTTCTCCACCCGGTCGGCGTAGACGTTCATGTTCCGCACCGAGGTGTTGAGGTCGGCGGACAGCTGGGTCTTGGTCGCGCCGCCCCAGGTGGTCAGGTACCAGGTCGCCCAGCCCAGCACGTTGGGCTGGCCGGCGCGCTGGTCACTGCGGGCGTTCGGGTCGGGGGCGCAGGCTGCCGTCAGGGCGTGCGAGAGCAGCGTCTGCTCGGCCTCCCCCATGATCTCGTCAGGCGCCTCGGCGGAGTCGGGCAGCAGGATCTCGGTCGCCTCGGGAGGTCCGTCCAGCGACTGCAGGTTGCGCAGCCCGTTGAGGGTCGCGACGGTCTGCGAGTTGCGGCGCAGCGTGGCGACGCTCTGGCCCATGTAGGCGGCCAGCTCCTTCTCGCTCGGCCGGCGCTGGTGCTCGGCCGTGAAGGCGGCGATGGCCTTCTGCTGCTTGTGCTCGGTGTCCGCGGCGGTGCGCCCGTGGGCGTTGCGCCCCAGGTCGTGCACCCACTTGGACAGCTGGGTGGCCAGGAACGCGCCGAACGGGACCGACTTCGTCTCGTCGTACTGGGTCACCGCCTTGAGCACCCACTCGAACACCTGCTGCCCCAGGTCGTCGGGGTCGGGCAGGTGCAGCCGGATCGTGCTCATGTTGCGCTGCAGCCGCTTGAGGCTCACCGGCCCGTAGTGGCGGCACAGGTCGGCCAGGAAGTCCGCCGGCAGGTCACGCGGCGCGCGCCGGCGCACGCCGGTCTCGGCGCGCAGGCCGACGGTGGTCACGCCTCGCCCGGCGCACCAGGCCTTGACCCAGTCGGCGAGCACCGCGGCCGTTCCGCAGGCGCCGTCCACCCGGTAGAGGCCGTCCCCCTGGTCGTAGCTGACCGTGACGCCGTCGGGCAGCTCGCGGCGGAACTCGTCGAGCGGCAGCTCGTGGTCGACCCGGAAGTGCACCCGGTCGCGAGGGGTGATGGGCGCCAGCGCCCACCCCTCGGCCTCGGGGATCCCGCCGAACACCAGGGGCTGGCGGTTGCGGGCACGGTCGTCCGCGGTCGGCGGGGTCGGGGACGGGATGCGGTCGGACATCGGAACTCCAGGCACTACGGGGAAGAAGAGGTGCCGGGTACGCCGGGCCGGCGTACCGCTCGGACGGCCGTCAGGCCGGGATGCGCTCGCCCGGACCGGGCAGGCGCGGCGACGGGATGGGCGAGGCCGGCGCCGACGAGCGGGCCGGCGCGTCGACGGCGTCGCCGGCGAGCGCGTCGGCGCGGGCGGTGCCCCCGGCGGCGTGCTCGAGGAGCGCGGTGGCGGCGGCGCGCTCGGCGCCGCTGGGCTCGGCGGTGTAGACCGGCATGTGGTCGTACAGCGAGGTGAACAGCGCCGAGACGAAGGCGTAGGCGGCCTGCGCCTGCGGCGAGAAGCGGGCCACGGCGGTGCGGGGGCCGAGGTCGACGCCGACGGTCACCCGGACGACGCGGTCGTCCTTGCTCAGGCCGGTGACGGCGAAGACGACGTCCTCGTGCTCGGCCGCCAGCGTCGCGAGCGCCGCGAGGCACTTGCGGGTGGCGCCGCGGCGCGGCCGCAGCTGCACGTGGACCACCACGGACTCCTGCTCACCGGCCTGGTCGCCGGACCCCGATGCGGTGAATGCGTTGCGTGCCATCTCGATCGCCCCCTGTCACTTGCTTGGGGAGAAATCTGCCTTACGCACGCTCCGAAGCCGCCACACAACTCGCCGTGTCGACGCAGTTGTGGGGCCGAAGCTTCGGCAATAGTTGCCCGTGTCGCACCCACCCGGCTCGGACCAGCCGTCACATTGGCACGGTCTACCGAGGACGACCCCCGCCAGCCGTGCAGATCTGTCAGTCGCCGGGGCGCGCCGCCTCGGTCGGGGCCGGAACCTCCGCGCCGGCGCCGTCGGTGTCCGCGTCCGGGCGGGCGGTCGGCGCGAACGCCGCGAGCGCGCCGAGCGTGTCCGCGGTGACCTGGGCCGCCAGGAAGTTGGCCTCGGCGATCTGCCGGTAGACCTCCTCGCGGTGGATGGTGACCTCGCGCGGCGCCTTGAAGCCCAGCCGCACGGTGCCGCCACGCACCTCGACGACGTGGATCTCGATGTCGTCGCCGATGCGGATCGTCTCGCCGACGCTGCGGGTGAGTGTGAGCACGAGTACCCCTCCATGGGTTGTGTGGTGGCCGTCCGTGGCGGTGCCCGCCGACGCGGGGCACGGGAGCCGCATCGCGGACGCGGCCCACCGAGGTTATCGGCGGAGGCGCCGCCGGAGCGGAAGAGCGCCGTCGGCCAGCACGACCTGTCGGGCGCGGTGCGTCGAGGGGGCGACGACGACCGGCGCACGCAGGTTGGCCGTGGCGGCGACCGGGTCGCCGTCCGGGACGGTGACCAGGCAGTAGACGCCCGCCTCCGCGCCGTCGGGCAGCCCGAGCTCGCGGCGGACCGCGGCCGGCAGCACGGGCGCGTAGTCCGGGAAGAACTCCCGGGCCGGTACCGCGAGGAACCGGGGCCCGTCCGTGGCGACCGCCTGCAGCCAGAACAGCAGCCCGGCGGTGTCCCCGGCGACCAGCACGTAGTCGGAGTGCCGGGGGAAGCCCGCCAGCGGCTCGACGAACGACAGCACCTGGACCGGGGGCGGAGCGGGTGCGGTCGTCATCGGGCCCGCTGCGGGGCTGTCGGCGAGGGTGGTCATCAGCGCAGGTAGTCCATCAGCGTCGGCGAGATCGCCTTCGCCGTCGCCTGGAGGGCCGCCTGGTAGCCGACCTGCTGCATCTGCAGCCGCATGATCGTGTTCGGCAGGTCCACGTTCTCGACCTCGCCGAGCTGGGTCTCCAGGGTCAGTGCGAGGTCGCTGTTGATCTGCTGCTCCCGCTCGACCCGGGCTGCCCGGGCGCCGACGTCGGCGACCCCGCCGAGCATCCCCTTCATCACCGCGTCCAGGTCCACCAGCCCCTGGTCGAGGGAAGCGGGATCGTCGACGAGGTCATCGGCGATCCGGGCGACCACGGCGAACAGGTCGTTCCCGGCCGGCCCGAAGACCTCGGGACCGGTCAGGTCCACGCGCACCTCCTCGGTGAACGAGACGCGGCGCATGACGTCGGCCCCTTCGATGCCCTGATAGGTGCCGGCGTCGCTGTACGCCGTGGTGCCGGTGGTCACCCCACCGAAGATCGGGCGACCCTGGATGGCGGTGTTCGCCAGGCCGAGCAGGCCTTCCCGCAGCGATGCGACCTCCGTGGCCAGCGCCCGCCGGCTGGCCTCGGACGAGTTGCCGGTGCTCGCGCCCTGCACGGTGAGGTCGCGGACCCGCCGGGTGACGTCGAGCATGTTCTGCAGCGTGGAGTCGGTGATCGACAGCCAGCTGTCGGCGTCGGAGATGTTGCGGCCGAACTGCTCGACGGCGGCCTGCTCCGACCGGGTCTGCATCGCCTTGTTCGTGCCGGTCGGCGAGTCGGACGGCGCGTTCAGGAGCCGACCCGAGGTGAGCTGCTGCTGCAGCTTCCCGACCGCGTCCAGGTTGCGGTTGAGGCCCTGCAGGCTGGTGAGGGTGACGGCCTTCTGCGTGATGCGCACTCAGATCACAGCCCCACGCGGCCGGTGCGGTTGATCAGCACGTCGAGCATCTCGTCGATCGCGGTGACCAGCCGGCCGGCGGCCGAGTAGGCGTGCTGGAAGGACAGCATGTTGGTCATCTCCTCGTCGAGGTTGACCCCGGCCACGGACTCCCGTGCTGCGTCCACCTGGCCGGTGATGACCGACTGGATGCCGAGGTTGCGCTGCGCGACCGCCGACTGGACACCCAGCTCGACGATCATCGATCGGTAGGCCGCGTCCGGCGAGGCCACGCCGGTGCCCAGCTGGGACAGCTTGTCGGCGTTGCCCCGGTCCAGGTTCGGCGTGCCGGGGCCGATGGACGACGCCGCGATCTTGCGGGGGTCGGTGAGCGACACCGTGATGGAGGAGGCCGTCACCGGCCCGCCCGAGGAGCCGATCAGGGCGCCGCCCGCGAGGCCGTCGAGGTCGTAGCCCTCGGCGTGCGCGGTGTTCAGCGTGGTGGCCAGCGCGGACGCGAGGCCGTCGAGCTCGGTCCGGTAGGTGGGGAGGATCGAGTTCAGCGCGTGCACCTGCCCGCCGGCGGCGCCCCCGACGGTGACCGGGAGCCCTCCGGTGGCGGTGACGATGCGCGGCGGGTCCCCGGCGGTGCCGGCCGGGTCGATCGTGCCCTGCAGCGCGAGCTTCGACGCGGTCCCGCCGGAGACCAGCGTGACGCTGCCGACGACCACGTCGACGACGCCGCCGTCGCGCGGTCGCACCGACACCCCCACCTGGTCGGCGAGCTTCATGACCAGGAGGTCCCGCTGGTCGGTGAGGTCGTTGGCCGGCAGCCCGCTCTGCGAGGCGCGCAGGATCGCGGTGTTCAGCCGGGCGATCGTCTCGGTCGCCGCGTTGACGTCGTTCACCAGGACGCCGAGGTTCTCGCGGGTCTGCTGCCACTGCCCGTCCAGCTGCGCGCTGCTGAAGTGCAGGCCGCCGACGAGCGTCTCGAGCCGCTTGAGCACCTGCCCCCGGGCGGCCGGGTCCTCGGGCCGGTTGGCCACGTCCTGCCACCCGCGCCACATGTCGGCCATCAGGTTCTGCAGGCCGGTGGTCCCGGGCTCGCGGAACGCCTGCTCCACCAGCCGGTAGGCGTCGGTCTCGGCGGTCAGCTGCGCGCTGTTGGCGTGCTCGGTGTGCCCCCGGCCCTCGAGGAACACGTCGCGGATCCGGGTCACGTCGTCGGCGTTGACGCCGCCACCGATGCCGCTGCTCGTGGAGTAGAACGCCGGGACGGCGCCGCCACCGATGGCCTGCATGTCGACGCGCTGGCGGGAGTACCCGTCGGTGTTGACGTTCGAGATGTTCTGCCCGGTCACGTCGAGCGCCCGGCGCTGCGCCCACAGGGACGTGGTCGCCGTGTTCAGCCCGCTGAAGGTGCTCACGTCAGAGTGCTCCGTCCAGGGTGACCGCGCGGTGGGCGCCGTCGGAGTGCCGGCCGGTCGCGCCGTACGTGCCGGCCGACGACGACCGCGTCTGCAGGAGCGCATCCCCGATGGCGGCGAGGCCGCCCTCGATGAGCTCCCGGTTGGCGTCGGAGAGGCTGCGCAGCTCCGTCACCAGGACCAGCAGGGCCTCGTGGTGCTTGGCGTAGAGGTCGTTCCACGGCGCGGGGGCGACCTCGGCGACCTGACGGAGCGAGGGGTTCGACTCGATGCCCAGCTTCTGGGCCAGCGCCTCGGTGGCCGCGGCGCGCTCCACCTCGAGGGTGCGCAGCTGGTCGAGGACCACCTCGATCTCGTGCGCGATGCGCTGCAGCCAGCGGGTCTTGCCGGTGAGGATCAGGTACTGCTTCTCCTCGGCCTTGAAGAGCAGCAGGTCCAGGAGCTCCTGCTCCCGCCACAGCATCGTCGACAGGTGCTGGTAGTCCACTCCGTCCACCGCCTTCCGTCGTCCCACTCGTGCTCGCTCGCGGTCGCCCGGGCCGCAGGGCCGGGCACGACCGCCGTCGGAGCTGGCATCGGCACCCCTTCGGAGGGGGTTGAGCCGAAGTGCCGAACTGGCGCTCATGTCCGGCGGGATTCGTGCCGACGGGCGGTGCCGATCCCGGCGCCGGCCGCCGAGAGATACGGATGTGACCCCAGTCCGTTCCCTCGCGACCGAGCGACCCCTGCGTGAGCGCTCCGCGCACGACCGGCCGTTGCGCGAACGTCCCCAGAACGGCCGGGTCCCGCACCCGGTCAAGGGGCGGTCCCCGCAGGAGGTCGACGCGCTGGTGACCCAGCACCTCCCGCTCGCGGCGTTCGCCGTCAACGCCGTCGCGTCCCGCATCTCGCTGCCCGGCCACGTGAGCCGCGAGGACCTGGTGTCCTGCGCCCACGTGGCGCTGGTCGAGGTGGCGCGCCGGTTCGACCCGGACGCGGGCGCCTCCTTCGCGACCTACGCCCTGGCCCGCCTGCAGGGTGCGGTCCTCGACGAGCTGCGGTCCGGGGACTGGGCGAGCCGGTCGGTGCGGGCCGCGGCGCGGCGGACCGACGCCGCTGCGGACGCGCTGGCGATCAGCCTGGGCCGGCCGCCCACGCGCGAGGAGCTCGCGCGAAGCCTGGGCGTCGCGCGCAGCGAGCTCGACCACCTGCAGGTCGACGTCCACCGGGCCGTGATGGTCAGCATCGACGCCGAGACCGGGCCCGACGGGGCGACCCTCGACCTGCCCGACACCGGGGAGTCCCCCGAGCGGTCGTTGTTGCGCGGGGAGCGCGCCCGGTACCTGCACGACGCCATCCGCGCCCTGCCGGACCGGCTCGACGAGGTCATCGAGCGCAATTTCTTCGGTGATGAATCGCTGACCGACATCGCGGACGACCTCGGCGTCACCCTGTCCCGGGTCTCGCAGATGCGTGCGCGTGCCCTTGTCCTCCTGCACGCCGCGATGAGCGAGGTCTGGGACGAGAAGCCGGTCCCGGCCGACGGCGGCGTCCGCGCCCGCAATCAGCAGCGCGCCTACGTCGACCGCGTGACCGGCCGGGCCGGCACACCCCTCCCCCGCCGGCGCGACCCGTGGCTGACCGCCCGGACGCGCCACACCGGCCAGGCAGCCAGGACCGCCTGAGAATCTGGAAAATTCTCCGCCGCTCGGCTCAAGAGCCGCTCGGTCACGTCCGATGACCTAGGTGCAACGCCCCGCAGCACGGATGCAGCGGGACACCAGAAAGACCCCATCCAAGGAGGATCATCATGGGTCTGCGCATCAACCAGAACATCGCGGCGCTCAACGCTCACCGGAACCTGTCGATCACCGACAGCCAGATGAGCAAGTCGCTGGAGAAGCTCTCCTCCGGCTTCCGCATCAACCGGGCCGCCGACGACGCGGCCGGCCTGGCGATCTCCGAGGGTCTGCGCGCGCAGGTCGGTGGCCTCAAGGTCGCGGTCCGCAACGCGCAGGACGGCGTCTCCGTCGTGCAGACGGCGGAAGGTGCCCTCACCGAGGTGCACTCGATCCTCCAGCGTGTGCGTGACCTGACCGTCCAGGCCTCCAACACCGGTGCGGTCAGCCCGGAAGCCGCGGGCTACATCGGCGCGGAGATCACGGAGCTCGGTAAGGCCCTCGGGGACATCGCGAGCCGTACGGACTTCAACGGCACCAAGCTCCTCAAGGGCGACGGTGTGACCGCCGGCACCGAGCTGACCCTCACGTTCCAGACCGGTGCCAACGGCGGCGAGGCCATCCAGGTCAAGATCGCGGACATGACGGCCGTGGCCACCGCCATCCAGGAGGTGGGCACGAGCGTGACCAGTGGCTCGTTGGCGACTCCGCCGACGGCCTACACCGGCTCGACCGCTGACCTCAAGAAGATTGACGACCAGATCAAGCTGGTGTCGGGGGCTCGCGCCACCCTGGGTGCTTCGCAGAACCGCTTCGAGAGCACCATCAACTCGCTCAACGTCGCGGTGGAGAACCTCTCCGCGTCCGAGAGCCGGATCCGGGACGCCGACATGGCCCAGGAGATGGTCGGGTTCACCCGCAGCCAGATCCTGTCGCAGGCCGGCACCGCGATGCTCGCGCAGGCCAACCAGGCCTCGCAGGGCGTCCTCTCGCTGCTCCGCTGATCCCCGTCAGCTGACCAGCTGAGGCACGGTTCCTCAGCAGCACCCCGGGTGAGGGGGGAGGCCCTCGGGCCTCCCCCCTCATTCACTTCCCCACCACCGTCCCGAGCGAGGAGCCAGTGACATGACGATGAGCATCAGCACCGGCCTGATCTCCGGGATGGACACCGGGGCGCTGGTCTCCCAGCTCATGCAGGTCGAGGCGGCCCCCCAGACGGCCCTCCGGACGAAGCTCTCGACCACCCAGACGACCGCCGGCGCGTACCGCACCGTCAACACCGCACTGCAGGCGCTCGTCACGGCGGCGGAGACCGCGCTGAAGCCGGCGACCTGGACCAGCACCAAGGGCACCAGCTCCGCGGGGAGCGTGACCGTCGCGTCGGCGGCAGGCGCCTCCCCGGGATCGCTCAGCTTCACCGTCGCGTCGGTCGCCGCCACGCACTCCACCGTCAGCACCACCCGCTGGGGATCGACGACGACGGCGGCGAACCTCACCGACCTCACGGTCACGAGCCTCGACGGCACGACCACCAAGGGCACCATCGCGCTCGACGGCACCGAGACGCTCGACCAGGTCGCCGCCAAGGTCAACGCGCGCACCGACCTCGGCCTCACCGCCTCCGTGGTGCAGACCGGCACGGACCAGTTCGCGCTGCAGATCAGCGCCGCGACCTCTGGCAAGGATGCGGCCTTCGCCCTGTCCGGGAGCGAGATCTTCAAGGCCACGAGCGTCGGCCAGGACGCCGAGCTCCGGGTCGGGACGACCGCCGACGCCTACTCCGTGACGTCGGCCAGCAACGTCTTCCAGGGCGTCCTGGCCGGCACCACCCTCACGGTGAGCCAGGTGGAGAGCAGCCCCGTCACCGTCAGCGTGGTCTCCGACCCCGACGCCGTCACCGGCAAGGTGACCGCGCTCGTCGACGCGGTGAACTCCGCGCTGGACACCATCCGGAAGCAGACGAACAACGCTCCCGGCAGCACCGCCGCGCTGCGCGGCGAGTACGCCGTCACGCAGATCGCCGGTCAGCTGCTGCAAGCCGTCTCCGCAGCCGTCGGGGGCGACTCGCCGGCCCGGATCGGCTTCGAGCTGACCCGGGACGGCAAGCTCACCTTCACCAAGGACACCTTCACCGCCGCGCTCGAGGACGACCCCGCGCTCGCCGAGCGGCTCCTGACCGGCATCCCCGCCGGCACGGACGCCAACGGCAACCCCGTGGCCGCCGTCCCCGGGATCGCCGAGCGCCTCCGCGGCGTGGCGCAGACCGCCTCGGACGCGACGACGGGGACACTGACCTCGCTCGCCAAGGGGCAGGACTCCCAGGCCCGTGACCTCCAGGACCGCATCGCGGCCTGGGACGTGCGGCTGGCCAAGCGCAAGCAGATGCTGACGCGCCAGTTCACCGCCATGGAGACCGCGCTCAGCTCGCTGCAGAACCAGTCCAACTGGCTGGCCGGCCAGCTCGGCTCCCTGCCGTCGTCCTGACCCCGCCCGACGTCCGCACCGCCGTCCCCACGCTCCAGGAGATCTCCCGATGAGTGCCGCCTCCCTCCGCGCCCGCTACCTCGGTGACGCCGTCGCCACGAGCTCTCCGCAGCAGATCCTGGTGATGCTCTACGACCGGCTCGCGCTCGACCTCGAGCGCGCCCAGGACGCCGTCGCCGACGGCGACCGGTCGCGCGCGAACGAGGAGCTGCAGCACGCCCAGGCGATCGTGATGGAGCTGCTCTCGAGCCTGCGGGTCGACGCGTGGGACGGCGGTCCCCGCCTGGCGGCGCTCTACAACTGGCTGATCGGCGAGCTCGTGCAGGCCAACCTCAAGCAGGACCGCAACCGCATCGCCTCCTGCCGTCAGGTCGTCGAGCCCCTCCGGGACGCCTGGCGCCAGGCCGCGCTGACCATGGCCGGCGCCGCGTCGTGACCGGCGGACCGGCCGGCTCCGACGGGGGCGCGCCGGCCCCGGCCGACTGGGCCACCGTGCTCACCCACCTCGAGGGCGAGGTGCTCGCCGCCGAGGCGACGATGGCGCAGGGCCGGGCGGACGAGATCGCCGCCTGGGGACGCCGCGCCGAGGACTGGGTGCCGCCCTCCCCCGTGGGACCGCTGCCCGATCAGCTCCGGGAACGGGCCGCCCACCTCCTGCAGCACCAGCTGGCGGTCGCCGAGGCCCTGGTCGAGCGCATCATGCAGTCCCAGCGCCAGCGCGATCTCGCCGCCCGCATGTCCTACGCGCCCAGCCGGCCCGTCGCCTCATTCGTCGACCGGGCCCTCTGACCCCCCTCCGCCTCGCCGCCACGGCCGGTCTCCGCACACGCGCGGTGACCGGCCTTCTGCGTTCGGTGAACCTCGCACGTCCCACGGGCCCCGTGAACTACTCCCCGCCACTGCCGTCCCACCCGTCGGAGCGCGGCGGTCACGGCCCCCTCCGGCGGTGCCGATGAAGCCTCTGCACGGAGAGCACCACCTTCGCCACGGATCGGCGGCCCAGCACTCGTTCGCGAGTGTCTTCCGCGTACCCGGAGGTCGAACGTGTCCTGCTCCACCCGTCGGCGAGCCGCCCGATGATCGGCGACGCCACCTCGACGGTCCTGCACGCAACCCTCGCCGGGCTCGCGCAGCGGCAGCGTGTCACCGCCGACAACATCGCGAACGTCAACACCCCCGGCTTCCTGGCCGGGCGGACGGACTTCGAGACGTCCCTGCGCGGTGCCGTCCGCAGCGGCACGACGCCGACGATCTCGGGCGGCACCACTGCCCGCTCGATGGAGCCGACCAACACCAACGGCAACAACGTCAACCTCGACGCGGAGACGGTCATCGCCACCGAGACCGGCCTGCGCTACCAGCTGGCGCTCAACGCGCTCGACGGGAAGTACAACTCGATGCGAACGGCACTGAGGACGTCCTGACATGAGCACGTTCCACGCTCTGAGCATCTCCCAGTCCGGGCTGATGACGCACCGGAAGTGGCTCGACGCCGCCGCCGACAACATCGCCAACATCAACACGGTCCGGCGCACCGACGAGGACGCCTTCCAGGCGCGGCTCGTCGTCGCGCAGGCCGTGGACTACGGGACCGGCGAGGGCGGCGTGCGCGTGGCCCGCGCGGAGTTCGGCGACCCCGAGGGCCGGCTGGTCCACGAGCCCGACCACCCGCTCGCCGACGCCGAGGGCTACGTCAGGTACCCCGACATCGACCTGGGGGACCAGATGACCCACATGATGATGGCCCAGCGCGGCTACCAGGCGAACCTCGCCGTCGTCGAGCGGGCCACGAACGCCTACCAGGCGGCCCTCCAGCTCGGGAAGCGCTGATGACGATCCCGCTCGGCGGCATCCCGCCCGTCGGTCTCGGCGCGGTCTCCGGTGTCGCCGGCAGCACCCGCGGCACGCCCGCCACCGAGGGGGCCGACGGCTTCGCCGCCGTCCTGGCGTCCACCTTCGACAAGCTCCAGGCCACCCAGTCGGTGACCTCGGACCTGGCCGTGCAGGCCGCCACCGGCGACCTGAAGGACGTGCACGACTACATGATCGCGAGTGCTGAGTCCGGCCTGGCCACCGAGATGGTCGTGACGATCAAGAACCAGGCCGTCGCGGCGTTCAACGAGATCATGAGGATGCAGATCTGATGGAGTCGGCGCTCGCCGGGACGCTGGAGCGTGCCCGCTCCACGATGGCCACGATCAGCCTCGGGCAGAAGGTCGTCATCGGTCTGCTGCTCGCCGGGCTGGCCCTCGGCGGGGTCTTCTTCTACAGCTGGATCACCACGCCCACCCAGGCCCCGCTGTTCTCCAACCTCGCCGCCGCCGACGCCTCGGCGATCGTCGACGAGCTCAACGCCCAGGGCGTCGCCTACGAGCTGTCCGACGGTGGCAGCACGATCATGGTCGCCAAGGACGCCGTCTACGACCTGCGGCTGAGCATGAGCGGCAAGGGCCTGCCCGCCGGCCAGGACACCGGCTACGCGCTGCTCGACGAGCAGGGCATCACCACCAGCGAGTTCCAGCAGCAGGTCACCTACCAGCGCGCCCTGGAGGGCGAGCTGGCCAACACGCTGAAGGCGCTGGCGGGCGTCAACTCCGCCGTCGTGCACGTCGCCCTGCCCGAGGACGAGGTGTTCGTGAGCGACAAGGCCGAGCCGACCGCATCGGTCCTGCTCGACCTGACGCCGGGCACCACCCTCTCCGGCGAGCAGATCCAGGCGGTCACCAACCTCGTCTCCGCCAGCATCCGGGACATGGACCCCGACCAGGTCACCGTCGCCGACTCGACCGGTCAGGTCCTCTCGGCCGCCGGCACGGGCGTGACCGCGGCCGCCGGCGACGCCCGCTCGCAGGTGGAGCAGGAGTACGAGAACCGCCTGTCGGCCAGCGCCCAGAAGATCCTCGACTCGGTCGTCGGCCCGGGCCGCTCCGTCGTCTCGGTGCGCGCCGACGTCGACCTCTCCGAGCGCAGCACCACCTCGAAGACCTACACGTTCGACGAGGGCACCCCGCCGCTCTCGGAGCAGATCACCACCGAGGAGTACACCGGTGGCGGCGCCCCGGTCGGCGGCGTCCTGGGCCCGGAGAACATGCCCGACGCCGCGGAGGTCGTCGGCGGCGGCGACTCCACCTACAACAAGGAGTCCACGACGGCGAACAACGCCGTCGGGGAGACCACCGAGGTCGTGCAGGGTGCCCCCGGCGAGCTGAACCGGCTCACCGTCTCCGTCGTCATGGACGACGCGGTCGCCGGCAACCTCAACCAGCAGCAGATGACCCAGCTCATGGTCACCGCCGTCGGCCTCGACGAGGCCCGCGGCGACGACATCACGGTCGCCTCGCTGCCCTTCGACGCCACCGCCGCGGAGAACGCCGCCGCGGCGATGGAGGCGGCCCGCGAGGCCGAGGCCAGCGAGCAGATGTGGTCGATGATCCGCACCGGCGGCATCGCCGCGGGCATCGCCCTGGTGGTCCTCGTCGTCTGGCTGCGCTCGCGCCGCCAGGTCGAGGACGAGGAGGACTACGAGCCGCTCGAGCTCGACGACGACGTGCTCGCCGAGCTCGACCGCCTGCGGGTGGCCAGCACCCGGCACGGGATCGAGCCCGACGACGCCGTCCTGGAGCTGGAAGCCGTCCAACGGGCGAAGGTGCGAGGGGAGATCTCGACGATGGTCAGCGAACGTCCCGACGAGGTCGCGGCCATGCTGCGCGGCTGGCTGAGCGAGACGAAGTCATGACCCTCGCGAGCATCCCGACGGTGCCCGGCGCGGCCGTCGCCGTCGCCCCGCGGCCGGAGATGCCCGGCCTGCGCAAGGCCGCCGTCTTCCTCGCCCAGATGACCAAGGAGGAGGCCGGCGTCCTGCTCGCCCAGCTGCGCCCCCGCGAGGTCGAGGCGCTCACCCGCGAACTGATGAAGCTCGGCTCGGTGGAGCTCGACGACGTCGACGGCGTCATGCGCGAGTTCCACCACCTGATGACCGCGCAGCAGTTCATCGGCCGCGGCGGCGTCGAGTTCGCCCGCGAGATCCTCGCCGCGGGCCTCGGCCAGGACCAGGCCGAGGGCATCCTGTCCCGGCTCAACGTCGTCTACACCGAGGTGCCGTTCGCCTCGCTGCGCAACGCCGACGTCCGCCAGCTGGTCACCTTCCTCAAGGACGAGCACCCACAGGTCATCGCGCTGGTGCTCGCCCACCTGACGGCCGCCCAGTCCGCCGAGGTGCTCACCGGCTTCGCGCCGGAGCAGCAGGCCGAGGTCGCCCACCGCATCGCCACCATGGACCGCACGTCCCCGGAGATGGTGCGGCTGGTGGAGGAGGAGCTCGGCCGCCGGATGGGCTCGATCCTGGCGCACCAGGACATGACCACCGTGGGCGGTGTGGAGACCCTCGTCGAGATCATCAACCGCTCCCCGCGGCCGACCGAGCGCTCCATCCTCGAGTGGCTGGACACCAGCGACCCCGAGCTGGCCGAGGCCGTCCGGGCGCAGATGTTCGTCTTCGAGGACATCGTCACCATCGACGACCGCTCCCTGCAGCTGGTGCTGCGCGAGGTGGAGGCCAACGACCTGGCCACCGCGCTCAAGGGCGTGCGGCCCGACGTCCAGGACAAGATCAAGCGGAACCTCTCCGAGCGCGCCGCCGAGAACCTCACCGAGGAGATCGAGCTGCTCGGCCCGGTGCGCACCCGCACCGTCGAGGAGGCGCAGGCCAAGGTCGTCGCGGTCATCCGCACCCTCGAGGAGCAGGGCGTCCTGACCATCAGCCGCGGCGGGGACGATGAGTTCGTTGCGTGACGACAGCCCCGGGAGCATCGCAGCGAGGAACGAGCGAGGAGCGGACCGGGGCGCGGAGCCGCGCCGATGGACAGGGCCTGAGACCGGCCACCGGCCTCCCCGGGAGGGCGCGATCCTGCGCGGCGGCCCCGCCGCGCTGGCCCGCCCCTACCGGGAGGTCGTGGCCGAGCGCGGCGCGGCCGTCGCGGCCCTCGTGCCGGCCGCCCGGACCGCCACCGCGGCGCCGGCCGTCCCGGTGGCTCCGCCCGCCGTGGCGGCGGACCCCTCCCCCGCCATCCCGTTCCAGCCCTCGCCGGTCGAGCGCCGGACGCGCGTGCGCCGCGCCGAGGACCAGCCGATCGCCGGCAGCAAGCCGTCGTTCCGGCTCGGCGACGTCTACGCCGAGGAGCTCGCCCGGCTGCGGGCGCAGGCCCGCACCGAGGGCTTCGCCGCCGGTCACGCCGAGGGCCTGCTGGCCGCGGACGCCGTCGTCGCCGAGGCCGAGCGCGCCGCCGAGCAACGGCTCGCCGAGGTCCAGGCGCGGTGGGAGCGCCGCCTGGTGTCCGCGACCGCCGCGCTGGGCGCGGCGGCCCGGCAGCTGGAGGAGACCGCCCGCCCGGTGGCCGACGACATCCGCGACTCGATCGTCGGCACGGTGCTGACCCTGGTCGAGGAGATCCTCGGCCGGGAGCTGGCGCTGGCGACCGACCCGGTCATGGACGCCGTCCGCCGGGCGCTGTCCTTCTGCCCCGCCGACGCGCCGGCGGTCGTGCGCCTGCACCCCGACGACCTGGCCGAGGTGCCCGCCGGCGCGCTCGCGGAGCTGCCGGGCAGCGTGCGCGTCGTCGCCGACCTGGCCGTGGAGCGGGCCGGCGCGATCGCCGAGTCCGGTCCCCGCCGGATCGATGCCCAGCTGGGCACGGCGCTGGCCCGCGTGCAGGCGGTGCTCGGCTCGTGAGCGTCTCCCCCGCGCTCCTCGAGCGCGCTCGCGCCGCCGCCCGCCCGCAGGTGACCGGCACCGTCACCGGCGCCATGGGCCTGACCCTCAGCGTCGACGGCGTCAGCGCCGCCGTCGGCGACCTGGTCGAGATCGACCCCGCCGGCCGTCCGCTGCTCGCCGAGGTCGTCGCGGTCGGCCGGGACCGGCTCACCTGCATGCCGCTCGGCGGGCTCTCCGGCGTGCACGCCGGCGCGCCGGTGCGCGCCACCGGCCGCCCGCTGCAGGTGCCGGTGGGCGAGGCGCTGCTCGGCCGCGTCCTGGACGGCCTGGGCCGGCCGGTGGACGGCGGTCCGCCGCTGGGCAGCCGGGTGTCCCGGGTCGACCTGGGGACGCAGACCCCGCACGCGCTCTCCCGCGCCCGCGTGCAGGAGCCCCTCACCTTCGGCGTCCGCGCGCTGGACACCCTGGTTCCCTGCGGCAAGGGCCAGCGCCTCGGCATCTTCGCCGGCTCGGGCGTCGGCAAGTCCAGCCTGCTCGCCCAGATCACCCGCGGCACCGACGCCGACGTCCGGGTCATCGGGCTGATCGGCGAGCGTGGCCGCGAGGTGCGCGAGTTCATCGAGGAGAACCTCGGCCCGGAGGGCATGGCCCGCACGGTCGTCGTCGTCGCCACCTCGGACGAGCCGCCCCTGGTGCGGCTGAAGGCCGCCTTCGTCGCCACCCGCATCGCGGAGGCGTTCCGCGACGAGGGCCGCGACGTGCTGCTGCTGATGGACTCCATCACCCGCACGGCGATGGCCCAGCGCGAGGTCGGGCTCTCCGCCGGGGAGCCGCCCGCGACCCGGGGCTACCCGCCGAGCGTCTTCGCGATGATGCCGCAGCTGCTGGAGAAGGCAGGCACCGGCGCCACCGGCTCCATCACCGGCCTCTACACCGTGCTCGTCGAGGGCGACGACCACAACGAGCCGATCGCCGACACCGCCCGCTCGATCCTCGACGGGCACATCGTGCTCACCCGCAAGCTGGCCACGACCGGGCACTTCCCCGCCATCGACGTGCTGGAGTCGATCTCCCGCGTCGCCGGCGCCGTGGTCCCGCCCGCGCAGATGGCCGATGCCCGGGAGATCCGCCGGCTCATGGGGGCGCTGCGCGACGTCCGCGAGCTCATCGAGATCGGCGCCTACCAGGCCGGCAGCGACCCGCTGGTCGACCGCGCCCGCCAGCTGGCGCCCGGCATCGACGCGTTCCTGCAGCAGCCGCTGGGCGAGTCCACCTCGCCGGCCGAGGCGTGGGCGTGGCTGCAGCGGATCGTGAGGGGCGGATGAAGCGCGTGGCCTTCCGGTTGCAGCCGGTGCTCGAGCTGCGCCGCACCGAGGAGCGCGCCGCGGCAGCCGCGGCAGCCGCGGCCGCGACCGTGGCCGCCGACGCCGACCGGCGGGCCACCGAGCACGAGACGGCCCTGACCGGCGCGGTGCTGCCGCCGTCGCTCCCGGCCGGCTCCTTCGTCGCGGCCATGGTGCTGCTGCGCACGGCCGCCACCGACGCCGCCGACGCCCGGGCGCTGGCCACGGCGCAGGCCGAGCAGGCCGAGGCCGTGCGCGCGGAGTGGACCGCCGCCGCCCAGCGCACCAAGGGGCTGGAACGCCTCGCCGAGCGCCACCGCGCCGCCCTGCAGCACGCCGCCGACGTCGCCGAGGAGCGCACCGCCGACGACCTGGTCACCGGCCGGGCGGGCCGGGGCACCGACACCACGAGGGGGACGGCATGGACGGAGTGAGCGCGGTCCAGGCCCGGATCTCCGAGATCCAGGCCCGGTTCCGGCCGACCGCGACCGCCGCGTCGTCCGCGGCCTGGGCGTCGGCCGCCGGCGCCGCCGGCCTGTCCGGCACCTCGTCGGTCGGCAGCTGGCCGGCCGCAGCGGGCACCGCGTCGGAGAGCGCCGTGGTCGCCCAGGCCCACAAGTACCTCGGCGTCCCGTACCTGTGGGGCGGCACCGATCCGAGCAAGGGGCTGGACTGCTCCGGCTTCACCCAGCGTGTCTTCGGCGACCTGGGCATCGAGCTGCCGCGGACCTCGTCCCAGCAGGCGACCACCGGCAAGGCCGTCGCCTCGCTCGCTGCGGCCCGCCCGGGCGACCTGGTCTTCTTCGACAACTCCTCGTCCCGCGCGGGGATCGACCACGTGGGCATCTACCTCGGCAACGGCCAGATGATCGCCGCGCCCCAGGCCGGCGAGACGGTCAAGGTGCAGGCGGTCGGCACCCCCACGGTGATCCGCCGGGTGCTCGCCGAGCCGACCTCGGCCACGGCGGCGCCGGCGGGCGGCGGCACGCTGGCCGGGGTCCCCTACGCCGACCTGTTCACCCGCGCGGCGAGCAAGCACGGCATCGACGCACCGCTGCTCGCCGCGGTCGCCCAGCAGGAGTCCGGCTTCAACTCCTCGGCCGTCTCCCCGGCCGGCGCCCAGGGCCTGATGCAGTTCATGCCGGCGACCGCCCGGGGCCTGGGCGTGGACCCGCTCGACCCCGCCTCGGCGATCGACGGGGCCGCGACGTACCTCAGCAGCCTGACCCGGCAGTTCGGCTCCACCGAGCTGGCCCTGGCGGCGTACAACTCCGGCCCCGGGACGGTCAGCCGCTACGGGGGCATCCCGCCCTACCCGGAGACCCAGAACTACGTCCGCGCCGTGATGAGCAAGGCGGAGGCCTACCGATGACAGCTCCCGTCACCTCCCCCGCGCCGGCCGCGCGCACCGCGTCGACGACGTCCTCCGGCGGGTCCACCGACGGCGCGGCGCCCTTCGCGTCCGCCCTGGACGGCGCCCTGGCCGGCGGGCAGGGCGGCGTCCGCTACGCCGCGACCGGCGGAGGGCAGCAGTCCTCCGGCGGGACGTCGACCGGCGGGGAGACCGAGCTCCCCGCCGACGGCGCGGTCCCCGTGGTCGACGCCGCGGCGGCGGGCGTGGCCGCCGCGCTCTGGGCCCTGACCCTCGGCGCGACCGCCGCGCCGGCTGCCGGTGAGCCGGCGACCGCCGCGCTGCCCGGCGCCCTCCCGGCGGGGGCGGCCGGCCCGGTGCTGGCCGCGCCGGTTCCCGGCGGCGTGGCCGGGGACGTCGCCGTCCCGACCGTGCCGCCGGCCGGTGCGGCCGCGGGCAGCGCCCCCGCCGGCGCGCCCCGGGCTCCGGCCGGCGCCGCAGCCGGATCGCTGCCCGTGGTCCCCGTCCCCGACGCGGCGACCACCGGGGCCGACCTCCCCGCGCAGCCCGCCGGCCCGCCGACCGGCACCGGCCCGGCCGCGGCCGGCGCGCCCGCGCCGGTGCTCCCGGCGGGTTCGACAGCGCCGGGCTCCGGCAGCCCCGGCGACGGGGAGCCGCACCCGGACGCCCCGCCCGCGACCGTGCCGGGAGCCGAGGCCGCACGGGCGGCCGCCGAGCCGACCGCACCGGCCCCGTCCGCAGCCGTGGCCGCACCGGCCGCCGTCGTCGCGACCTCCGCCGTCCCGGCCACCGCGGGAACCGACGCGGCCACCGGGGCGGGCGCCTCGCTGCCGGTGTCCGGTCAGGTCGCCCGGCAGGTCGCGGTGCTCAGCGGGGCCGGCACCGGCTCGCACACGATGACGCTGGTGCTGACCCCCGAGAACCTCGGGCCGGTCGAGGTCCGGGTGACCGTCCGCGAGGGCAGCCTGGACCTGACCCTGCGCGGGGCCCACGAGCTGGGCCGCGCGGCGCTCCTCGACGCGCTCCCCGAGCTCCGCCGCGACCTGGAGTCCGCCGGCCTCAGCCCCTCGCGGGTCGAGGTCGACGCCGACGCCGGCGGCTCCTGGCTCGCCCGGCACGCCGCCGAGCAGCTGGCGCAGCAGGGGGGCTCCGGCGACCGCGGGCCCGGGCAGGACCGGGCCGCCGAGCGGTTCCGGTCCGGGGGGCCGACTGCCGATAGCGGAGAGGGGCGCCCGAACCAGCCCGCCACCCGATCCACGTCGTCCGGCGTGGACGTGCTCGCCTGACAAGGAGACCGACCACCGATGCCGGACGCAGTGAGCGCAGCCACCAGCGTCGCCTCGACCTACTCGGCCACGAGCAGCGTGGACCGGGGGGACCAGATGGGGAAGGACACGTTCCTCAAGCTCCTGGTCGCGCAGATGAAGTACCAGGACCCGGGCAACCCGGCCGACACCAACCAGCTCATGGCGCAGACGGCCACCTTCAGCCAGGTGGAGAAGCTCGAGGAGATCGCCAAGCAGAACGCCTCGATGCTGGCGCTGCAGCGCTCGAGCAGCGCCGGCGCCATGGTCGGCCAGACCGTGACCTACACCGACTCGACCGGCGCCGCGAGGACCGGCGTCGTCAGCTCGGTCCGCCTGGGCACCGACACGGTCGAGGCCGTGGCCACCGTCGGCGGCGTCGCCGTGCCGCTCGGCCGGATCACCGACGTCGGCACCCGCTGACCGACGCCCACCCGCACCCCCACCCCAGCTCCCTCCCGGAGGAGACCCCGATGCTCCGCTCCATGTTCTCCGCCATCTCCGGTCTGCGTGCCCACCAGACCAAGATGGACGTCACCGGCAACAACATCGCCAACGTCAACACCGTCGGCTACAAGAGCAGCTCCACCGTCTTCCAGGACACGCTCTCGCAGGTGGTGCGCGCCGGTGGCGCCCCCGCGGCGGACCGCGGCGGCACGAACCCGGCCCAGATCGGCCTCGGCGTCAAGCTCGCGGGCATCACCACGAACTGGACCAACGGGGCCACCCAGTCGACCGGCCGCTCGACGGACTTCATGATCGAGGGCGACGGCTTCTTCGTCACCCGCGGCGCCGGTGGCGAGCAATTGTTCACCCGGGCCGGCTCGTTCGACTTCGACGCCAACGGCCGGCTGGTCACGCCGGACGGCAGCATCCTGCAGGGCTGGGTGGCCGGCGCGGACGGCGCCATCAACCCCAACGGCCCGATCCAGGACCTGTCCGTGCCCTACGGCCAGATCGTCAACCCGTCGGCCACCACGACCGGCCGGCTGGAGGGCAACCTCAACGCCGCCGCGGTGGTCGGGGCCTTCGTGCAGACCCCGACCAAGATGTACGACGCCCAGGGCGTCGAGCAGCGGGTCACCTACACCTTCACCAAGACCGCCAGCGACACCTGGAACCTGACCGTCCAGAACGCCGGCGGCGCGGCGCTGGCGCTGACCAACGCCGACGGCACCGCCTTCGACGGGACCGTGACCTTCGACGTCGCCGGCACCATGACCGCACCCGCCGGCGGGATCGCGTTCGACCCCGCCGCCGCCGGCTGGCCCGGCCCGGTGGCCGTCGACCTCGGCACGATCAGCCAGTTCGCCGGCTCCAGCGAGGTCACCGCCCCCGAGCAGGACGGCTACGCGCTGGGCTCGCTCCAGTCGTTCCAGCTGGCCAACGACGGCACGATCATGGGCGTCTACTCCAACGGGCTGCGGCAGCCGCTGGGCCAGCTCGCGATGGCCGCCTTCAACAACCCCAGCGGCCTGGAGAAGGCGGGCAACTCCTCCTTCCGCGTGGGCGACAACTCCGGCGTCGCGGCGATCGGCATCGCCGGCGCCGGCGGCCGAGGCGTGCTCTCCTCCGGCGCCCTGGAGATGTCGAACGTCGACCTCTCCGAGGAGTTCACCAGCCTGATCGTCGCCCAGCGCGGCTTCCAGGCGAACAGCCGGGTGATCACCGCCTCGGACGAGATCCTCCAGGACCTGGTGAACCTCAAGCGCTGACGCACCCGCCTCCACCGGCCGACGGCCCGGTCACCCGGAAGGGTGACCGGGCCGTCCGTCACACGCCCCCGCCCAGGGCGCTTCGGCTCAAGGAAGCCCGTCGCCGGGCCGATGACAACAGTGCTGCCCGTTCCACGGGCCCCACCGAGCAAGAGGACCGACCCGTGATCCGAGTGACGCGCCTGAACGGCGACCAGTTCGCGCTCAACCCCGACCTCATCGAGAAGGTCGAGGCCCACCCCGACACGGTCGCCTCCCTGGTGGACGGCACGAAGTACGTGGTGCGGGAGAGCGTGGACGAGGTCCTCCAGGAGATCCGCGAGCACCGCGCCGGCATCCTCGCCCTCTCCTACGCGATGGACCGGGGCAGCTACCGCCCGCACGTCCCCGCGCAGCCGGTCGGCGACTCCTCGGTCGTGCCCTTCCCGATCCGAGAGGAGCGCTGACCCGTGGATCCGGCCACCGTGATCGGTTTCGTCGTCTCCCTCGCGGCCCTGATGATCTTCATGGTCATGGAGGGCGCCGACCCCGCGTCGCTGCTCTTCCTGCCGGCGATCATCCTGGTCGTCGTCGCCACGTTCGGTGCGGCGATGTCCGGCCAGACCATGGACGACATCAAGAAGCTGCCCGGCTGGTTCAAGATGGCCCTGATGCCGGCCAAGGTGCCGCCGCCCACCGACCAGATCCAGACGCTGGTCGGCCTCGCCGAGAAGGCCCGCAAGGAGGGCCTCCTCGCGCTCGAGGCCCAGGTCAAGCAGATCGAGGACCCCTTTCTCAAGCGCGGGCTGCAGATGGGCATCGACGGCACCGACCCCGAGGAGCTGCGCGCCGTCCTGGAGAGCGAGATCGCGGCGAAGAAGTCCGAGGACAAGGTCGCCGCCAAGTTCATGAACACGATGGGCGGCTACGCCCCGACCATCGGCATCGTCGGCTGCATCGTCGGGCTGATGAACGTCATGGGGAACCTGAACAACCCCGAGTCGCTCGGCCCGATGATCGCCGCGGCGTTCATCGCCACGCTGTGGGGCGTCATGGCCGCGAACTTCTGGTTCCTGCCGATGGGCGCGAAGATCCTGCGGGTCAGCGAGCTGCAGGCCGCGCAGATGGAGCTGCTGGTCGAGGGCATCGCCGAGATCCAGGCCGGCACCAGCCCGCGGGCGGTCCGCCTGAAGCTGACCTCGCTCGTCCCGCCGGGATCCCAGGCCAAGGAGGCGGCGTGACCGTGCCGGCGAGCGCCGGCGAGGGCGCGCCGTGAGCACCGGGCACGGTCGCCGCCGGGCCAAGAAGCACGAGGAGGAGGAGCACGAGAACCACGAGCGGTGGATGGTGTCCTACGCGGACATGATGACGCTGCTGTTCGTGCTCTTCGTGGTGCTCTTCGCCATGAGCCAGGTCGACCAGGCCAAGTTCGCCGCCCTGGCCAAGGGCCTGGCGCAGACGCTCGGCACCCCGATCACCGTGCAGCCCAGCTCCACCCCCGAGGGCTCGGTGCTCGACGGGCTGCCGGCCGTGATCGACATCGCCTCCGCCATCCCGCCGGACCCGACGGTGCAGCAGGCGCAGGTCGACCAGGCCGCGGCCCAGGCGGCGGCCGAGCGCGCCGAGCGGGTCGCCGCCGAGGCGCAGCAGGCGTACGCCGAGCTCGCCGCGGCCCGCGACCGGATCGAGGCGGCGCTCGCCGCGGCCGGCTACGCCGGCGCCGCGCGCTACGAGATCGACGAGCGCGGCCTGGTCGTACACATCGTGGCCGACCAGGTGCTCTTCGACGCCGAGGAGGCGGTGCTGCGGCCCGAGGGCCGCGCCATCCTCGCCGCCGTCGCCCCCGCCGTCACCGCGCTGCCCAACGAGCTCGGGGTCGAGGGGCACACCAACCACCTCCCGGTCACCCGGGGCGGTCCGTGGCCCTCGAACTGGGAGCTGTCGACCTACCGCGCCACCACCGTGCTGCGGTACCTGGCCGCCGAGGGCGTCCCGCAGCCGCGGATGTCCGCCACCGGCTACTCCTCGACCCGGCCGCTGGTGCCCGAGTCGGATGCGAACGCCGTCACCGTCAACCGGCGCGTCGACGTCGTCGTCCTGTCCACCGCCTCCGCGGAGGCCAACGCCCTCCTGCCGGGCATCGACGCCGCCAACCAGGGAGACCCCGAATGAGCACGAAGAACAAGAACGCCCCCGCCGACGTCGAGGAGACCGAGGCGACGGGCGGGAGGAAGAAGCTCTTCCTCGTGCTGGCCGTCGTGCTGCTCGCCGGGGTCGGTGCCGCCTACTTCTTCCTGTTCGCCGGGGCGGGCGAGGCCGAGGCCGACGCCGAGCCGGTGTCCAGCGGCACCTTCCTCCCGCTCGACCCGGTCGCGGTGAACCTCGCCGGAGGGGGCTACCTGAAGATCGGCGTCTCGCTCGAGCTGACCGAGGAGGGCGCCGCCGGCGGCGGCCACGGCGGTGGCGGGCCGGACGGCTCCAAGGCCATGGACCTGATCATCTCCACGTTCTCCCAGGCCAAGCCGGCCGACGTCGTCGGTGCCCGCGAGGCACTGAAGGAGTCGCTGGAGCAGAAGATCATCGAGGCCTACACCTACCACGGGGCCAAGGCCGTCATGGGCATCTACTACACGGAGTACGTCACCCAGTAGCCCTGCCGCGGCGGGAGCGTCCCGTGGCCGGCGCGCGTACGCGGGGAGACCTCAGTGCCACCATCGGCCACTCCCATGCCTGGAGACCACATCTGCGCAGATCGACGTCCGGACTACGAAACGTCGGGACGGCGCCCCTCTACTGCTTCGGCCGAGTGTTGCGGACCTGCTCGCACTCTTACCGTTCACCATTCTCGTCGCACTCCTCATTGACGACCCTTGCATTGAATGCCGCGGATCCGAAGTCGAGGCCTGGGGAGCTGCCTGCAGAACGGCCACCGCCGCATCTTCGACGGCGATGCCAGGATATCCGATTCGAAGTTGGCCATGATCCCTGTCGCATCCGGAAGGTCGCGCTAACCATTCTCGATGACGACTCGCCAAAGGCCTCCCCGCGCAGGAGATGAGCCGGAATACCGCTTCGACCATTCGGGCACGGACCGTTGAAGGTTGTCGGATCCTCATTCCGCCGTGACACCCGAAGGTGAAGCTGCTGGCCACGTGCCCGCTAGTGCAAGAGAAGCGGTTTTACTCAACGCTCGGAGAAGGGCGAGAAAGGATCACCTGCTGCGGGATCGCGCTTCGGATAGCGCGACCCCCGCTCGACATGTCCCGCCCCCCATTCCTTTCGGACGCCTGTCACCGGATGGCCAAGCAATGGCATGCCTTCGTTCGACATGACACCCGACCGACCGGCACGGGTCCCGATTCCGGCCTGACACCGGACCGGGCTCGCCCCTGACGGCCGGCAAGGTCGTCCTGGGAAGCCGCCCCTGCCAGGCCCGCCGGGACCGCCCGGCCCGCCGGACCCGCCGGGACCGCCCGCAATGGTCCGCCTCGCTATGTGCAGCGGATGCATGAGTCGACGTGGCGATCGGCTTTCGGCGCCAACCGGCCTGACCCCTGCACCGAGACGTCGCCTCACCGAGACGGCTCGGACCAGGAAACCGCCACCTGGCGTGACCTCCGGTATCGGCGAGACCACTTTGCTTCTTGCATGGCTAGAGCACTGCGACCCTGATGGCACGTGCCATAACAGCTAGGCGGGCTTTGGTCACTCCCGGTGGGTGCGCATGAGTATCGGGCCCAAGGTCCCTGCTCATCCTCACGGATATCTCACGGCGCATTACCGCATGGTGATGACGAGCCGATAGCGAGGTTCAGCGAACGCTCGCCGGGGACCTATTTCCACCTGCCGCGCTCGTGACCTATTGACCCTCTCGCCACGTCGGTGATTCGGTGACGCCCCCATCAACGACCCCTTCCTGGGAGGTCTTCCGTGAGAGCAGCCCTGCGCCCGCTGACCCTATTTTCGACTCTGGCCCTGATGTTGTTGAGCCTGCTGGTAACGGCCGGTACGTCATCAGCTGCGCCGCCCGGAAAGATCACCATCTGTCATTCCACGGGCAGTGCGGAAAATCCGTATGTGAGCATCACCGTCAGCGAGAAGGCCCTGGCCGGCCACGTCGAGCACGGTGATGACATCATTCCGGCTCCGCCGACCGGCTGCCCGACGTCGACCACCCCTCCTGTCGACCTCTGCCCCAACATCGCGGGCGATCAGGCGACCGTTCCGCCTGGGATGGCGATCGACCCCGCGGGCAACTGCATGCCCGTCGTCGTCCAGCCCTGCGACGCGGAGACCATCTCGGGTGGTCAGGGCGTCACGACAACAGGTCATGAGCTCGGGACGTCCGGCCCAACCTCGTTCCTGTTCCAGTTCGACGCCATCTCCGTACCCGATCGCTTCCAGGTCTTCTACGAGGGCGCGCTGATCTACGACTCGGGCTTCCGCGGGGACACCGGGTACACCGACCCGGGCACTGGTCACCCGATCACGGTGTCCGGTCCGGGAGCAGGTTCGGCGACCGTGGTCGTCCCGGCCGGCACGGCGACGTCGGTCACCGTGGTCGTCACCGGGCCGATCCCCGGCACTGCGTGGACGTACACCGTGAACTGCCCGGCGTGATGCACACCCCGGCCTGACCAGGCCTGGGGGAGTGGGGGGCCGCTACCGAGCGGTCCCCCACTCCGCTGCTCTCCCGACAAGACGGGGCCCCGCCCGCCGCGTCGCAGCCGCACCAGCCGCACCAGCCGCACCAGCCGGTCCGCGGTACCGCTAGCACCGGTCAGGGTCGCTCCGCTCCCCGCCGATGAACGGTTGCGTGACCACCCCCGAGACCGGACCGGCCCCGGCCGCCGCGCCGGCCCCGGCCGCAGCATCCGCCTCCGCCGCCGGTCCGGGCGGCCGCAGCCGCCGCGGGGCGCCCCGCACCTACGACTTCCGCCGCCCGACGAAGCTCTCCCGCGAGCACGTGCGGGTCATGCAGATCGCGCAGGAGGGCTTCGCCCGCCAGGCGACGACGATCCTGACGACGTTCCTCCGCGCCGGCGCCCGCCTCGAGCTGGTCGGCATCGAGCAGTTCTCCTACGACGACTACATCGGGACGCTGCCCAACCCGACCTTCATCTCGACGTTCACCATGGAGCCGCTGGCCGGCAAGGGGCTGCTCGCCTTCCCCCTCGACATCGCGATGTCGATGGTCGACCACATGCTCGGCGGCTCCGGGAACGCCACCCAGCCGAACCGGCCGATGACGGCGATGGAGACCACCATCACCAACCATCTGCTCGAGCGGCTGCTCGACGAGTTCGCCACCTCCCTGGGCTCGATCACGGAGATCCAGCCGGTGCTCGTCGGCCGCGAGTACAACCCCCAGCTGGCCCAGGCCGCCGCCGGCTCGGACACCGTCATGGTGGCCACCTTCGGCATGGCCGTCGGGAGCCGCGAGGGCGAGGCGACGCTCGTGCTGCCGTTCTCCTCGTTCGCCCAGGCCCTCAACAACGCGGCGTCCCCGCAGCTGTCCGAGTCCGCGCTGCGCAAGCGGCAGCGCGCCCAGGAGGCCCTGGCCGCCCGGCTGAACCTCGTCCCGGTCGACGTGAGCGTGCGGTTCGCCCCGCTCACGGTCTCCTCGTCCGACCTGCTCTCGCTCGCCGTCGGCGACGTGCTGCTGCTCCGCCACCCGCGGGACAGCCCGCTGGAGGTCACCACCAACGACGTGACGTTCGCCTACGCCATCGCCAGCAACCACCGGCGCCGACTCGCCGCCTCGATCGTCCCCACCCCGCACGCTCCGCACGCCGCGAAGGACTCCGCATGACCGCGCCCCGCACCGACTCGCAGGACTCCCAGACCGTGACGGCGGTCGTCGCCGCGGCCGCCCGCGCGGCCGCCGCCCTGGTCCCCTCGACCTCCGTGCTGACGGCCGGCGCCCCGGTCAGCGACCCCGACACCGCCCCCCTCCCCCTGGCCGCGGCCGTCGCGGTGACCGCCGCGCTCTCCGGTGAGGTGTCCGGCGACGTCGTCCTGGTGGTCTCCGGCGACGTCGTCGACGCCCTGGAGAACTCCCCCGTCGGCCAGCTGGACGTCGCCTCGGCTCTGCGCCCCGCGCTCGAGGCGGCCGCCGCCACCCTGGGCCGGGTCCGGGTGGCCGCCGAACGCACCGAGGAGCCGGTCGCCGCGCTCGACGGGCTGCGCGACAAGGGCATGTTCGTCGCCGTCCCGCTGCTGGCCGACGGCGAGCACCAGGCGACCCTGGCCCTCCAGGTCACCCTCCCCGCCACCCGCGGCCAGCGCGGCAGCCTCGAGCTCCTCCGGCACGTGGCCATGGAGGTCACCGTCGAGATCGGGCGCACCCGGATGACGGTGCAGGAGCTGCTCTCCCTGCACCCCGGCGAGGTCGTCGAGCTCGACCGCGCCGCCAGCGCCCCGGCCGACCTGCTGGTCAACGGCACGCTCATCGCCCGCGGCGAGGTGGTCGTCGTCGACGAGGACTTCGGGCTGCGGATCAGCGAGATCGTGACCGACGCCGCCGAGCTGGGGGCCGCGGCCTCGTGAGCGACCTGCCCACCCCGCGTCCGGGGGCCGCCACGGTGGTCGCACCGCCGAGCTGGGGGGACCTCCCGCTCGCGGGGGAGAGCGAGGCGGCCCGATGACCTGGATGATCATCCGGCTGTTCCTGTCGCTGGCCCTCATCGGCGGCGTGCTGTGGTTCGCCGCCCGGCTGGCCAAGAAGAAGGGCCTCGGCCAGGGCAACGGCCTGATCGAGGTCGTCGCCCGGCAGCGCATGGGCCGCACCAGCACCGTGAACGTGGTCCGGATCGCCGACGTCGTCCTGGTCATCGGCGCCACCGAGGAACAGGTCACCCTGCTGGCCGAGGTGGACGGCGCGGCCGTGGACGCCGCGCTGGCCGAGCGGCGCGCCCCCGCCCGGCTGCGCGCCGCCGGCGAGCAGGCCGAGGACGCACCGGCGATCCCGGCACAGGTCGCCCGCTCCTCCACCGGGGTGCTCGCCGGCTCCGTCCTGGACCGGAACAGCTGGGGGACGCTGGTCGACGGGCTGCGCGAGCGGACGGTCCGCAAGCCATGACCGCCCTCGTGCGGCCGTTGCCGCGAGCGGACGGCCACCGGGTGGCGCGGCGCCGCACCGCCGTCGTCCTGCTCGCGCTCGTGGCCGCCGCGGTGGCGGCGCTCCTGCTCGCCGACCCCGTGTCGGCCGCACCGACTGCGCCCACCGCCCCGACGGCTCCGGTCGCCCCGGCGGTCGACGGCAACGTGGACATCTCCATCGGCGACGGCTCGCCGAGCAGTTCCATCACCCTGATCCTCGCGATCACCGTGCTGTCGGTCGCGCCGTCGGTGCTGCTGCTCGCCACCTCGTTCACCAAGATCATCGTGGTGCTGGGGCTCACCCGGAACGCGCTCGGCATGGCGACGTCGCCGCCGAACCAGGTGCTCACCGGCATCGCCCTGTTCCTCACGCTGTTCGTGATGGGCCCGGTGTTCACCGACATCAACGAGCTCGCCGTCCAGCCGTACATGGACGGGGCGATGTCGGTCTCGCAGGCCTACGACGCCGGGGTCGTGCCGCTGCGCGAGTTCCTCCTGGACAACACCCGCGAGGACGAGCTGAAGCTGATGATCGGGCTGTCCGGCGAGGAGGCCCCCGCCGACGCGGCATCGGTCAGCATGACGACGCTGATCCCGGCGTTCGTCCTGTCGGAGCTGAAGAGCGCGTTCATCATCGGGCTGGTCATCTTCATCCCGTTCCTGGTGCTCGACATGCTCGTCAGCGCCGCGCTCATGGCGCTCGGCATGATGATGGTCCCGCCGACCATCGTGTCGCTGCCCTTCAAGCTGCTGCTCTTCGTCGTCGTCGACGGCTGGGCGCTGATCACGACCGCCCTCGTGGGGTCGTACGGGGGGGCCGGGTAGCGATGAGCGACGCCGACGTCACGGAGATCGCCGCGCAGACCATGATGGTCGCCGCGAAGGTCGCGGCCCCCATCCTGCTGACCGCGCTGCTGGTCGGCTTCCTGATCTCGCTGTTCCAGGCGGCGACGCAGATCCAGGAGGCGACCCTCTCCTTCGTCCCGAAGATGATCGCCGTCTCCATCGCCCTGCTGGTGACCGGGAACTGGGTGCTCGCCGAGCTGGTCAGCTTCACCCACACCCTGTTCGACCAGCTGCCGGCGCTGCTCGACCGGACGTAGCGCCGTGGACCTCTCGGTCCCGGCGGTCACCCTCGCCGCCCTGCTCCTCGGCACGGCGCGCGCCGCCGGCTTCGTCCTCTTCGCCCCGCCGTTCAACGCGAGGGTCATCCCGGGGGCGGTCAAGGGCGCGCTGGCGCTGTCGCTGTCGGTGCTGCTGTCGACCCAGATCGCACCGACCCTGCCGGCGCCGACGGCCGGCTTCCTGCTGGTCACCGCGCTCACCGAGGTGGTCATCGGGGCCGCGCTGGGCTTCGTCGTCCAGGTGCTGTTCACCGCGGTGCAGATGGCCGGCGACATCCTCGACCTCGCCGGCGGCTTCTCGCTGCAGCCGGGCTACGACCCGCTGGCGATGACGCAGAACGGCTCCCTGGGCAAGCTGCACTACCTGCTGGCCACCACCCTGCTGTTCACCAGCGGCGGGCACCTGCTGATGGTGAAGGGCTTCGCCACCTCCTACGAGGGCCTGCCGGTGGGCGGCGACGTACCGACCGACCAGATCGCGGCGGTGCTGATCACCGCGTTCTCGATGATGTTCCTGGCCGCGCTGCAGATCGCCGGGCCGATGGTCGCGGTGCTGCTGCTCGCCGACGTCGCGCTGGCCCTGCTCAGCCGGGCCGCGCCCGCGCTCAACGTCTTCTCCCTCGGCTTCCCGGTGAAGATCATGCTGACCCTGGCGATGCTGGGGCTCACCTTCCCGCTGCTGCCCCCGGCCCTGGACGGCCTGCTCGAGCACGGCACCCGCGCCATGATCTCCCTGCGCGGCGGCTGATGGCCAAGGACGGACCGGGCGGTGAGAAGACCGAGGCGCCGACTCCCCAGCGCCTGAAGAAGGCGCGCAAGGACGGGCAGATCCCGCGCACCCAGGAGCTCGGCACCTGGCTGGGCGTGGCGGCGGCCAGCTTCCTGCTGCCCATGCTCGTGGGCAACGCGTTCGACGCCGTCCAGCTGCTGTTCGTGCACGTCGGCTCGGTGGTGAAGAACCCCGAGCCGACCGCGGTGACCGCGCTGCTGGGCCTGGCGCTCAGGGCCTTCCTGACCACCCTGCTCCCGACCGCGCTCGCGCTCATGGTCGTCGGCGTGGCGTCGTCGGCCGCCCAGGGCGGCGTGCACGCGACGGCCAAGCCGTTGCAGCCCAAGCTGAAGAAGTTCAACCCGTTCCCCGGCCTGAAGCGCATGTTCGGCACCCAGGGCATCTGGGAGGCGACGAAGGCGCTGATCAAGACGGCCGCCCTCGGCACGGTCGTGATCATCACCAGCGATCGGGCGCAGGCGCTGGTGTCCTCCGCGGGCGCGCTGCCGCTCTCCGCCGTCGCGGCCACGTTCACCGACTCGGCCGTCCTGATGTTCCGCGTCGTCGCCGTCACCGGTCTGGTCATCGCCGTCGCCGACTACGTCGTCGTGCGGAAGAAGATGATGAAGGAGCTCCGGATGAGCAAGTACGAGATCAAGCAGGAGTACAAGCAGTCCGAGGGCGATCCGTACATGAAGGCGCACCGCCGCGGCGTGCAGATGGCGATGTCGCGCAACCGGATGATGAGCGAGGTCGCCGAGGCCGACGTCCTGCTGGTGAACCCCACCCACGTCGCCGTCGCCCTCAGGTACGACGCCGCCCAGGGCGCGCCGCGCGTGGTCGCCAAGGGCGCCGGGGCGGTCGCGGCGAAGCTGCGCGAGAAGGCCGCGGAGGCCCGGGTCCCGATGGTCCAGGACATCCCCCTGGCCCGGGCGCTGCACGCCTCCTGCGACCTCGGCCAGGAGGTGCCGCCGCAGCTGTTCACCGCGGTCGCCCGGGTGCTCGCCTTCGTCATGCACCTCGGCGCCCGCGGGGTGCGCGGCGGCCTCCACCGACCGGGCTTCGAGGCGCCCGACACGACCGACCTGCCGAAGGCCGGCCGGCGCCGCCCGACCGTCGCCGCCTGAGCCCGCCCCGGCCGGGGACGGCCATGATCACGTCCCCTCGTCATGGCGCTTCCACCCGCACGGTGGACGGTGCGGGAGGACGGCGGTACCGCCGCGCACCCCGCCTGCCGATGAGGGAGGGGTGAGCCAGCGTCGGTCGTGCCCGCCCCGGACGGGCCAGTGAAGGGCCTGGGCAAGGCCGCCGTCCCGATCGGCGTCGTGTCGATCGTGCTCATGCTGGTGGTCCCGCTGCCGGCGGCGCTGCTCGACCTGCTGCTCGGCCTCAATATCACCGTCTCGCTGCTGATCCTGCTCGTCGCGATGCAGATCCGGCGGCCGCTGGACTTCGCGGTCTTCCCGTCGCTGCTGCTGGTCGCGACGCTGTTCCGGCTCTCGCTGAACGTCTCGTCCACCCGCCTGGTGCTCACCGACGGCTATGCCGGAAAGGTCATCGAGGCCTTCGGGCACTTCGTGATCGGCGGCTCGCTGATCGTCGGCCTCGTGGTCTTCCTGATCCTGACCATCGTGCAGTTCGTGGTGATCACCAACGGTGCCGGACGCGTGGCCGAGGTCGGTGCCCGGTTCACCCTCGACGCGATGCCCGGCAAGCAGATGGCGATCGACGCCGACCTCAACGCCGGCCTGATCAACGAGGCCCAGGCGCGCAAGCGCCGGCACGAGGTCACCGCCGAGGCCGACTTCTACGGCTCGATGGACGGCGCCAGCAAGTTCGTCAAGGGCGACGCCATCGCCGGCATCATCGTGACGCTGGTCAACCTGCTGGGCGGGTTCGCGATCGGGGTCATGCAGCGCGGGATGCCGCCCGGCGAGGCGGTCTCCACCTTCTCCCTGCTGACCGTCGGCGACGGCCTGGTCTCCATGATCCCGGCGCTGCTGCTCTCCACCGCCACCGGCATCATCGTCACGCGCTCGGCCACCGAGGGCGACATGGGCAGCGACCTGCTCGCCCAGCTCGGCCGCTTCAAGCAGCCGGTGCGCATCGCCGGTGGCGCGGCCATGGCACTGTGCCTCCTGCCCGGCCTGCCGAAGCTGCCGTTCTTCGTGATCGGCGCGCTCTTCCTCTTCCTGGCCACCCGCCTGACCGACCGGCCGGAGGTCGACGAGGACGCCGAGGGCGCCGCGGCCGCCGGCGAGCTGGAGCCCGCGCCGGACTCCCCCGAGGCCATCGCCGAGAGGATGCGGGTCGACCCGCTGGAGCTCGAGGTCGCCTTCGACCTCGTCGACCTGGTCGACACCGCCCGCGGTGGGGACCTCCTCGACCGGGTCAAGGCGCTGCGCCGGAAGGTCGCCATGGAGACCGGCCTGGTCATCCCGCTGGTGCGCACCCGCGACAACCTCGACCTGCCCTCGTCGCAGTACGTCATCTGGCTCAACGGCGTCCCGGTGGCCAAGGGCACCTCCCCCGCCGGCACCGTCCTCGCCATCGGCGACGCCCTGGACGGCCTGCCCGGCAAGCCGACCATCGAGCCGGTGTTCGGCCTGGCCGCCAAGTGGGTGCCCGCCGAGCTGCAGCGCGCCGCCGAGATGGCCGGGGCGACCGTCGTCGACCGCTCCTCGGTCATCACCACCCACCTCGCCGAGGTCGTGCGGCAGAACGCCGCCGAGCTCCTCGGCCGGGAGGACGTCCGCCTGCTCGTGGAGATGGTGCGCCGCACGCACCCGGTCGTCGTCGAGGAGCTGACCCCCACGGTGCTCACCCTGGGAGAGGTGCAACGCGTGTTGCACGCGTTGCTCGCCGAAGGTGTGTCGATCCGGGACCTGGTGCGCATCTTCGAGGCACTCTCTGTGCGTGCCAAGCACTCGACCGAACTCGACGGTCTCGTCGAGGCGGCCCGGTCGGCGCTCGGCTCGGCGATCAGCCAGCCCTACGTCACGCCGGACGAGCGACTGCACGTGTTCACCCTGGAGCCGGGGTTCGAGCAGCGCCTGCTCGAGTCGGTCCGCCAGAGCGAGGCGGGCGCCGTCCTGGCGCTCGACGCCGGCGCGGTGGACGCCCTCGTCCACGGCTGCAGCGGCATGCTCGAGGAGGCCGAGCGGCAGGGCCTGTCCCCGGTCCTCGTCTGCTCGCCCCAGGTGCGCGCGGCCCTCGCGCGGCTGATGCGCCAGATCCTGCCCCGGCTGCCGGTCATCTCCTACGCGGAGGTGTCCCGGACGGCCCAGATCGAGTCGCTGGGAGTGGTGAGCGGTGCCGTTGCGATCCGTTGAGGCTGCCTCGCGCGACGACGCGATCGCGGCCGCGCGCGAGCAGTTCGGGCCGCACGCCCGGGTCGTCGGCGTGCGCCGGGTCCGCTCCGGGGGCGTGCTCGGCTTCTTCGCCACCGAGCGCTTCATCGCCGAGGTGGCGCCCGACGAGTTCCACCGTCCCGGCGTCCCCTCGCCGTCGACCGGCCCCGCTCCCGCCGCCTACGACTCCCCGCTGGCGTCGGCCGCTCCCGCGCGCGCCCGCACCGCGGCACCCGCCCGCAACGGCGCGGCCGCGTGGGCCGCGGAGGCCGCGCGTCCGCTCGCCCCGTCGTCCGGCGCGGCTCCGGTGCGGGAGGCCTCGTCGCGCCCGGTGACGGCGCGGCCCACCCCGGCGGCGCGGTCCACCGGCGACGACGACCGGCTCGACGAGCTGGCCGGCCTGCTGGGTGGCCCCGCGACGTCCTCCGTCCCCGCGCCGGGCGACGGCGCGCCGTCGGCTCCGTCGGCCCCGTCGGCTCCGTCGGCCCCGTCGGCTCCGTCGGCTCCGTCGACCGGCTACGGCCGGGCCGCGGCGCACCGCGCCACGTTCCCCACCGCCACCCGCGAGCCGGCTGCCCCCGCGCCGCGCGAGCACGCGGTCCCCGAGCCGGCGGAACGGCCCGTGACCACGTCCCGCGACGACGCCCCGGCACCGGCTCCCTCACCGTTCACGGCGGCGCTGGCCCGCATGGTCTCCGGTGACCGGGAGGTGCGCCAGGCGGTCGCCGAGGCGCTGGCGCAGCCCACCGCGCTCCCGTCCGCGGAGCCGGCCTCCGGGACGTCCGCGAATGCGCTCACCGGCACGCCGGCGCCCCGTCGCACCTTGGCCGCGGCCATCCGTTCAGCCCCGTCGACGCGGTCCGAGGCCGTGCACCAGGAGGAGACCACGGTGAGAGAACAGGCCACCGCGCCGCCCTCCACGTCCATCGCCACGGACGCGGGCCTGCCGGCCTGGGCGGAGCCGGAGCGGTCCGCCGCGCCGTCCCCGTCGACGCGCCAGGAGGAGATCGCCGAGGCGCTGCGCGCGGCCCTGGCGCAGGGGCACTCCGACGAGGCGCTCGCCGGGATGCTGCGCAAGATGCTCGCGGGTGACCCGCCGCAGGAGGCCATCGCCGAGCCCGTGACCGAGCCGGTCCTGGTCGAGCCCGAGTTCGCCGGGACCGTGGCCGAGCCGCTGCTCGCCGAGCCCGCGGCCGAGCCGCTCGCCCCGGTGGTCGCCGCCCCGATCCACGCCACTCCGGTGTCCACCGCCCCGCTGTTCGCCTCGCAGCCCGACGCGGCGCCCGTCGCCGAGGCGGCGCTCGACCTCCCGGCCCCCTCCTCCTCGTTGTCCCTGTTCGACTCCCCCGCTCCCCGGGCGACGGCTCCCGACCTGGACCGGGACGACTCCGCCGTCGCCACGCCGCTGTGGGGCGAGCCGGCCACCGACGTCCCGATCCCGTCCGACGTCCTGCTCGGCGAGCAGGCTCCGTCGGTGCCCGCCGACGGAGTCGTGTCCCCCGCTGCCGCCGTCGAGGACTGGCTGCCACCGGTCACCGCGGAGGTGCCCGTCCCGGTGGCCGCCTCCCTGCCCGCCGGCGACAAGTCGGTGGCGCCCGTCGAGGCCCCGCAGCCGCGGGAGGAGACCAACTTGCCGGTGGTCGAGACCGCCGCGACCGCTGCCGCAGAGCTCGAGGCGGAGGTAGCCGCGGCCCCAGTCGCCGTCGACCCCGCCGACGCCGCCGAGGCCGCCGAGGTGGCCGAGGTCGCCGAGGTCGCCGAGGTCGCCGAAGCCGCGGACCTGGTCGAGCTGGCACCGATGCTCGCCCGCACGGCCAGCGACCCGGCGCCGATGACGATGTCCCTGGACGCGACGACCGTCATGCCGCGCGTCTCCCTGCTCCCGTCGCTGCCGGGTGCCCGCGGCCGCGGGCTGCCGCCGGTGCCGCCGTCGTCGTCCCGTCCCGCCGTCCCGTCCTCGCGGCCGGCGGCGCCCGGGGACACGGACGAGCAGACCGCGCCGGAGGTGGCCGCCCCGGCGCGCCGCGCCCTGGCCACCGTGACCCGGCTGCCCGTGGCCCCGCTCATGGCGAGCGACGACCTGCCCGAGCTGCCCGAGCTCGACGACGCCGACGACGACGCGGCGATCACGCCGGTCGCGGCCGCGCCGGCGCCCTCGCCGCGGACCGCCGCGGCCCCGGCCACGCCGGACGAGGTCGTCGCCGGGCTCGCCGGGCTCGGCGTCCCGCAGGAGCTGCTCGGCGGGGACTTCGCCGGCCGGGTCGCGGTCGACGGCACCTACGCCGCGCTCACCCGGGCGCTGGCCGCCCGGCTGCCGGAGCTGCCCGAGCTGCCCAGTGGCGCCGGCGACGTGCTGTTCCTGGTCGGCCCGGGGGTGGAGACGCTGCGCGCCGCCCGGTCCCTGGCCGCCTCGCTCCGCCTGGACCCCGACCGGGTGCAGTGGGCGACCCGCGGCGACCTGGCGGGCCTGGCCCCCAAGGGCAGCCGAATGACGACCATCGATGCGGCGATCGACCGCCGTCAGGAGGCATCCGCCGCCGGCACGTTGACCATCGTGGCCGTCGACGCACCGCTGCGCAGCGACGTCTACTGGATGGCGCAGATGCTGGGCATCTGGTCGCCGGTCGCGGTGTGGGCCGTCGTGGAGGCGACCCGCAAGCCCGAGGACCTGGAGCTGTGGCTCGACGGGCTGGCCCGGGTGGACGCGCTCGTCGTGCAGGACACCGATCTCAGCGCGGATCCCGCCGCGGTGCTGCAGCGGCTCACCGTGCCCGTGGCCCTCCTGGACGGCGTGCGCGCCACGCCGCACCGTTGGGCGTCGCTCCTCTGCGAGCGCCTGGACAGCCCGCAGGCATGAGCCCGCTGCGCTGGGACGTGCTCCTCGTCGGGTTCGTGCTGGCCGTCCCCGTGCTCGCCCTCGGCCTGCGCGGGGACTTCACGGCCGAGGAGATGGTGAACCGGCTGCCGTGGTGCCTGGCCGCCGGCTGGGGCGCGGTCGCGCTGGTGCGCGCGGTCGCCGCTCCGCCCAAGCCCGCCCGCAAGGCCCGGCCGCGGCCCGCCGAGGAACCGGCCGACGCCTGACCCGTCCGGCCGCTCTGGGGGTCCACCTCGCGCTGTCGGAGCCCTGCAGGACCCCGCGAGCACGAGTTCGACCCCCAGAGCTGTCACCTCCGGCGGCGGGCGGCCCGTTCCCGGGCCCTGCGCACCTTGGCCGCGAGCCGGTACGGGGCGGCGAGTTCGGACCAGATCCAGCGCACCACGTCCCACTGCTCGTCCCGGACGGCGTCCTCCCGCAGCTTCTCGCCGAACACCGCATCCCCGGGCTCCTGCCCCGGCCGCAGCAGCCGGCCCTACTTCACGCGCCCGTCGAACTCCCCGACGAGCCCGGCGTCCTCCCATGCGAAGTCCGTGCGGGCGACGAGCCCCCCGCTCCCGGACCTGATCTCGAACTGCAGCGCCGACGGCGCGAGCTGCCAGCGCTGGAGGATGACCCGGCTGCGGCTCTCGCCGACGCTCTCGCTGCGGGCGTCCGCCGCCGCGACCGCGCGTGCCGCGCTCCGCGCCCCGGGCGATCCGGCGATGTCGAACAGCCGCGCGCGCAGCTGGTCGTGCGCCAGCAGGTCCCGGTGCAGCGCGGCGTCCAGCGCGACGACGGCGGCCTCGTGCGGCAGTGACCGAGCCAGGTCGAGCATCGTGCGGACCGGGCCGGTGACCGGCACGCCGCCGACGTCGACCAGCTCGTCGTCCCGGATGCGCGCCACGTGGCAGCAGAGCACCGCGCTCCGGTCGCTCCACGAGCCGGGCGGCCGGGTGACGTGCACGCGGTCGAGCGCGACGCCCCACAGCGGCAGCCCGAGGAGGACCGCCGCCGACTGGTGGCTCACGACCGCCGGCCGGCGCAGCTGCGCCACGGTGGCCGCCACGAGCAGGGCGTGGCGGGCGGCCGGTGCGGCGGGGATGACGGCGTCGACGTAGGCGCCGCGCCGCAGCCGCGACAGCTCCCCCGCACGCACGGCCCGCGCCAGTTCGTCGTCGGACCACCCCTCGGCGACGGCGTCGCGGCGGAGGCGGAGGGGCGGGACGGCAGGCTGCTCGCTCATGCGCCGACGGTCGGGGGCGGGCCGTCCCCGGTGCCAGGTCCGCGGCGATCCGGTGGACGACGACGTCTCCTGTGGACGGCTCCGCTCTGGGGGTGGTTCTCGCGCTCCGTGGCCCCTGCAGAACCCGCACAGCACGAGGAACACCCCCAGAGCGGAGGCCGGGATCAGGTCAGAGCGGCAGGTCCTCGAGCATCTCGGTGACCAGCGCCGCGATCGGCGAGCGCTCGGACCGGGTGAGGGTCGTGTGCGCGAACAGCACGTGGCCCTTGAGCTTCTCGATGACCGCGGTGACGCCGTCGTGCCTGCCGACCCGCAGGTTGTCCCGCTGGGCGACGTCGTGGGTGAGCACCACCCGGGAGTTGCTGCCCAGCCGGGACAGGACGGTCAGCAGCACGCCCCGCTCGAGCGACTGCGCCTCGTCGACGATCACGAAGGAGTCGTGCAGCGAACGACCGCGGATGTGGGTCAGCGGGAGCACCTCGATGAGGTCGCGGGCGGCGATCTCGTCGAGCACCTCCTTCGACACGAGGGCGCCGAGCGTGTCGTAGACCGCCTGCGCCCAGGGCGACATCTTGTCGCCCTCGCTGCCCGGCAGGTATCCGAGCTCCTGCCCGCCGACGGCGTACAGCGGCCGGAAGATGACCACCTTCTTGTGCGCCCGCCGCTCCATCACCGACTCGAGCCCGGCGCACAGCGCCAGCGCGGACTTGCCGGTGCCCGCCCGGCCCCCGAGCGAGACGATGCCGATCTCCGGGTCCAGCAGGAGGTCCAGCGCCACCCGCTGCTCGGCCGAGCGGCCGTGCAGCCCGAACGCCTCCCGGTCGCCGCGGACCAGGCGGACCTGCTTGTCCGGCAGGACCCGACCCAGGGCCGACCCGCGCGAGGACAGCAGCACCAGCCCGGTGTGCGTGGGCAGCTCGGCCGCCGCGGGCAGGAAGGCCTCCCCCGCCTCGTAGAGCTCGTCGAGCTCGGCGTCGTCGAGGCTCAGCTCGGCCATGCCGGTCCAGCCGGCGTCCACCACGTCGTGCGCCCGGTACTCGTCGGTCTCCAGGCCCACCGCGGCCGCCTTGACCCGCAACGGCACGTCCTTGGTGATCAGGCAGACCCGCCGGCCCTCGGCCCGCAGGTTGAGCGCCACCACCATGATCCGCGAGTCGTTGCTGTCGTTGCGGAAGCCGGCCGGGAGCACCGACGGGTCGCTGTGGTTGAGCTCGACGTGCAGCGTGCCGCCGTCCTCACCGATCGGTACCGGAGCATCCAGCCGGCCGTGGGTGACCCGCAGGTCGTCGAGCATGCGCAGCGTCTGCCGGGCGAACCAGCCCAGCTCGGGGTGGTTGCGCTTGTCCTCCAGCTCCCCGATGACCACCAGCGGCAGCACCACGTCGGCGTCGCCAAAGCGCAGCAGCGCACGGGGGTCGGAGAGGAGCACGGAGGTGTCGAGGACGAACGTGGGGCGAGTGGTCACGGTCGACTCCCGTCGGGGCGCACGGCGCGCCCCGGTCCGAAGGTGGCCGGGCCCCGGCGCAGAGGCCGGGTACCGGCCCCTCTGGTCGACGAACGCTGTCGCACCAACCGGGCCTCCCGTGGACGACGAGGGCAGCTCGCCGTCCACTGCGGACGCTAGGCCCCCGGGGTGACATCCGTGTGACGCGGACCCCACGAAACGGGGTGGATGTCACCCGGAAGACGCACCCGCACCAGCCGTCCCAGTGGGTCAGCTCGACTCGCGGCGGAGCCGGCGCGCGCCGAAGAACCAGCCGAGCACCACCAGCAGCACGGTCATCGCGACGGCCCACCAGGCCGTCCCGGTGCCGTAGCCACCGACGAAGAAGTCGCGGACCCTCTCGACCACGTGACCGAGCTTCCACCGGTTTGACCGAGGGCCTCAGCGGGCGCCGGTCACCACCGCTCGCCGGCGTCGTCGGCCCGGCGGCGCAGCGCCGGGCGCTCGACGGTGTCGGTGCGCTCGCCCGGGGGCGGCCACCGGCGGGCGTCCCCGTCCCACGCTCCCTCGTCCCACGCTCCCTCGTCCCACGCCTCCTCGTCCCACGTGCCCGGGTGCCGCCCGTCGTCGTCGGCCCACCCGCGTGCGGGAGCCCGGGACGACCGCCGGGGCCGCACGGCGATCAGCGCCCAGAGGGCGGGCACCAGCAGCACCGGCCACTGGACGGCGGGGTCGCCGAACCGGACCATGCCGGCGACCAGCAGCCCGGCCAGCCAGCCCGCGGTCCACAGACCCAGGAACCGGGCCTGCGCCGGGGAACGGGCGCGCACGGGTCAGGCGGCCGGGATCTCGGCGGCGATCCGCTGCGGGGTCAGCGGCTCGTCGAGCAGGCGGACGAAGCGGTCGGCGACCGCCTGGTCGGCGGGGCGGGCGGCCAGCCACCGGGACAGCAGGTCGAACCCCTCCACGTAGGTGGAGATGTAGGCCCGCCACAGCGGGTCGGTGAGGAAGCGGATCTGCTGCCGGGACCGCTCGGGGCTGACCAGCGCCCAGCGCTGCAGGTAGGCGCTCACCTCGTCGGCGTCGGCGCCCCGGTCGTGCAGCAGCACCGCGGCGTCCTGCCGCACCCGGTTCAGCGGCGCCGCGGCGGCCGCGATCCGCTCGGCCAGCACGCCGTCGAACCGCAGGCCGAGGTCACCGAGGATCTCGGCGGACCACGCACCCCAGCGCTCGCCGATCGCGGCCGGGACACCGAGGTCGGCCAGCCCCTCGGCCATCAGGCACTCGGGGGTGTTCACCAGGAAGACGGTGTGCTCGAGCCGCCCCGACCGCTCGACCAGACCGCTCTCCTTGCGGCAGTGCTCGGTGTGGTGCCCCGGGTAGGACTCGTGCGCCACGAGGTGCGGCAGCTGGGAGAGCCGGTGCGGCAGGTCGGCGTTGATCGCGACCCGGGACCGGTAGCCGCCCTCGTAGTAGTTGAAGCCCGACCACGGCTTGTCGGTGACCACCTCGTAGCGCACCGTCTCGACCTCCGGCAGGCCGTACTGGCCGCGCACCCGGTCGCGCAGCGCGCTCGACAGGGCCCGCACCGCGGTCTCCAGCCGGTCCGGTGGGCACTCCTCCCGACGCCGGTGCGCCGCGTACCGCTCCGCGAGCGTGCCGTCGCCGGGGAGCAGGGCGTCCAGCTCGGCGTGCGCGCCCGCGTAGGCGGCCTCGTCACCGAGCTCGACGTCGACCTGGAAGTAGCCGCGGACCTCGTCGACGAAGCCGACCGGCTCCCCGCTCATCTTCCGGGCGCTGCACTCCAACCCGGTGAGCTGGCCGCGGAGGAAGTCCGCGCGGTCGTCGGGCAGGCCCGCGGCGTCGAGCTCGCGGAGCAGCTCCCGCGCCCGGTCGCGCAGCTGCCGCGCCGTCGGGGCCGGCTCGTCCTGCACCTGGGCGCGGATCCGGGGGTCGCCGGTGTAGGCGTCGACGAAGCCCGGCTCCAGCCGGTCGAAGCGCAGCCCCAGCCGCACGTACTCCAGGGGGACGTCGAGAGCTCCCGCGGTCATGCAGGCAGTTTCGCAGCCGCGCCTGCGGCCCCGGCCGCCCGGCCCCCTTACTCCCCGAACCGACGGTGCCGCGCGGAGTAGTCGCGCAGCGCCCGCAGGAAGTCGACCCGCCGGAAGTCCGGCCAGTAGACGTCGGTGAAGTGGAACTCCGCGTTGGCCGTCTGCCACAGCAGGAAGCCCGACATCCGCTGCTCACCGCTGGTGCGGATGACCAGGTCCGGGTCGGGCTGGCCGCGGGTGTAGAGGTGGTCGGCGATGTGCTCGACCTCGAGCACGTCGACCAGCTCCTCCAGCGAGGTGCCGCGGGCCGCGTGCTCGGCCAGCAGCGAGCGGACCGCGTCGGCGATCTCCCGCCGCCCGCCGTAGCCGACGGCGAGGTTCACCGTCGCCCCCGCGCGGTCGCGGGTGTCCTCCTCGGCCTGCTTGAGGACGGCCACCGTCTCGGCGGGCAGCACCTCCGCGGCGCCCATCTGCCGCACCTTCCACGGCCGGCCGGGGCGCGACAGGTCGACGGCGACGTCCTCGATGATGCGCAGCAGCGGCTGCAGCTCGGAGTCGGGACGGCGCAGGTTGTCGGTGGAGAGCATGAACAGGGTGACCACCTGCACCCCGGCGTCGTCGCACCAGCCCAGCAGGTCGACGATCTTGTCCGCGCCGCGGCGGTGCCCGTGGGCGACGTCCTCCAGGCCGATGGCGCGGGCCCACCGCCGGTTGCCGTCCATGATCACGCCGACGTGCTTCGGCACGTCGGCGTCCACCAGTGCACGGGCCAGCCGCCGCTCGTAGAGCTGGATGAGGGCGTCACGGACCCGCCGGCGCACGCTCACGGCGGTCACCCTAGGCCCCTCACCGCCGGTCGGCCGGGAGCCCGCCGGGGCCCGTCGCGCCACGTCCGGCATCCGGGCTGGCAGGAAGCTCACAGCCCGTTCCAGATGACGCACAACCTACGGCTCCGTAGCCTCGGCGCATGAGCGTCTCTCCCCACGATCGCGCGCGAGTCCGGGTGGAGGCCGACGGGGCGGAGCTCCAGTCCGAAGCCCGGCAGGTGATCGGCACCGTCGCCGCGGAGGGCGAGCAGGTCGAGCACACCTGGACCGCCGCGGACTTCGACGACGACGACTGGGACCACCCCGACACCCGGCCCCGCGCACGCGGCTGGATCCACCTGTTCTCCTTCTTCGGCGCGATCGTCGCCGGAGCGGTCCTCGTCCCGCTGGCCTCGGCCCAGGGCGCCCGGGCCGGGTGGTCGGTGACGGTGTACTGCCTGACCATCTGCGGGCTGTTCGGGATCAGCGCGCTGTACCACCGCCGGCGCTGGTCACCGCGCGGCTGGAAGATCATGAAGCGGCTCGACCACTCGATGATCTTTCTGTTCATCGCCGGCACCTACACGCCGTTCGCGCTGCTGGCCGTGGACCAGCCGACCGGCTTCTGGGTGCTTGCCGGCGTCTGGGCGGGTGCCCTGGCCGGCGTCACCCTCAAGATGACCTGGCCGACGGCGCCGCGCTGGGTGGGCGTCCCGCTGTACATCGGCCTCGGCTGGGTCGCGGTCTTCGTGCTCACCGACATCCTGCACATCGCCGGCGTCGCCTCGATGGTGCTGCTGGCCGTCGGCGGTGTCCTGTACACCGTCGGCGGGGTCACCTACGCCCTCAGGAAGCCCGACCCGTGGCCCGGGACCTTCGGCTACCACGAGGTGTTCCACGCGATGACCGTCGTCGCGGCGATCTGCCACTACATCGCCGTCTACTTCGCGGTGTTCAACTCCCCTTTCGTCTGAGCTCCGCTCAGGCACCGCGGCCAGGAGCCGTGCCCCCGGGGGCGCTGAGCGCTGATTCGCGCCGCGCGGGACCTTCCGGGACCCCGCTCGGGCGGACCCGGGTCAGCTGAACGGCTTGCGGTCGTCGAAGCGCACGGACGCCTTCCCCGCCGTGCGCCACAGGCGGGCGACGACGTCGCGGTCCTCGTCGGTGACGAGGTTGCCCATCACACGCAGGGCGACCGTCATCAGGGCGCGCGAGCGCATCCCGACCGGCCCCGCCGCCGGCAGGAAGCGCGGCACCGTGAGCAGGCCGGCCAGCCGCCGGGCGATGGAGAACGCCTCGCCGTAGTGCCGGCGCAGCGTCGCCGGCCACGCCGCCGTCCAGTCGTCCTCGTCGAGCATCCCGGCGAGGGTGCGGCCGGTCTCCAGGCCGTAGTCGATGCCCTCACCGTTGAGCGGGTTCACGCACCCGGCGGCGTCGCCGACCAGCGCCCAGTTGCGCCCGGCCACGCCGGACACCGCACCACCCATGGGCAGCAGCGCGGACGCCGGCAGCCGGACGTCGCCGTCGAGCCGCCACTCCGCGCGCCGCGACTCGGCGTAGGTCTCCAGCAGCGACTTGAGCTGCACCCCGGCCGGACGACGGGCGGTGGCAAGGGTGCCGACGCCGATGTTCACCTCGCCGGCCTCGGCGCCCAGCGGGAAGACCCACCCGTAGCCGGACAGCAGCTCCCCCTCGGCGCCGCGCAGCTCCAGGTGCGAGGAGATCCACTCGTCGTCGGCCCGGCCGGAGCGCACGTAGCCACGGGCGGCGACCCCGTAGGCGGTGTCGCGGTGCCACTCGCGCCCGAGCACCCGGCCCAGCGGGGACCGCACCCCGTCGGCGACGACGAGCCGGCGGCAGGAGACGGTGCTCCGGCTGTCGTCGGGGTGCTCGAAGACGACGCCGGTGACCCGTTCGCCGCTCCGCTCGACGTCCACGGCCCGGGCGCCGTCGGCGGCCACGGCCCCGGCGTCGAGCGCCGCCTTCCGGATGCGGGCGTCGAGCTCGGTGCGCGGCACGGCGCTGCCGTGGTCGGGGAAGTCGCCGCCCGGCCAGGGCAGCTGCCACTCCCGGCCGAATCCGGCGGCGCGCAGGCCGCGGTTGCGGGCCTTGGACCGCGCCCAGTCCCCCAGGCCCAGGCGGTCCAGCTCGGCGATGGCGCGCGGGGTCAGCCCGTCACCGCACGTCTTGTCGCGCGGGAAGACCGAGGCGTCGGCGACCACCACGTCGTGGCCGGCGCGAGCCGCCCACGCCGCGGCGGCGGACCCGGCCGGGCCCGCCCCCACCACGAGGACGTCGGTGGCTGCGGGGACGGCATGGGCGGGCACGGAGCCCAGTGTCCCTGGCCGCGGCCGCAGGGCCTCAGCCGACCTGCGGACCCCGGGCCCGGACCTCCTCGACCGAGGTCATGGCGTCCCGCAGCTCGGTCAGCCACTCGTCGGCGTGCCGGCCGACCAGCCGCACCGCCCAGGCCAGCGCCTCCGACCGGGACCGCGCCACCCCGGCGTCGACCAGGGTGTCGAGGAGGAGCCGCTCGGGCTGGCGCAGCCGCGTCATGACCGGCACCGACGCGTGGGTCAAGAGCTGACGGGTTCTCCGGGTAAGCAGGGGCGATCGTCGCCGGGAAGGCCCGTCGCTGCGCCCAGAGCGGAACCGTCGTCCAGCGGTGCAGCGGGAGGCGGGCGCAGGCGTCCCACGGCTCAGCCGCCCGGGGCGCGGGCGGCCTCCTCGGCCGGCGTCCGGCGGCCGAACCAGAAGATGCCGACCCCCACCGACACGACCAGCAGGACGGCCATGAAGATCAGCAGCGGGATCGGGCCGAACTGGGCGATCAGCGGCAGCGACGCCGCGGTGACCAGGCCGCCGCCGAAGAAGGGCTCGAAGCCCAGCTGCTTGTAGCCGAAGGCCTCCATCGCCGGGGTGGCCGCGTTGGGGTCGGCGACCCGGATCAGGATCAGCCCGGTGGCCGTGACGCCCAGGGACTGCCCGAGGTCGCCGATGCCGCGCTCGAACCAGAACCGCGGGATCATCCGGCGGGCCAGGAAGACGAAGACCGAGATGTTCCAGGTCAGACCGGCGACGGCCAGCAGCAGGAACGTGACCCAGTTGTCCGCGATCGCCTGGATGGACAGGGTCGCCAGGGCGCTGATGATCAGCAGGTCGAGGGCGATGCCCTGGATCCGCACCATCATCTGCCGGTCGACGATGCCGGTCCGGTCGAACCGGTCGACCAGCTTCTGCACCATGACGCCGCCGATCATCGCCAGCGGGAACAGCGGGACGTACTCGAACAGCTCGACGGTGTCGGCCCACAGCGCCGCCTCCAGCGCCTGCAGCCCCTCCAGCAGGGCGAGCCCGACCAGGATGGCGACCGCGACGATGGCGAAGTGGATGGCCAGCGGCTCGACCGACGCGGTGCGCACCGTCATCGTCGCGGCCGGCTTCTGCTCCTCCTTCTCGTAGAGCCCCCGCTGCTCGGCCAGCGAGGTCTTCGCGTCGCTCTCCAGCACCTCGGCGCGGCCGGTGTGCACCCCCCAGTTGATCAGCGCGATGCCGACGACGACACCGGCGACGACGCCCACCGTGGCCAGGCCGAGCGCCAGGTCCTGCCCCTCGGGCAGACCCAGTTCCGCGAAGGTGTCGCCCAGCCCCGCCGCGGTGCCGTGCCCGCCCTCGAAGCCCACCTCGATCAGCGCGCCCACCATCGGGTCCTGGCCGAGGAAGGGCACCAGCAGGAGGACGGCGAGCAGCAGCCCGATCACGTACTGGCCGGACGCCATCGTCACGCCGAGGGCCAGCTGCGGCCCGGCCAGCTCGGCGGCCTCCTTCACCTTGGGGATCCGCTCGCCGAGGAACAGCGTCGCGAAGACCACCGAGATGAGAAGACCGGGCAGCGACGCCCAGACGTCGAGGAACTCCGCCGGCCACAGGCCGCCGGTCAGCGGGGCGCCCTCCCCGCCGATCGCCTCGGCGATGGAACCGACGACCTCCGGGCCGATCAGCAGGGCGAGGAAGCCGCCGATGATCGAGCTGGGCAGGAAGAGCTTCTGGGCGATCCGGGACCGGATCCGGATCAGCTTGGCGACCAGCAGCAGGACGCCGAGCACGAGCAGACTGAGTCCGATGAGGTCGGGGGACACGGTGCCTCCGTCGCCTGGGTGCCGCGTCGGGGGCATCGGCGCCGGCGCCCCCCACCGAGGTGGACACCTTCCCGGCTGCACGCGTCCCGGACAACCCTCGTCCGCGCCGGCCGGTATCCCACCCGGCGCGCCGGTCGGAAGTCACCGGCGCGTCGGGTCGGGGGTCACCGGCGCGTCGGGGACCGGCCCGTCCGGACGGCTGCGCTCCCCGGACCCGTCAGGGCCGCTCGTACAGCTCGATCTCGGCGGCGCCGGTGTTGCCGCCGCTGGTCGTCCCCGCGTCGATCCTCAGCACCCGCCCGGTGAAGTCGGTCGCGTTGACGATGGCGGTCGTGCCCGCCTCGAAGGGCCCGTAGGTCTGCCCGTCGTCGACGGTGACGGTGAAGGTCTCGATGATCGCCGAACCGTCGCTCATCGCCCGGCTGCGCAGCGCCACCCCCACCACGTCCACCTGGCGGCCCATGTCCAGGGTGACCGACGCGTCGTCGCCGTCGCCGTCGCTGGACCACTCCGTGCCGAGGTCACCGTCCACGGCGTTGGCCGCGGCGTAGGCCGCGGAGAACGCGGAACTGACGTCGACGACCACGGCGCCGAGGGACGCGCTCGGGCCGGGCGCGGCGGCCACCTCCGCCGGCGGCGTCCGGAAGCTCCTCAGCTCGCTGCGGTAGAGGCTGCCGTCGGCCCCGGATCCCTGCACCCGGTAGAAGTACTCGGTGTCGGGCTCGAGCCCGCGCATGACCGCCCGGTGCTCGGCGTGGGCGCCACCGCCCATGTCGGCGTCCGTGGCGGTCCCCTCGCCGAGGGACTCGTCCCGTCCGAACACCACCGCGCAGGCCATGTCCATGCTTGTCGTGACCTGCAGCGTCGCCGAGGTCCCCGACGGATCGGGCACGACGGCCGGCGGCTCGACGAACACCTGCTCCGCCGCGCGAACCCCGGGATCGACGGCTCCCTGCGTTCCCGACCCGGCACAGCCGGCCAGGGCGACGACGGCGAGGGTGGCGGGCACCAGCAGGAGGCGCCGCTGGATGAGGGTCACGGAGGGATCAACGGCCCGGCCGGAGCCCACGTTCCACCCCGCCCCGGGCGGAAGTTCAGCTCCGGTCGTCGCCGTCCCGGCGCGGCGGCTCGATCGCCAGCGGCGCGCGCCGCAGCGTGTCGAGCAGGTCCTGACCCGGCCCGCGCCGCGCCTCGTCCAGCCCGGAGAGGTCGTCGGGGACCTCGACCCGCTCCTCCTGGTCCGCCGGGTCGAAGCTGCGGGGCAGCTTCTTCAGGTGCCCGCTCATCGACCTGACCAGCAGCGCCACCGCGATGAGCAGCAGCAGGATGAGGAGCAGGCCGAACGGGCCGGCCTTGCCGACGTCCTCGGGCATCTGCTGCTGGGCAGCGGCCAGGATGCTCACCGCGTCCACCTGTGCGGTCATCGGACGGTCACCTCACTGCGGATACCGGCGAACAGGTCGTCCTCCGGGGTGGGGGTGTCGACCAGCGAGCGGGCGAGCTCGTAGTCCTCGGTGGGCCAGATCTGCTGCTGGGTGTCCACCGGACAGGCGAACCAGCGGCCCAGCGGGTCGATCTGGGTGGCGTGCGCGATCAGCGCGGCGTCGCGGACCGGGAAGTACTCGCCGCACGGCACGCGGGTGGTCACCCGGTGCGAGATGTCGTGGGCGGGATCCCACTTCTCCAGCCACTCGGCGTAGGGCGACTCCGCGCCGGTCGCGAGGATGGCCTCGTGCAGCGCCTTCGTGCGCGGCAGCGTGAAGCTCATGTGGTAGTAGAGCTTGCTCGGCTGCCAGGGCTCGCCGAGCTCCGGGTACCGGTCGGGGTCACCGGCGGCCTCGAAGGCGTGCACCGAGATCTCGTGGGTCTTGATGTGGTCGGGGTGCGGATAGCCCCCGCGCTCGTCGTAGGTGGTGATCACCTGCGGCTTGAAGCGGCGGATCAGCGCGACCAGCGGGGCGGCGGCCTCCTCGACCGGCACCAGGGCGAAGCAGCCCTCGGGCAGCGGGGGCAGCGGGTCGCCCTCGGGCAGCCCGGAGTCGACGAAGCCGAGGAACTCCTGCTCGATGCCCAGGATCTCGCGGGCCCTCGCCATCTCCTCGACACGGATCTGCGGCAGCCGCTCCCAGACCTCGGGGCGGTCCATCGCCGGGTTCAGCACCGAGCCGCGCTCGCCACCGGTGGCGGTGGCCACCATCACGCGGACGCCCTCGGCGACGTACTTCGCCATCGTGGCGGCGCCCTTGCTCGACTCGTCGTCCGGGTGAGCGTGCACGGCGAGCAGGCGCAACTGGTCGGGTTGGGTCACCGCAACAGTGTCCCCCGCCGGACGCCGACGATGACGGATGGCCACCGGGGTGTGGCCGACGCCTCGCTGGTGAGCCACCCGAACAGGCGGAACGTGTCGTCGATCACGCGCCGATACACTACGGTTCCGCATTCGGGACCGGGTCGCGCGTCGCAGCGTCGGCCGCTCCCGCGGTGTTAGCTTGGCCGGATCGACCACGGCCGTCCGCACCGGGCGGCACCCCGAGTTCCAGGAGTTCTCCCCCGTGCCCACCCCCACTGACGAGCAGGACCAGGGCATCTGGCTCACCCAGGAAGCCCACGACCGGCTGAAGGCCGAGCTCGACCAGCTGGTGGCGAACCGCCCGGCCATGGCCGCCGAGATCAACGCCCGCCGCGAGGAAGGCGATCTCAAGGAGAACGGCGGCTACCACGCCGCCAAGGACGAGCAGGGCAAGCAGGAGGGGCGGATCCGCCAGCTCACCGACCTGCTGCGCAAGGCCCACGTCGGCGAGCCGCCGACGAAGGTCACGCACGCCGCCACCGGCACCGTCATCACCATCCGGTTCGAGGGCGACGACGACACCGAGAAGTTCCTGCTCGGGTCGCGGGAGATCGCGGGCACGACGGACCTGACCGTCTACTCGCCGGAGTCGGCTCTCGGCGCGGCGATCATGGGGGCCAAGCCGGGCACGAAGGTCACCTACCAGGCGCCCAACGGCCGGGAGATCACCGTCGAGGTCGTCGGCATCGAGCCGTTCGTCCCCTGACGGGCCGGTGACCCCGCCGCGCGCCCGCTCCCGGCGGGCGGAGAACACCGGCTTCCCGTGCGTGCACTGCGCCGCACCGGTGCCGGCGAACACCGACGGGCACTACCGCAACCACTGCCCGTACTGCCTGTGGTCGCTGCACGTCGACGACCTGCCGGGCGACCGCGCCAGCGAGTGCCGGCAGCCGATGGAGCCGATCGGGCTGGTGGAGAAGTCGGGCAAGGGCTGGCAGGTGGTCCACCGCTGCACGGCGTGCGGCCACCGCCAGCCCAACCGGCTGGTCCGCGACGGCACGGCGCCCGACGACCTGGACCTGGTGCTCAGCCTCCCCTGGCTGTGACACCGTCGCCCTCCGGACGACCACCGCGGCCACGAGCCGTCCCCGGCCACCGCTGAGCCGCTGCGTCACGCCTGCGCGGACCCCTACGGGGCCCACTCGGCCGGACAACCCGTCTCGAGCGTTGTCAGCCTCGTGCCAGGCCGCGGCGGCGGAGCAGCGGGCCCGGGTCGGCGTCACGCCCGCGGACGGCGCGGAAGGCGTCCATCGGGTCCACGGAGCCGCCCACCGCGAGCAGCCGCTGCCGGAACGCGTCGCCGTTCTCCCGGCGCAGGCCGCCGTTCTCCTTGAACCACTCCACGGTGTCGGCGTCGAGCACCTCCGACCAGATGTAGGAGTAGTAGCCGGCCGAGTACCCGCCGGCGAAGACGTGCTGGAAGTAGGTGGTCCGGTACCGCGGCGGCACGAGCTCGGACGCCACCCCCGCCGCCTCCAGGGCGGCGCGCTCGAAGGCGACCGGGTCCCCGATCTCGGTCTCGGGCGTGATCCGGTGCCAGGCCTGGTCCAGCAGCGTGGCGCCCAGGTACTCCAGGGTGGCGAAGCCCTCGCCCCACAGCTGCGCGGCGTCGATCGCCTCGACGGCCGACGCCGGCAGCGGTTCGCCGGTCTCCACGTGCCGCGCGTAGCCGGCCAGGACCTCCGGCCACAGCGCCCACATCTCGTTGACCTGGCTCGGGAACTCGACGAAGTCCCGCGGCACGGCGGTGCCGGAGAACCGGGGGTAGGTCACCGCGGAGCTCAGCCCGTGCAGCGCGTGCCCGAACTCGTGGAAGAGCGTGTTCACCTCGTCGAGGGTGAGCAGCGTGGGCTGCCCCTCCGGCGCCCGGGAGACGTTGAGGTTGTTGACGACGACCGGGCGGGTGCCGAGCAGTCGCGACTGGCGGACGAAGGAACTCATCCACGCTCCCCCGCGCTTGCCCTCCCGGGCTAAGAAGTCGCCCAGGTAGAGCCCCACCTCGGCACCGTCGGCGTCGCGGACCTCCCACACCCGGACGTCGGGGTGGTAGCCGGCGAGGTCGGGGCGCGGGGTGAAGCGGAAGCCGTAGAGCCGTTCCGCGGCGGAGAAGACGCCGTCGACCAGGACCCGGTCCAGCTCGAAGTAGGGGCGCAGGGCGGCGGTGTCGACGGCGTAGCGCTCGGCCCGCACCCGCTCGGCGTAGAAGGCCCAGTCCCAGGCGGCCAGCTCGACGCCGTCGCGGGCGGCGGCCGCGCGCAGCACCTCGCGCTCCGCCTCCGCGTTGGCCACCGAGGCCGGCACCATCGAGGCGAGCATCTCGTCGACGGCGGCCGTGGTGCGCGCGGTGGAGTCGGCCAGCACCAGGTCGGCGTGGGTGTCGAAGCCGAGCAGCCGGGCCCGCTCGGCCCGCACCCGGGCGATCCGCTCGGCCACCGGCCGGTTGTCGTGCTCGCCGGCCGAGGCCCGGCTCACCGACGCCTCGAACACCCGCCGCCGCAGGTCCCGGTTGCGCAGCTTCGTGAGCACCGGCTGCCCGGTCGGCAGCACCAGGGTGAGCAGGTGACCGTCGAGGCCGCGGTCGGCGGCCGCCTGTCCGGCGGCGTCGACCTCCTCCGGGGAGAGCCCGTCCAGCTCGGCGACGTCGGCCACCCGGACGGCGGCGGCCTCGGTGGCCAGCTGCAGGTGCTGCCCGAAGGTCGTGGACAGCTCCGAAAGCTGCTGGTTCAGCTCGCTGAGCCGGGCGCGGCCGTCGACGTCCAGCCGGGCCCCGGCGAGCACGAAGTCCAGGTGGTAGCGCTCGACCAGTCGCAGCGACTCCGCGTCGAGGCCGGCGTCGTGCCGCGTGGCGTGCACGGCGTCGACCCGCCCGAACAGCGCCGGGTCCAGCCGCAGCGCGTCCTCGTGGGCGGCGGCCAGCGGTGCGATCTCCCGCTCGATCTCCCGCAACCTCGGGGTGGCCACCGACGACGAGAGGTTGCCGAAGACCGACCACGCCCGGTCCAGCAGGGCGCCCGAACGCTCCAGCGCGACGATCGTGTTCTCGAAGCCGGGCTCCTCGTCCGACCCGACGATCGCCTCGACCTCCCGCCGCTGCTCGGCCATGCCCGCCAGCAGCGCCTCCCGGCAGTGCTCCAGGTCGACGTCGGCGAAGGGGGGCAGCCGGAAGGGCAGCTCCGACGGCGCGGCGAGCGGGTTGGCGGGAGACAGGGTGGGGGCGTCGACGGTGCTCATCGCGTCCATCTTGACGTCCCGGTCAGCGACCCGCGGCGTGGCGGTAGGTGCGCACCGAGAGCGGGACGAAGATCGCCAGGAACACCGCCACCCAGATGAAGACGTACAGCACCGGGTTCTGCAGCGCCCAGCTGTCACCCGACGGACCGGCCCCGGGGGCCACGTTGCCGAACAGCTCCCGCGCCCCCTGGACCACCGCCGACACCGGGTTCCACTCCGCGAACGTCTTGAGCACCGGCGGGAACCCCTCGATGGGGACGAACGTGTTGGCGATGAAGGTGATCGGGAAGATCACGATGAAGCTGGCGTTGTTGACCACCTCGGGCGTGCGCACCAGCAGCCCGACCATCGCCATGACCCAGGACATCGCGTAGGCGAAGGCCAGGAGCAGCAGCACGCCGAGCACCGCCTCGCCCACCGAGGTGTGGATCCGCCAGCCCACCACGAAGCCGGTCACCATCATCACGGCGATGGTGAGGACGTTGAGGGCGAGGTCGGACACGGTGCGCCCGATGAGCACCGCGGACTGCGCCATCGGCAGCGAGCGGAACCGGTCGATGAGCCCCTTCTGCAGGTCCTCGGCGATGCTCGCGCCGGTGATGGTGCTCCCGAAGATCACCGTCTGGGCGAAGATCCCGGGCAGCAGGAACTCCGCGTAGGTGATCCCCTCCGGCAGCGGGATCGCACTGCCGAAGATGTAGCGGAACAGCAGCACGAACATGATCGGCGACAGCGTCGCGAAGACGATCAGGTCGGGCACGCGCTTGACCTTGATCAGGTTCCGCTTGGTGATGACGGCGCTGTCGGCGAGCGTCACGGCGAGACCGCTCATCGGACGCCTCCGGTGGGCACCGGCCGGTCGGCCGGGTCGTCGGGCGCGGCGACCTCTTCGGCCGCCCGGCCGGTGAGCGCGAGGAAGACGTCGTCGAGGTCGGGGCGGCGCAGGCCCACGTCGAAGATCTCCGCGGTGCTGCCGTCCAGCCGGCGCAGCGCCTCGGCGAGGACCTCCGCACCGCCGCTCACCGGCATCGACAGCCGACGGGCCTGGACGTCGACGTGCGGCTCGTCGAGCGCCAGCGGGCGCAACTGCTCCACCATGCCGGCCAGCACGGCGGCGTCGGTGACGGTGAACTCCAGCCGCTGCCCGCCCACCTGCGCCTTCAGGTCGTCGGCGGTGCCCCGGGCGATGACCCGGCCGCGGTCGATGACGACCATCCGATCGGCCAGCCGGTCGGCCTCCTCCAGGTACTGGGTGGTGAGCAGGATCGTCGTCCCGCCGCCGGCGAGGTCGGCGATGAACTCCCACATGGACAGCCGGCTGCGCGGGTCGAGGCCCGTCGTCGGCTCGTCGAGGAAGAGCACCCGCGGGCGGGCGATCAGCGAGGCGGCGATGTCCAGCCGGCGACGCATGCCGCCGGAGTAGGTCTTCGCCGGCCGGCCGGCCGCGCCCGCGAGGTCGAACCGCTCCAGCAGCTCACCGGCCCGCTTCCGCGCCTCGGCCCGGCCGAGCCGGTACAGCCGCCCGACCATCTCCAGGTTCTCGAAGCCGGTCAGGTACTCGTCGACCGCCGCGTACTGGCCGGTGAGCCCGATGGCCGCGCGCACCTGGTCCGCCTGGCTCGCGACGTCGAGCCCCACCACCTCTGCGCGCCCCGCGTCGGCGGCGAGCAGGGTGGCGAGGATGCGCACCACCGTCGTCTTGCCCGCGCCGTTCGGGCCGAGGAGCCCCAGGACCGTGCCCTCGGCCACCGTCAGGTCCACTCCGTCGAGCGCGGTGGTGGCGCCGAAACGCTTGACCAACCCCTCGACGACGATCGCGTCGGTCATGCCGCGGACGCTAGGCCCGTCCACCGACAGTTCTCGACCGCTTTTCTCGATGGCGTGCACACCCGTGCCCCTCGCTCCGCGCCCCGCGCGGTGCGAGGTCAGGAGCTAGGACCGGAGGTGTCCGGCGGACTCATCGGTGCGCGGGGGCTCCGGGGTGACGGCGTAGCCGGCCCGGCGCAACGCGGACACCACCTCGTCGGCGTGCACCGGCCCGCGGGTCTCCAGGACGACGAAGACCTCGACCTCGCCGATCCGCAGGCGGGTGCCCGTGCGCTCGTGCTCGACCTCCAGCACGTTGGCGCCCACCGCGGCGAGCTCGGCGAGGACGGCGGCCAGCGAGCCCGGGCGGTCGGGCACCCGCAGGCGCAGCGAGAGGTACCGCCCGGCCGCGGCCATGCCGTGCTGGACGACCTTGAGCAGCAGCACCGGGTCGATGTTGCCGCCGGAGACGACCGCCACCACCGGCGGCTGGAACGCCGTCGGGTCGGCCAGCACGGCGGCCACCGCCGCGACACCGGCCGGTTCGACGACGAGCTTGGCCCGCTCCAGGCAGAACAGCAGCGCCCGGGACAGGTCCTCCTCGCTGACCGTCCGCACCTCGTCGACCAGCCCGCGCACGTGGGCGAAGGTCAGCTCACCGGGCATCGGGACGGCGATGCCGTCGGCCATCGTGGCCATGGTCTCGAGCGCCACCGGGCGGCCCGCGGCCAGCGAGCCGGGGAAGGCGGCCGCCGACTCGGCCTGCACCGCGACCACCCGCACGTCGGGACGGCGCTCCTTGACCGCGGCCGCGATGCCCGAGACCAGGCCCCCGCCGCCGGCGCAGACCAGCACCGTCGCCACCTCCGGGCACTGCTCGAGCACCTCGAGCCCGACGGTCCCCTGCCCGGCGATGACGTCGGGGTGGTCGAACGGGTGGATGAAGACCGCTCCGGTGCGCTGGGCGTGCTCGGCGGCGGCCAGCAGCGGCTCGGCCAGCGACTGCCCGAGCATCTCGATCGTGGCCCCGTAGTGGCGGGTGGCGGCGACCTTGGGCAGTGGGGCGGTCTCCGGCATGTAGACCGTCGCCTCGGCGCCCAGCAGCCGCGCGGCGAGCGCGACGCCCTGGGCGTGGTTGCCGGCGCTCGCGGCGACGACCCCGCGGGCCCGCTGGGCGTCGGTCAGCCGGGCGATCCGTGTGTAGGCACCGCGGATCTTGAACGACCCGGTGCGCTGCAGGTTCTCGCACTTGAGCCACACCGGGCCGCCGACGCGGTCGGCCAACCCCCGCGAGTGCTCCAGCGGGGTGCGCCGGACGACGCCGGCGAGCAGTTCCGCCGCCACCTCGACGTCCGCACCACTGACCAGGGGCGCGCTCATGCCGAGATCATCGCAGGCGGGGACGGACGGCAGGGTCGCGCCGAGTGGGCCCGGAGGGTCCGCGTAGGCGCGACGAAACGGCTCCACGCAACAGGGGACGGAAATTGGCCGCGGTGTCGTCCGGAGGACGCCAGAGTCATGGTCCGCGCAGGCCGAGGACGGCGGGTGACCGGCAGCTGTCGCGCCGAGTGGGCCCCGGAGGGGTCCGCGCAGGCGCGACGAAACGGCTCCACGCAACAGGGGACGGCATTTGGCCGCGGCGTCGTCCAGGGGACGACAAATGGGCTCAGCGTCGTACCGTGGCTGGGGTGACGGATCCGGCACCAGCCAGCCCCTCTCCCTCCTCCACGACGCTCGGCGAGCTCCGCGCGACCGGCGCCACCTTCCGCCCGGTCAAGGCGGAGATGCGCGCCAACCTGCTCGCCCGCCTCGCCGCCGGCGAGCCCACCCTGCCCGGCATCGTCGGCTTCGAGGACACGGTCCTGCCGGAGATCGAGCGGGCGCTGATCGCCGGCCACGACCTGGTCCTGCTCGGCGAGCGCGGCCAGGGCAAGACCCGGCTGATCCGCACCCTGGTCGGCCTGCTCGACGAGTGGACCCCGGTGCTGGTCGGCAGCGAGCTCAACGAGCACCCGCTGGCTCCGATCAGCGTCTGGGCGCACCGGCAGATCGCCGAGCACGGCGACGCCACCCCGGTCGGCTGGCTGCACCGCAGCGAGCGGTTCGGCGAGAAGCTGGCGACGCCGGACACCAGCGTCGGTGACCTGATCGGCGACGTCGACCCGATCAAGGTCGCCGAGGGCCGCACGCTCGGCGACCCGGAGACCGTCCACTACGGCCTGGTCCCCCGCACCAACCGCGGCATCTTCAGCGTCAACGAGCTGCCCGACCTGGCCGAGCGGATCCAGGTCGCGCTGCTCAACGTCCTGGAGGAGCGCGACATCCAGATCCGCGGCTACCGGGTGCGGCTGCCGCTGGACCTGCTGCTGGTCGCCAGCGCCAACCCCGAGGACTACACGAACCGCGGGCGGATCATCACCCCGCTCAAGGACCGGTTCGGTGCCGAGGTGCGCACCCACTACCCGATCGAGCTCGCCGACGAGATCCGGCTGCTGGAGCAGGAGGCCGCGCTCAGCTGGCCGACGGCGTTCGGCGCCGACCACCTGGCGCAGCCCGTCGTCCCCCACCACCTGGTCGAGATCGTCGCCCGGTTCACCCGGCTGGTCCGCGAGTCCAGCCACGTCGACCAGCGCTCCGGCGTCAGCGCGCGGTTCGCCATCGCGGGCCTGGAGACGGTCGCCGCCTCCGCCGTCCGCCGGGCCGCCGTGGCCGGGGAGACCCGGCCGGTGGCCCGGGTCGTGGACCTGCCGAGCATCGTCCCGGCCAGCCGCGGCAAGGTGGAGTTCGCCGACGCGGGCTCCGACCCCGACGACGACCGCGAGCTGGAGATCCTGGAGCACCTGCTGCGCCAGGCCACCGCGCAGACCTTCCGCGCCCGCTGCGCCGGACTGGACCTCACCGGGCTGCAGGAGCACTTCACCGGCGGGGAGACCGTCGAGTCCGGGGACCTCGTGCCGGCACCGGCGCTGCTGGGTCAGCTGGGCACGATCCCGAAGCTGGCCGAGCTGCTCGGCCGGCTCGGGGTGCCCGAGGGAGACCAGTCCGCCGAGCAGGCCGCGGCGGCCGTGGAGTTCGCGCTCGAAGGGCTCTACCTGACCCGGCGGCTGGCCAAGGACACCGACGGCGGCCGCACCGTCTACGGGGCCTGACGTGAGCACGCGCCGTCCGCGGGGACACCGGTACGGGGCCTGGCGGGGCGGTCCCGACCCGCTGGCCCCGCCGTACGACCTCGGCAACGCCGTCGACGAGATCGGTGACTCGGTGCTCGGCGGCAGCGGGGTGCGCGAGGCGCTCCGCGAGCTGCTCCGCCGCGGCACCGAGGGCCGGCGGGGGCTGGACGAGCTGCGTCGCGCGGTGCGCGACCGGCTGCGCAAGGCGCGCACCGCCGGACGGATGGACGGCACCCTCGAAGAGGTCCGCGAGCTGCTCGAGCGGGCGGTCGAGGCCGAGCGCCGGGAGCTGTTCCCCGACCCCGACGACGCCGCGCGGCTGGCCGAGGCCGAGCTCGACGCGCTGCCGGAGGACACCTCCGGGGCGGTCCGCGCGCTCAAGGACTGGTCGTGGCGCTCGGCGGAGGGGCGGCAGGCCTACGAGCAGATCCAGGACCTGCTGCGCCGCGAGGTCCTCGACAGCTCCTTCGCCTCGATGAAGCAGGCGCTGCAGAACGCCGGCGAGCAGGACATGCAGGCGGTCAAGGACATGGTCGCGGACCTGTCCCGGCTGGTCGACGCGCACAACCGCGGCGAGGACACCGACCAGCAGTTCGCCGACTTCATGGCGAAGCACGGGCAGTTCTTCCCCGACGACCCGCAGTCGGTGGAGGAGCTGATCGACTCCCTGGCCCGCCGGGCGGCCGCGCAGGAACGGATGATGGCCGGCCTCTCCCCCGAGCAGCGCGCCGAGCTCTCCGAGCTGATGGCGCAGACGATGGAGGACATGGGGCTGGCCAGCGAGATGGCCCACCTGTCCGACGCGCTGCGCCAGGCCCGCCCCGACCTGCCCTGGGGGCAGCGCGGTCAGGTGCCCGACGGCGAGCAGCCCCTCGGCATGGGCGACGCCACCAGCGCCGTCGCCGAGCTGGCCGACCTGGAGGCGCTGTCGAACCAGCTCTCGCAGGGCTACGCCGGCGCCTCGCTGGCCGACGTCGACGAGGAGCTGCTGCAGCGCGCGCTCGGCCGCTCCGCCGCCGACGACCTCGCCGCACTCCGCCAGCTCGAGCGCGAGCTGGAGCGGCAGGGCTACCTGAACCGCTCCGGCGGCACCCTCGAGCTCTCCCCCAAGGCCGTCCGCCGGCTCGGTGCCACCGCGCTGCGCCGGGTGTTCGCCCAGCTGGACGCCACCGGTCGCGGGGAGCACGACGTCGCCGACGCCGGTGCGGCGGGCGAGCTCACCGGCAGCTCCCGGGAGTGGCGGTTCGGCGACGAGCAGCCGCTGGACGTCATCCGAACGGTCAAGAACGCCGTGCTGCGGACGGCGCACGAACCCCGCGGGGACGGCGACCGGCACGTGCGCATCGCGGTCGACGACTTCGAGGTGGTGGAGACCGAGCGGCGCACCGGCGCCGCCGTCGCGCTGCTGGTCGACCTCTCCTACTCCATGGCGCTGCGCGGCACCTGGGGCGCGGCCAAGTCGACGGCGATGGCGCTGCACTCGCTGGTGACCACCCGCTTCCCGCAGGACGCGATCGAGATCATCGGCTTCTCCTCCACCGCCCAGGTGCTGCGGCCGGAGACGCTCGCCGAGCTGTCGGTGGACACGCTGCAGGGCACGAACCTGCAGCACGGCCTGATGCTCGCCCGCCGCTTCCTCGCCCACCACCGGGACGCCGAGCCGGTGGTCCTGGTGGTCACCGACGGGGAGCCCACCGCCCACCTGGAGGACGACGGGACGCCGTTCTTCTGCTGGCCGCCGATGCCCGAGACGATCACCCGCACCGTCGCCGAGGTCGAGCGGGTCGCGCGCTCGGGCGCCACGGTGAACGTCTTCGCCCTGGATCCCGACCCGGGGCTGATCCACTTCGTCCACGACCTGACCCAGCGCGCGGGCGGGCGGGTCTTCCAGCCCGACACCGAGCGGCTGGGCGAGTACGTCGTCGCGGACTACCTGCGGACCCGCCGCGGCCGCCGCGCCCGCTGAGGAGCCGAGTGAGCAGTTGTGGTCGCTCAAGCCGGCGCGCCGATGCGTGTCGGCGGCCTCAACTGCTCACTCGGCGCGCCGGTCCGCCGGCAGCGGGTGCGAGCCGCTGGAGCTGATCCCCGGGATGATTCCCGCGCGGAAGGCGTTGACGAACAGCCGGTGGTCCTCCTGGGTGCGGCGCGCGTAGGAGTGCGCGAACTCGACCAGGTCGGCGACGAACTCCTCCCGGCGGTCCCCGACCATGGCGGAGATCGCCTCCTCGGTCTGGAACGGCACCAGCGCGTGGTCGCTGTCGGCGTCGCCGACGCAGTGCAGCTTCGCGGTGGCCCGGCCGAGCTGGGCCAGCACCGGGGCGATCTCCTCCGGCTCGGTGAGGTCCTCCCAGTCCAGGTCGAGCTCGTAGGGCGAGAGCTCGGCGACGACGAACCCGCGGCCGTCGATCTCGGTGTAGCCCAGGAACTGGGAGGTGTTCGCCTGCAGCGCGCGCTGGCTCAGCGCCGTCCGGTGCCCCTCGTTCTCGAAGTACGCCCGGATCTCCGGATCGGTGACCACCCGGCTGGGCGCCGGCACGTTGCCCTGCTTCAGCGACAGGACGACGTCGTTCTCCAGCGCCTGGTCGTAGCCCTCCAGCAGCACGTTGTAGGCCGGCAGCCCCGCGCTGCCGATGCCGAACCCGCCGGTGCCGATGACGTCCTTCACGTCGTAGGTGACCTCCCGGCGCCGCTGGCCCTTGGGCACGGTCTCCCGGTAGCGCTCCAGGGCGGCCAGCACCCGCTCCCGCTCGTCGTCGCCCAGCCGGCGGTTGCGCGGCCGGTCGACGAACCGCCGCTCGTAGCCCTCGATCACGGTCATGCGCTCCAGCAGCCCGAGCCGGGTGCGGGTGGTGGTCTCGAAGATGACCTCGCGCACCACCCCCTCGGTGTTGTCGGCCCGCAGCGCGAAGGAGCGGTCCTCGTCGGAGCGGGTGAACGCCTCGACCTGGTCGAGGTAGGCCCGCAGGTAGCCGCCCAGCAGCTCGCCGATGACGTCGTCACCGAGCGCCTTGCGCCAGGCCAGCAGCGCGAAGCTGGCGCAGAAGCGGCGGAGGTCCCAGCTGACGTGCCCGAGGTAGGCCTCGTCGAAGTCGTTGACGTCGAAGACGATCCGGCCGGCGCTGTCCATGTAGGTGCCGAAGTTCTCCGCGTGCAGGTCACCCTGGATCCACACGCGCGACGTGCGCTCGTCGCACCACCGGTCCTCGGCCGTCGCCATGTCCGCGTAGAACAGGGGCGCACTGCCCCGGTAGAAGGCGAACGGATCGGCCGCCATCTTCCGGAACTTGGTGCGGAAGGCGTCGGCATCGGCGTTCATCAGCTCGCCGAACGCCTCGACCAGGACGCCGACGATCTGCCGCGTGCGGTCGTCGGGGTCCGGGGACGGGGTCATACCAGGGAGGGATGGGGGCACAGGTTGCACCGTAGGCGGCCGATAACGTCGGTGGTGATCCGACGACGCAGGCACCGACCAGGGACGGAGGGACCATGACGCGCACGGACACGGCCCGACGACTCGCCACGGGTGCCGCGTACGGCGGCGGCGGGGTCGGCATCGCCGGCGCCGCCCTGGTCGCCCTGCTCCGCGAGGAGGCCCGGTCCGCCCGACGCCGGGTCGAGTCCCGTCGGCACGAGGGGGACCCGCCGTCGGGCGACGGCGTCTACGGGCGGGGCCGCGGCGAGCCGATCGTGCTCACCGTGCTCGGCGACTCCAGCGCCGTCGGGCTCGGCGTGCAGCGCGCCGCCGAGACCCCGGGCGTGCTCGTCGCCGCGGGCCTGGCCGAGCTGGCCGAGCGGCCGGTCCGGCTGGTCCGCCTGGCGAAGTCGGGTGCCCGCGCGGCAGACCTCGAGGTGCAGGTCGACCGCGCGCTGGCCGAGAAGCCGACGGTCGCGGTCATCATGATCGGCGCCAACGACGTGACCGCCCGGACCTCGACCGCGGTCTCGGTGGGTCACCTGACCGACGCCGTCCGCCGGCTGACCGCGGCCGGCTGCGAGGTCGTCGTCGGCACCTGCCCCGACCTCGGCACCATCCGGCCGATCGCCCAGCCGCTGCGCACGCTGGCCCGCCGGTGGAGCCGGCAGATGGCCGCCGCGCAGACCATCGCCGTCGTCGAGGCCGGCGGGCGCACCGTCTCCCTCGGCTCGCTCCTCGGTCCCGCCTTCGCCTCCGACCGGACCATGTTCAGCGTGGACGAGTTCCACCCCAGCGGCGCCGGCTACGCCGCCGCGGCGGCGGTCCTGCTCCCGTCGGTCGCCGACGCGCTCGGCGTGTGGCCGGCCCGCGCCGACCGGGGACTCCGCTCGCTGCGCCGCGACACCGTGCGGCCGGTCGCCCGCGCCGCGGCCCGGGCCGCGAACCGTCCCGGCACCGAGGTCCAGGCGACCGAGGTGGCCGGCTCCGAGACCGGTCCCCGCGGCCCGTGGGCGCTGCTGCGCCGCCGCCGCCCGACGGCGGTGCGGACACCTGAGCAGGCCGAGCCCGCCGAGGCGGAGACGGACCCGGTCGCCGGCTGACCGCGTGACCCGGGCCACACCGGGGCCCTCGTCGCGCACGGCGGGAGTTCCCGCCGTGCGGCGGGGGTAGTTTTCGGGGTGACCGACGTCCGGCGATCCGCGTCCGGACCCCCCTCATCGTGGAGGCTCCCATGCCCGAAGCCGTCATCGTGGCGACCGCGCGCTCACCCATCGGCCGCGCCTTCAAGGGCTCGCTCAAGGACATGCGGCCCGACGACCTGGCCGCCGCCGTCGTCCGCGCCGCCCTCGACAAGGTGCCCGCCCTGGACCCCACCGACATCGACGACCTGATGCTCGGCTGCGGTCTCCCCGGCGGCGAGCAGGGCTACAACATGGGCCGCGTCGTCAGCGTGCTGCTGGGCATGGACCACCTGCCCGGCACGACGATCACCCGCTACTGCTCCTCGTCGCTGCAGACCACCCGGATGGCGTTGCACGCCATCAAGGCCGGCGAGGGCGACGTGTTCATCTCCGCCGGTGTGGAGACCGTCTCCCGGTTCGTGAAGGGGAACAGCGACGCGATCCCCGACACGAAGAACCCGGTGTTCGCCGACGCCGAGGGCCGCGTGGCCAAGGTGGCCGAGAGCGGCGCCGACTCCTGGACCGACCCGCGGGAGAACGGCGACCTCCCCGACGTCTACATCGCGATGGGGCAGACCGCCGAGAACCTGGCGCTGCTCAAGGGCGTCACCCGCGAGGAGATGGACGAGTTCGCCGTCCGCAGCCAGAACCTCGCCGAGGAGTCGATCAACAACGGCTTCTGGGAGCGGGAGATCGTCCCGATCACCACGCCCGACGGCACCGTCGTCACCACGGACGACGGCCCGCGGCCGGGAACCACGCTCGAGGGCATCTCCGGCCTCAAGCCGGTCTTCCGCCCCGACGGCCGGGTCACCGCCGGCAACGCCTGCCCGCTCAACGACGGCGCCTCGGCCGTGGTCGTCATGAGCGACACCAAGGCCGCCGAACTGGGCCTCACCCCGCTGGCCCGCGTCGTCTCGACCGCGGTCACCGGCCTCTCGCCGGAGATCATGGGCTACGGCCCGGTCGACGCGTCCCGCCTGGCCCTCAAGCGGGCCGGCATGACCATCGACGACATCGACCTCGTCGAGATCAACGAGGCGTTCGCCGCGCAGGTCATCCCCAGCTACCGCGACCTGAACATACCCATCGACAAGCTGAACGTGCACGGTGGCGCCATCGCCGTCGGGCACCCCTTCGGCAGCACCGGCGCCCGGATCACCGGCACGCTGATCAACGGCCTGCAGACGAAGGACAAGACCTTCGGCCTGGAGACCATGTGCGTCGGCGGCGGCATGGGCATGGCCATGGTGCTGGAGCGCCTCTCCTGAGGTAGCCCCCTGACACGACAGTGGCCCGGCCCCCTCGCGGGGACCGGGCCACTGTCGTGTGCGGGACGAGGTCAGTCGTCCTGGAGGTAGCTGAGCAGGCGCAGGATCTCGATGTACAGCCAGATGACGGTCACGAGCAGACCGAAGGCGATGTACCAGGCGAACTTGGCCGGCGCCCCGCGACGGATGGCCTCGTCGGCCATGTCGAAGTCGAGCAGCAGGAAGAACGCCGCCACACCGATCACCAGCAGGCTGAAGCCGATCGCCAGCGGGCCACCGGAGCGCAGGCCCAGGCCGTCGCCGCCACCGATCCAGGCGGCCACGAAGTTGGCCACCATCAGGACCAGGACACCGATGCCGGCGGCCAGGACCCAACGGGTGAGCTTGGGCGTGACCCGGATGGCGCCGGTCTTGTAGACCACCAGCATGCCGGCGAAGACACCGAAGGTGCCGATCAGCGCCTGCATCACGATGCCCGGGTAGACGTCGTTGAACGCCTCGCTGATCGCGCCCAGGGCGACGCCGTAGAGCACGCCGTAGGCCAGCGTCGCGGCCGGGTTGGCGATCTGCTTGAAGGCGATCACCAGGCCGAGCACGAAGGCGACCAGGACGGCCGGGATCGCCAGCCCCCACGCGGCCTGACCGGGCATGGCCCAGGTGGCGGCGGCGGAGAGGACGGTGACCAGGAACGCCATGCCCGTCTTGGTGACGACGTCGTCCATCGTCATGTAGCGCGTGTCGGCGGTCGTCCCGTACGGGGACGGCGCGGTGTACGCGTCCTGCTGCGGCGCCGGGGCGCCGTACTGCGTCGGGGCCCCGTACTGGGGGGCGCCGTACTGGGACGTGCCGCCCCAGCCGGCCTGCTGCTGGCCGGGGCCCGCGTTCCCGAACCCACGGCTGAACGCCGGGTTCCTACTGGCCATCGTCATCTCCTCGAGGTGACTCGTCGGTCGTGGAGCCAACCTCCTGCACTCCACTCGGTCAGGTCAACGCCCGACACGCCCGAAGCGTTCCACGACGCCGGGAGATCCCCCGCCCGGGTGCCCCGCGTCACGCCGGCGTGGGCGGTGCGGTGCCCCCGGTCGGGTTCGAACCGACGCTGGAACCCTTTTAAGGGGCCTGCCTCTGCCGATTGGGCTACGGGGGCGCGGTGCGCACGCTAGCGGGGTCGGGAACGCCCGCACCGGGGTGTCCGTACGGTGACCGGGCTCCCCGTCCCCGCACCGGAGGCCCCGTCGATGACCGTCGCGCCCCGCACCGCACCGCCGCGCACCCGCCGGGGTCTCCGGTGAGGCCGCCGCAGCTCCCGGCCGCCGTGATGCGGGCCGGCGTGCGCGCCCTGGTCCGGCCGGTGCTCTCCCCGCGCGTGCCGGTGGCGATCCAGCGCCGGTGGTTGGACGCGGTCACCGCGCCGACCCCACCGGCGCCCGGCGTCGAGGTGCGCACCGGGCAGCTCGGCGGCCGGTCCACCGAGGTGCTGGTGCCCGGAGCGGCGCGGTCGACCGGCGCGATCCTGTACGTGCACGGCGGCGGGTTCGTCATCGGCTCGATGACCACGCACCGGGCGCTGGCGACCCACCTGGCCGCCGCCTCCGGGGCCACGGTGCACCTGCTGGACTACCGGCTGGCGCCCGAGAACCCCCACCCCGCGGCGCTCGACGACGTCCTGGCCGCCTACCGCGACCTGCGCGGGCGCGTCGCCGCCCCCGGGCGCACGGTGCTGGCCGGTGACTCGGCGGGCGGCTGGCTGACGCTCACCGCGGCGCTGCGGCTGCGCGAAGAGGGCGCCCCGCTGCCGGCGGCGCTGGGGCTCGTGTCGCCGTGGCTGGACCTCTCCGGCGCCGACCGGCCCGACGACCGCACCGATCCGATGCTCCAGCCGGGGTGGCTGGCCCGCTGCGCGGCCGACTTCGCCCCCGGCCGCGACCCGCGCTCGGCGGAGCTGGCGCCGCTGGCCGCCGACCTCGCCGGCCTGCCGCCGCTGGTCGTGCAGGTGGGCAGCGAGGAGATCCTGCTCGACGAGGCCGTGCGCCTCGCCGGGCTGGCCCGCGCCGCCGGGGTCCCGGTCGACCTGCGCCGGTTCGACGGGCTCTGGCACGTCGGGCAGGCCTCGGCCGGCCTGGTGCGGGAGTGCACCGCCGCGGTCACCGCGCTGGGCACCGCGCTGGCGGCCCACCTGGCGGCCGGCTGATCGCTCAGCCGGCGGTCGCGGCCAGCTCGGTCGCGCGGGACAGCACGGCGTCGAGCATCGGCTCGGTGAGCTTGCCGGTGAAGGTGTTCTGCTGGCTCACGTGGTAGCTGCCCAGCAGGGTCAGCGGGCCGCGGGGCCCGGTCAGCTCCACCTCGACGCCGTGGCCGAACGCCGGTCGCGGCCGGGGCAGCGCGTACCCGGCGGCGGCGAGCACCGGCCACAGCGCCGTCCAGCCGAAGCCGCCGAGGACGACGACCACCCGCAGCCGGGGCAGCAGCTCCAGCTCCCGGGCCAGCCACGGCGAGCAGGTGTCCCGCTCCGCCGGCGTCGGCGCGTTCGCCGGGGGCGCGCAGCGCACCGCCGCGGCGACCCGGACGTCGGTCAGCTCCAGCCCGTCGCCGAGGTGCGTGGAGGTGGGCTGGTTCGCCAGCCCCGCGCGCCAGAGCGCGGCGAAGATCCAGTCGCCGCTGCGGTCGCCGGTGAACACCCGGCCGGTGCGGTTGCCGCCGTGGGCGGCCGGCGCCAGCCCGACGACGGCGATCCGGGCGTCGGCCGGGCCGAGCCCGGGCACCGGGCGGCCCCAGTAGTCCTGGTCGCGGAACGAGGCCCGCTTGACCCGCGCGACCTCCTCGCGCCACGCGACCAGCCGGGGGCAGGCGTAGCAGCCGGAGATGCGCTCGTCGAGGACGGCGAGCTCGCGGACCGCCCGGGCGCCGCGGACCACGCCCGCCGGCGTGCGGGTGACCGGGAAGCCCCCGGCGTCTGCGGGCATGGCTTCCTATGCCCGGGGGCGGGCCAGGCGCAGCGCGATGCCGTCGAGGATGTCGTGCTCGCTGACCGTGACCTCGGGCAGGCCGAACTCGTCCATGAGCACCCGCAGCACCAGCGCCCCCGCCCCGATGACGTCGACCCGCCCGGGGTGCATGACCGGCGACGCCGCACGCCGTTCCCGGGTAGCGGCCAGCAGCCCGGCCGCGACCCGCCGGACGTCGTCGACCGGGATGCGGGAGCCGTGGATCGCCTCGGAGTCGTAGGTGGGCAGGTCGAGGGCGAGCGCGGCGACGGTGGTCACCGAGCCGGCCAGCCCGACCAGCGTGGCCGCCCGTCCGACCGGTACCTCGGCGGTCACCTCGGCCAGCGCGGCCCGGATGTCCCGCTCGCTGCGGGCGATCTGCGCAGGCGTCGGCGGGTCGTCGTGCAGGTGCCGCTCGGTGAGCCGGACGCAGCCGATGTCCACCGAGCGGGCGGCGAGCACGCCGCCGGCGTCGCCGACGACGAACTCGGTGGAGCCGCCGCCGATGTCGACCACCAGGTACGGGGGCGGGGGCGCCTGGTGGCCGTGCGCGGCTGCCGCGGCCGCGACCGAGCCGGTGGCCCCGAGGAACGACAGCTCCGCCTCCTCGCGACCGGTCACCACGTCGGGCGCGCGGCCGAGCGTGGCGAGGACCATCCGCTCGAAGTCGGCGCGGTTCGCCGCGTCCCGGGTGGCGCTCGTGGCCACCATCCGGACGCCGGTGGCGTCCAGCTCCCGGGCCGCCGCCGCGTACTCGGCGAGCACCAGGCGGGTGCGCTCGATCGCCTCCGGCGCCAGCCGGCCGGTGGCGTCCACGCCCTGGCCGAGGCGCACCACCTCCATCCGGCGGAGCAGGTCGGTGTGCCCGCCCTCGGCGGGCACGTCGGCCACCAGCAGCCGGATGGAGTTGGTGCCGCAGTCGATCGCCGCGACCCGGGTCACGCGCCGGCCTCGGAGCCGGGGCCCTCCGGGCGGGCGCAGGGACCCTTGGCCCACCACTCGCCCATGCCCTCGACGGCGCGGTCGCCGATCGGGTTCACCCCGGGCCCGGCCGCCAGCGCGTGCCCGGCGAGGGCGTGCAGGCACTTCACCCGGTAGGGCATGCCGCCGGCGGTGGCGCGGGTGGGCAGCACGTCCTTGGCGTCGCGGGTGGCGAGGTAGGCCTCGTGCGCGGCGCGGTAGCCCTCGGCCAGCTCCGGATCGGTGGCCAGGTCGTCCTGCCACTCCCGCATCCGGCCGGTGGACTCCAGCCGGCTCGCGGCGGCCGAGGCCCGCGGGCAGGTCAGGTAGTAGAGGGTCGGGAACGGGGTGCCGTCCTCCAGCCGCGGCGCGGTCTCCACCACGTCGGGCTGGCCGCACGGGCAGCGGTGCGCCACGCCGACCAGCGCCCGCGGCGGACGGCCGAGCTGCCGGGCGACCACCTCCCGGTCCTCCGGCGTGATCGGCTCGCTCACTCCCCCGCCCCTCCCGTGCCCGTCCCGCCGGTCCCGTCGCCCGCATCGGCGTCGGCCACCGAGCGCATCAGCCCCTCGTACCAGGACAGCGGCTCCGGCTGCTCCGCCGCGGCGGCCAGCGTGCCGGCGTCGCCCTCGACTGCCTCCCCGTCGACGACGATCAGCAGCCGGTCACCGGGCAGCACGTAGGACAGCCGCTCGCGCGCCTGCCGCTGCGCGTAGGCCGGGTCGGACTGCCGCTCCAGCTCCCCGGCCAGGTCGGCGGCCCGCTGGTCGAGCGCCTGCCCCTCCGCGGCCAGCCGGGTCAGCTCGGCCTGGCCGGCCAGGTACTGCCGGATCGGGCCGGCCAGGGTCAGCGCCAGCAGCAGCACCAGCCCGACCAGCACGACCGCGCGACCGGTGAACAGTGGCCGGCGCCGGGCCGCGGCCGGCGCGGCCGGGCGCCGCTCCGGGCGGCGGTTGGGACGCCGCTGCCCGGGCCGGCTGGACGCGGTCGACCGCAGGCCGGTGCGCACCGGCCTGGTGGAGTGCACCCGGGGCACGCGGCCGGTCGGACGTGGACCGTCCCCACCGACCCGCCGGCCCCGCACGCTGCTCATCGGTCCCGGCTCAGCCGTTCAGCCGCGGGAACGCCGCCGCACCGGCGTAGCGGGCGGCGTCGTCCAGCTCCTCCTCGATGCGCAGGAGCTGGTTGTACTTGGCCACGCGCTCGCTGCGCGCCGGGGCGCCGGTCTTGATCTGCCCGCAGTCGGTGGCGACGGCGAGGTCGGCGATCGTGGTGTCCTCCGTCTCGCCGGATCGGTGGCTCATCATGCAGCGGTAGCCGCTGCGGTGGGCCAGGTTGACCGCGTCGAGGGTCTCGGTGAGCGTGCCGATCTGGTTCACCTTCACCAGGAGCGCGTTGGCCGCGCCGCGGGCGATGCCGTCGGCCAGCCGCTGCGGGTTGGTGACGAACAGGTCGTCGCCGACCAGCTGGACGCGGTCGCCTAGCGCCTGGGTGAGGGCCACCCAGCCCGCCCAGTCCTCCTCGTCGAGCGGGTCCTCGATGGAGACGATCGGGTAGGCGTCGACCAGGCCAGTGTAGTACTCGGCCATCTCGGCCGCCGAGAGCTGCTTGCCCTCGAAGGCGTAGGAGCCGTCGGCGTGGAACTCGGTGGCGGCGACGTCCAGGGCGAAGACGATGTCGCTGCCCACGGAGTAGCCGGCCTGCTCGACGGCGCGGGTGATCAGGTCCAGCGCGGCCCGGTTGCTCGACAGGTCCGGCGCGAAGCCGCCCTCGTCGCCCAGCCCGGTGGACAGGCCCTCCTTCTTCAGGACGGCCTTGAGCGCGTGGTAGGTCTCGGTGCCCATCGCCAGCGCCTCGGCGAACGTGCCGGCGCCGATGGGGGCGATCATGAACTCCTGCACGTCGACGTTGCTGTCGGCGTGGGCGCCACCGTTGAGGATGTTCATCATCGGGACGGGCAGCAGGTGGGCCGAGGGCCCGCCGACGTAGCGGAACAGCGGCAGGCCGGCGGAGTCGGCGGCGGCGCGCGCGACGGCCAGGCTGACGCCGAGGATGGCGTTCGCGCCCAGGCGCGACTTGTCGGGGGTGCCGTCCAGATCGAGCAGGCGCTGGTCGACCAGCCGCTGCTCGCTCGCCTCGTAGCCGACCAGCTCGGGGCCGATGACGTCGAGGACGCCGTCGACCGCCTTGGTGACGCCCTTGCCGCCGTACCGCTCACCCCCGTCGCGCAGCTCGACCGCCTCGAAGGCGCCCGTGGACGCGCCGCTGGGCACGGCGGCCCGGGCGATCGTCCCGTCGTCGAGGGCGACCTCGACCTCCACGGTGGGGTTTCCGCGCGAGTCGAGGATCTCCCGCGCGCCTACGGCATCGATGCTCGGCACGGGGGCAGCCTAACCAGCCGCGTCCGGGCCGTCGGGGAACACCGACGCCGAGGCCGCCGACGGCTAGGCCCGGGCGGTCCTACCCGGCGGTCGGGCGGGCGACGAACCCGGCGCGCCAGGCGGCTGCTGCAGCCGGTTCCGGCGCGATCCGCCAGTCGACACCGGTTCCGCGATCGATGTGGTGGAACCAGACCACGCCGACGATCTCCGGCCGCCGCTGGACCTCTCCCAGCATGGCGGCCAACCATGCCGCCTTGCTGCCGCCCCGGTCGGAGCTGCCCACCTCGGTGATCCACAACGGCCGATCTGTGATCGACCGGAGCTCGGCGATGCTGGCGTCGAACAGTGCGTCGAAGGAGCGCCAGTGGGTGGCGAAGCCGTCGTGGCTGTGCTCTCCCCAGTTGTAGTTGCTGACCCCCACGCTGTCGACGTGGACGTCCCCGGGATAGAGCGGGGCCAGGGGCGCCGACCCGGGGTAGGAAGCGTTCGGCGCCCACAGCCACTCGACATTGGCGACCCCGACCGCCGCGAACCGGTCGCGTACGTGCCTCCACGCCGGCACGAACTGGTCCACCTGGTTGCCGTTCGTCCCCACCGCCCACGGGTACCAGTTCCCGTTCATCTCGTGCATCAGCCGGACGGTGACCGTGTGCGGGAGATCGGCGATGGAGGCCGCGAACAGGTCGATGTACTCGTCGTGCTCCCCCTCGATGATCGACGCGAGGGTGTAGTCCGGCTGGTCGGTGCGGGGACCGTCGGGATCCCACGGCTCCCAGGTGACGGAGAGGCGTGCTCCTCGTGCCGCGATGCTGTCGGCGAGGCGCCGATCCAGCGGGCGGTCGCGGGACCACTGCTCGAAGACGTCGAACACCTCCGGTCGCGTACCGGTGGCCGCGATGAACCGGTCGAGGTCGGCCACCGAGTCGGCGGAGATCCCGAGGACCGGACGCTGCAGGGGCATGGGAGGTGACACCTCGGAGTCGGGGGACGTGGGCGCTGCCGGCCGTGCGCAGCAGGGCGTCGGCCACGGGCGCGCAGAGGATCCTGCAGCAGGAAGTCCCGCGGACGAGTCTCCCGGATGCGCTCGGGGCGACGCCGATCCGACGTAGGCGACCAGCGCGGTCAGGACCGCCAGGCAGGCCACGACCAGTCGTCCGGGGCCGCCGCGGGCGCGATGGGCCACGGCTCGCCGGGGCGCCGGGGAGCGGATGGGCACCCTCACCCATCGACCGGATCCCGGCGCACCTGGAGTGCCGGTCACCCGGAGGAGGGGATGCGGCCGGTCCCGCACCCGGATGCGGGTCACCCCTCCGGGTGGGGTTCTGCGGCAGATCGCTTGTCCGCCGTCCACCGCCGGCCGACGTCCAGAGGGTGAGTGATCCGGTCCACGAGCCGCCACCAGGAGTTCCCGACCGCCGGCAGCCCGGGCGGCTGTACGGCCGCACCGCGACGGAGGTGGCGGGAGGGCTCCAGGACGACGGGGACCGCGTGCGCTACCGCGACGCGCTGACCCCCCGGCAGCGGCGCAGTGTGCTGGCGCTCGGGTGGCTCCACGTCACGCTCGCGGCCGCGCTGATCTGTTACCTGCTGCTGCCGCAGCACCTCCCCCGGCTGGGAGCGGGATTCGTCGTCGACGCCGTGACCGTGGCCGGGCTGGCCGTCATGGTGGTGCTGCAACTGATCACCGGGCTGCGCACCTGGACGACCACCTACCACGCGGGACGGGCCCGTGATCCGATCCCCATGCGCGCCCGACCTGGACAGCGGGTCGCCGTGCTGACCACCATCGTGCCGGGCAAGGAGCCGGTGGAGCTGGTCATGGCCACCCTGCGGGCGATGACCCGGATCCGTCACGACGGGCACCTGGACGTGTGGCTGCTCGACGAGGGCGATGACCCCGTGATCCGGGCGCGGTGTGCAGAGCTGGGCGTGCGGCACTTCAGCCGCAAGGGCCGACCGGAGTGGAACCAGCCGAGCGGGCCGTTCCGCGCCAGGACCAAGCACGGCAACCACAACGCCTGGCGCAGCCGGTACGAGCACATGTACGACGTCGTGGCCCAGATGGACCCCGATCACGTCCCGTTCCCGAACTTCCTCGAGCGCACCCTGGGGTACTTCTCCGACCCGGATGTCGCCTTCGTCGTCGCACCGCAGGTCTACGGCAACCTGCAGGAGTCCTTCGTCGCCCGCGGAGCGGCCGAGCTCTCCTATGTCTTCCACGGGATCACCCAGCGGGGCGGGAACGGCCATGGCGCCCCGCTGCTAATCGGGACCAACCATCTGTACCGACCCCGGGCATTCGCCCAGATCGGCGGCTACCAGGACTGCATCATCGAGGACCACCTGACCTCGATGGCCGTCTACAGCGCGGTCAACGAGGCGACCGGGTGCCCCTGGAAGGGCGTCTACACGCCGGACATCGTCGCCGTGGGCGAGGGGCCGGCCACCTACTCGGACTTCTTCAGCCAGCAGAAGCGCTGGGCGTACGGCATCTGGGAGATCGCGCGCCGCCACTCCCCACGCATGTTCCCGCGCATGCGGAACCGGCAGCAGCGGTTGTCCTTCTTCGCGCTGCAGAGCCACTACCCGACGACGGCGATCGCCTGGGTCGGCGGCATCACCCTCTCGACGCTGTACCTGGTGGGCGGGGTCACGGTGACCCATCTGCCGGTCCTGCAGTGGTCGCTCCTGTTCGGCGCGAACCTGCTCGTGGGGCTGGTCTTCGTCTTCTGCATGCGCCGCTTCAACCTGGTGGAGCACGAACGGAGGTCCTGGGGCCTGTCCGGCCTGGCGCTGGACCTGATCACCGCACCGGTCTTCGTCGCAGCCGCGGCCGCCCAGCTGGCCGGCCGCCCTCTCGTCTACGTGGTCACCGCCAAGGGCAGCGCCGCGACCAGCGACACGTGGCGCACCTTCCGGCCGCATCTGCTCTGGCTGGCCGTAGCGCTCGGCGCGATCGTCAGCGGCCGACTCCTGGACCACGACTACCCCGCGCTCTACGTCTGGGCGGGCATCACCGCCCTCATCTGCACGCTGCCCCTGGTGCACACCTACGGACGTCGGACGGCCGAGGCCGTGCACTTCGCGGACATGCGCTCGGTCGTCCGTCACCGGCGGATCGGTGAGGTGCTCGTCGCTCAGGGTCTGCTGACCAGTGCTCAGCTGCGGGATCTGCTGGACTTGCAGGCCACCAGGGACGAGGCGTGGACCCGGCTCGGTGATCTAGCGGTCGCGGAGGGCTACGTCACCCAGGCCCAACTCGCCGGGGCACTGGCTGCGCCGGTACCCGTCCTGGCCGGGGGACCGGGCTCGGGCTGACCCCGCTCCCCTGGGATCGCGTACCGTTCCCGGCCACCCCGCCGCACAGGTGCGGTGCTCCTTCCGGGGGACGCCCGCGGTCGCGCGACAGGGCCCATGGGCTGCGACCACCCCGGCGGCGGTCCGATCAGGCCCCGGTGCGCTCCTCCGCCTCGGCGTCCAGCTCGCCGGCGTAGCGGCGGACCGCCTCGCGCAACGCGTCCTCGGCGTCCCAGCCGCGGGCCTCGGCGGCCGCGACCACGGCGAGCAGCCGCTCGCCCAGCGCCTCGGGGCTGTCGACGGTCAGCTCCGCGGGAGCCGGCGTGCCGAGGCCGGCCCGCCCGGCCCGGCGGACCAGGGCGGCGCCCCAGGAGGCGGCCGGCTGCGACCGGGAGACGCCCTCGGTCGGCGAGCGCCGCCGCTTCTCCGCCTGCTTGATCTCGTCCCAGCCGGCCTCCACCTGCGCGACGTCGCGCGGCCCGGCGTCGCCGAACACGTGCGGGTGCCGGCGGACCAGCTTGTCGACCAGGTCGCCGGCCACGTCGTCGACGTCGAACCGGCGCTCCTCCCCCGCCTCGGCCGCGACGCGGGAGTGGAAGGCGACCTGCAGCAGGACGTCGCCGAGCTCCTCGCGCATCGCGGCCGGGTCGTCGTCGACGATCGCGTCGTAGGCCTCGTGCGCCTCCTCCAGCAGGTAGCCGCGCAGCGAGGCGTGGGTCTGCTCGGCGTCCCAGGGGCAGCCGCCCGGCGAGCGCAGCCGGTCCATCACCGCGACGACGTCGAGCAGCCGGGCGCCGGCGGGCTCCGGCGCTCCGTCCACGACCTCCGCGCCGGGCACCGGTTCCCCGGCCGGGACCAGCAGCACGACGTCGTCGCCCAGCGCACCGGCGGCGGCGACGTCGGGGGCGTCGGTGACGGCCAGCCCGTCGGCGCGCAGCACCTCGGCGGTGCCGGCGGCGCCGGGCAGCGCGGCCAGCGGGCGCCCCGAGGAGACCGCCCGCCACCCGGCGGGGCTCAGCAGGCCGGGCAGGCGGGGGCTGACGCGGACGGCGAGGGCGACGGGCACCGGGTCAGTCTGCCGAAGCCGCGTCCGGCTCGTCCCCCAGGATGTCGACGACCCCGCCGTCGCCGGGCGGCAGCAGCCGGCCGTCCTCCACCACGCCGTAGCGCGGGTTGACGGTCAGGTCGAGGTCGGCCCGGACCTCGTCGAGCAGCGGCCGCACCGCCGCCTCGACCGCCTCCCCGGCCTCCTCCTCGAGCTGTGGCCGGACCTCCTCGAACGAGGGGTAGACCGTGCCGGCGCGGAAGGCGACGACGATCCCCCCGGTCTCGGGCACCGGGACCGCGACCGCGGTGCCCGGCTCCGCCGCGGCGAGCGGGCCGGCCAGGGCGGGCGGCAGCTCGTCGGGCGCCCGGCGGTCGAGCGCGGGCAGCGTGTACGGCCCGGCGAAGCGGTCGGCCACCTCGGCGTAGCCGGCCGGGTCGTCCGCCAGCTCCGCGGCCACCGCGTCGGCCGTGGCCCGGTCGGGCACCGTGACGTAGCCGAACTCGACCTGGCCGAGCTCCTCGCGGACCTCCTGGTACCGCGCCCGCAGCGCGGCCTCGTCGAGGGCGGCCACCTCGCCCTCGGCCTCGGCGAGCTCGAGGCGCACCAGTTGCTGGCGCACGCTCTCGCGCACGTCGGCCCGGGCGATGCCCTGCTCGGCGAGGCGGCCGTAGACCGCCTCGGGGTCGTCGCTGCCGAGCAGCTCCTCGATCCGGCGGGTGACCTCGGCGTCGGTGACCTGCACGCCGTAGCGCTCGGCCGCGGCGTCGTGCACCTCGCCCTCGATGAGCAGCCCGAGCACCCGGCGGGTGAGCTCCTGCTCGCGGCCGGCCACGGCGGCGGCGACCTCCGCGTCGGCCAGCCGCTGGTCGACGGCCGCCTGCAGCTCGCCGACGGCGATCTGCTCGTCCCCCACGTAGGCGGCGACGGAGGGGTCGGTCCGGCAGCCGGCCAGGGCGACGGCGACCAGTGCGACGGCGGCACCGGCCCGGGCAGCGCGGGAGATCAGCACGCCCGGAGACTCCCACACCGGTTGTGACCTGGGCCGCACCCCCGCCACGAAGCCGGCCGGGTCGGCACGCTGCCGACGGCTCCCCCCGACGAGGGATTCGCAGGTCGGCGTCGGCTGCGAGCATTCCGGCGTGTCCTCCCGCGTCGCCGTACCCGTGGCCGCGCCCCCCGGCCCCCCCGACATCGCGGTGCGGCGGGTCGACCTGGCGGCCGGACCGGCGGAGCTGGCACGCGGCGCGGCGACCCTCACGCACGACGAGCTGGCCCGGGCCCGGCGCGGGACACCGGCCGTGCACCGGCGGCGGGTGCTGCTGCGTGCCGCCCTGCGCGCGGCGCTCGCCCACGAGCTGGGCACGGCGCCCCACCTGGTCCCGCTCGCGACGACGCCTGCCGGGCGGCCCTACCTCGACGTCGTCGGAACGGAGCTGGACGTGAGCTGTTCCGCGAGCGGCTCCCTCGGGCTGGTCGCGGTCGCCCGCGGGTGCCGGGTGGGGGTCGACGTCCAGGAGGTCGCCCCCTGGTCACCCGACGTGCTGGAGGAGAGCTGGTTGCACGACTCGGAGCGGCGGGCGATCGAACGGCTGCCGGCGACGGCGCGGGCGGTCGCCGCCACGCGTGCGTGGACCCAGAAGGAAGCAGTGCTCAAGGCGCGCGGGACCGGCCTGCGCGAGGATCCGGCCGGGACGGTGACGACCGTCGGGCGGCTGGAGGGTGCCGTGGCCGACTGGACGGTGCGCGACGTGCCCGTGCCCGACGGCTGGGTGGCCAGCCTCGCGGTTCCCCACGAGACGGAGGCCGCTCGGTGACGATCGCCCCCACCAGCCCCGGCGCCGACCGGGGCCGCTCCCAGCTCGTCGAGTTCCGGACGCGGTGCAAGGAGGTGGCCGGCGACCCGCTGGACTCCCCCGGCGCGCTGCACTCCTTCTCCGTGCGGCAGCCGGAGGCCTTCTGGCGCACCGTGCTGACCTGGTCGGACCTGCCGTGGTCGGGCTCCGCGGACGTCGTGCTGACCGGCGACGACGTCGAGACGGCCCGGTTCTTCCCCGACGTCTCGCTCAACTACGCCGAAGCGCTGCTCCGGCCGCTGCCGGGGGCCGACGACCGGCCCGCGCTCACCGCCGTGCACGCCGACCGCCCGGCCGAGCAGTACACCCGGGCCCAGATGCGGGCGGAGGTGCAGCAGACGGCCGGCGCGCTCACCGGTCTGCTGCAGGCGGGCGAGCGCATGGTCGTCGTCGCGCCGAACACCGCCGGTGCCGTCGTGACGGTGCTCGGCGGTGCGGCCATCGGGGCGGCGGTGGCCACGGCGGCGCCGGACATGGGCGTCGCTGCGCTCCTCGGCCGCTTCCGGCAGGTCGCGGCCGTGCTCCTGGTCGTCGACCGCGCGGGGATGCCCGCCGATGCGGTCGACGCGCTGATCACCGGGATGCCCACGCTGCGGCAGGTGGTCGTGCTCGACGACCAGCCGCTCCCGGAGGGGGCGGTACCGGCCACCCGGCTGGCCGACCTGCGCGCGCACGTGGCCGCCGGCCCCGACTGGGAGCGCCGCCCGTTCGACGCCCCGCTGTTCGTGATGTTCTCCTCCGGCACCACCGGACCACCCAAGGCGATGGTGCACGGCACCGGGGGGACCCTGCTGGAGCACGTCAAGGAGCACCGTCTGCACGGCGACCTGCGCCCCGCGGACACGCTGTACTTCCACACGACGACCGCCTGGATGATGTGGAACTGGCAGCTGTCGGCGCTCGCCGTCGGGGCGCACATCGTGCTCTACGACGGGCCGGTACGGGGCCCGGAGACGCTGTGGCAGCTCGTCGCTGACCACGGGATCACCGTGTTCGGGACCAGCCCGGCGTACCTGCAGCTGTGCCAGGACGCCGGCTACCGACCCGCCGGGCAGGTCGACCTCTCCCGGCTCCGGGCGGTGCTCTCGACCGGCGCGGTCCTGCACGACTGGCAGTTCGACTGGGTCGCCGACGCCGTGGGACCGGTCCCGGTGCAGTCCATCTCCGGCGGCACGGACATCCTCGGCTGCTTCGTCCTCGGCTCCCCTGACGCCCCGGTGCGCCGGGGCCGGTGCCAGGCCCCCAGCCTCGGCCTGGACGTCGCCGCCGTCGACGAGAACGGCGACGAGGTCGTCGGCGAGGTCGGCGAGCTGGTCTGCCGCCGGCCCTTCCCCTCCCGGCCGATCGGCTTCCTCGGCGACCCCGACGGCGCCCGCTTCCACGCCTCCTACTTCGCCGACCACCCGGGCATGTGGACCCACGGCGACCTGATCGAGTTCGATGCCGACGGATCGGCGCGGCTGCACGGCCGTTCGGACGGCGTCCTGAACATCGACGGGATCCGGATCGGGCCCAGCGAGATCTACACGGTGCTGCAGGGCGTGCCCGGGATCGCGGACGCGATGGCCGTCGAGCAGCGCGACCCCGCCCGGCCCGGCAGCACCCGCATGGTCCTGCTCGTCGTGCTCCGGCCCGGCGCCCGGCTCGACGGGGACCTGGACCGGACGATCCGCCGGACCCTGCGCCGGGAGGCGTCGCCGGCGCACGTGCCCTCGCTCGTGGTCGCCGTCGCGGAGCTACCGCTGACCCACAACGGCAAGCGCTCCGAGCGGGCCGCCCGCGACGCGGTGAACGGCGACCCGATCGTCAACACCGACGCGCTCCGGAACCCGGGATGCCTGGACCTGATCCGCTCGGCGGTCGAGGCGACCGGCCGCGCCGGGGCCGCGGGCGGGCCGGCGGTGCGCGACCTCGCCTCCCTCTGGTGCGAGGTCCTCGGCGTGGGCCGGGCCGAGCCCGAGGACGACTTCACCGACCTGGGCGGCACCTCCCGGCAGGCGCTCAGCCTCCTGCGACGGGTGCGGCTGGACCTCGGCGTCGACGTCCCGGTGCAGGACTTCGCCCGGCGGCCCACCCTGCAGGGTCTGGCGGAGGCGGTCGCGGCCGCCGGCTCCTCCGACGTCGCGAGGATGCAGGTGCTGCGCGAGGGACACGGCCGACCGGTGTTCTTCGTCCCCGACGCCTGGGGGCAGCTGAACCTCTACGACGGGCTGGTCGAGCGGCTGGCGACCGACCGGCCGCTGCTGGGTCTGCAGCTGCCGCTCACCGACGCCGACGGCCGGCACAAGGCCATCGAGGAGGTGGCGGCCGACGCCCTGGCGGAGGTGCGCCGGGTGCAGCCGACCGGGCCGTACAGCCTGATCGGCTACTCCTTCGGCGGCCTGGTCGCCTTCGAGATGGCGCTGCGGCTGCGCGCGGACGGCGTGGAGGTGCCCTACCTGGGGCTGCTCGACGTCCGGCCGCCGGAGGCCGCGCTCGACGCGGGCGAGATCGCGGCCCGGCGCCGGGGGGGGGGGGGGGGGGGGGGCGGGGGGCCGGGGCCGGGGGCGGGTGGGGGGCGGGGGGGGGCGGGGGGGGGGGGGGGGGGGGGGGGGGGGGGCGGGGGGGGGGGGGGCCCCCCCCCCCCCCACCAAACGGCTCCACGCAACAGGGGACGGCATTTGGCCGCGGCGTCGTCCAGGGGACGACAAATGGGCTCAGCGTCGTACCGTGGCTGGGGTGACGGATCCGGCACCAGCCAGCCCCTCTCCCTCCTC